>JAISSD010000064.1 GCA_031273295.1 Prevotella sp.
ATCACTGATTTGGCACGGTATAAAAGCGCTGAACATACGGATGATGTGATAAAAAACTGGTTAAGAAACAGAAATACCATAGAATTATTGGGGATTTGGGAATCTTTGCACAATCCGAATTTTAAACCCGTCGAATTCGACGGGTTTAGAATGGAAGCAGGATTGAATGGTTTTGTGAATTTGGCGTTACGGCAAAGCAGTGGCGCGAGGCAAACCCCTCGCTGAAAGGCAACATCCGCGACTACGCCACCATCAACGGGCTGATTTGCCTCTCGAACATGGAAAACCTGAACGCCGTATTTATCAATGAAAACATACCGCAAAAGGAACGCCTGGTAAAGCTCAACAAAATTGCCATTCAGCAAATGACCGTATTGCACGAGGTTGAAAACAGAAAACTGTTGCGGTAAACTCCTTGCGTACCGGAAAAGCCCGCAAAAATCCGCATAATTCCGTTTGCTCGGAGCGTTGTTCTTTGCACGCAGACGACGCGGATTGAAGGGATGAACGCAGATTATGGACGGCGAGTTTCGCATCCCCAATCGCTTCATTGGGGGTAAATGCGCCCCGTCTCCTGTCAATCCCGACAAGCGGTTGAATGAATAATTCAGGGGAAAGACCGTACAGCCGACCCCAACGCCGTAATCGGAAACTGGTTGAGAAACAGAAATACCATAGAATTATTGGGGATTTGGGAATCTTTGTACAATCCCAATTTTAAACCCCTCGAATTCGAGGGGTTTAAAATGGAGGCGGGACTGAATGCCTTTACCTTGTCCCCCTCAAAAGTGGGTAGATACCACACATGCTATCGGCGTCGTTTCAAAATCAGGTCGTTATGGCGGAACTTATGCTCACAGGAATATTGCTTTTAAGTTTGCCGGCCGGATTTCTATTGTTCCTTGCTTTTATCCATCTTCCGAACCACTTTGCCATATATTGCGAGGGCGATGGCTGAAACCATTCCTATCCCGACAAAGACATACCAAATATAATGCGCATTGGCCGTAGCGGCGGCATATTCTGCCTGCGAGGCAAATCCTTTGGGATCGGGACAATATCTTTCCAGAAGGAAACCCGACAAACCGAAAGCAAAGAGGTATGAAAAGAACGAATGCAGGTGGCTGAATCCCAAATAAAGCCCCTCTTCCCCTTTGGGCGACTGCAACGAGAAATATTCCAGGAAGCGTGGCGAAATAAAACACTCCGCCAGCGCCTGCATGGCAATACCGGCTATCATCATAAAGGCAACAGGATGCAAGCCCATCACGCAAGCGCTTCCTATTTGATTGCCAAACGACATAACCAATGCGGAGAACGGGATGATCAGCATACCTATAGTCATTGACGTCAAAGCCTTGCGTTTCTTCATCAGCGAAGTGACAAAGTTGACGCACAAAAATACGACCAGCGGGTTTACATTGGCATACCATCCCGGCGAAGCTCCCTCCCCGATCATGCGAATCACGTATTTCGGCATGGTTGCGTACATCTGGCTCTGTATCATCCAGAAACCGCTGATTATAAGTATTAAAACAATCAGCCGTCCATTCCGGCAAACTTTCCATAAAGCCTTTCCTGTCTCGGCGAGGCTCTTTCCCTTGCCTTCCGTCTTCACGGATTTATAGAAAAAGAATACTGCAATCAATGCCAGAAATGTCATCGAAGCAGAGAAGAAATTGAGATACACAAGGCCTTCGTCGCCTATACTTCTGCGCAAGGGGTCCACAACCGTTTTCCCTGTAAACGCCCCGACATTTACCATCATATAGAAGATCGAATATCCGCGCGCGCGATTTTCCGATGTGGTCTCTCGCGCTACGGTTCCTGATATAACGGCTTTTATAAAAGCTCCTCCGATAACGACGAGCGCCAGTACAGGCGCGATACTCCAACGCAGATAGCTTGTTTCAAGGCCTGTAAAGGCGGTCGTCATACCATATTCCACCAATCCGGCGCTTTCGAGCAGGGTCGGCAACAGGCCCAAACCGCCATATCCGACGGTCAGCAAGGCGAAAGCCAGCATAATGGATGACCTGAATCCTATTTTGTCGGCGTATGCCCCTGCAAAAGTAGGCAGGAAATACAGCATGGCTGAAAATATAGCCGATACAATACCGGCTTCGATGTCTGAAAAGCCCCAGACGTTGGATAAATAAAGGGTAATTACAATAAACACGGCATAATATGCCAGCCGCTCAAGTAATTCGACGGAATTGGCGACCCAAAAGGCTCTGGAAAATTTAATCATTGGATTCCGGAAAATTGTTAAAATAAAGCACCTGTTTAAATTTTTAAGGAATGTGATCTTGAGATATAAAACGGGCTGTTTTTCAGTCGAAAAGACGTAGAAACGCGGCGCGCCGCGTCTGTGCAAACGATACAATTTCCGACAAGAGCCGTTTTAGAACCAAAGCGTTTCATTGACTAAAATTTAAACAGTTTCTAAACGAATAGCCGCAAAAATAAGAAAATAATCCTGTTTTCGAAGGCGGCAGTCTTTATGGAAGATGTTAATTAGGCCTTTTTAACTCTATACAGAAAACTGTACCCGCTCCCATCTCCGATGATTTCACATAGATTCTTCCCTTGTGATACGACTCTATGATACGTTTGGCAAGAGACAGGCCTAGCCCCCAACCCCCTGCTTTTGTGGTATATCCGGGATTGAATACCGTTTTGAACCTGGATTTGGGAATTCCTTTTCCTGTGTCCCGAATCTCCAGGCTTACCGTTTTACCCCTGTCGGACAGTGTATAAATGATCCTGCCTTGTCCTCCCATTGCGTCCACTGCGTTTTTAGTCAGGTTTTCCAATACCCAGCTCAACAGGGGCTCGCTTAGGTTGATGCAGGAAGGGGCAGACGGCAGTTGAAGTTCAAAGGTCACTTTCTTTGAAATCCTTTTTTCCAGATAGGATACCGACTGTCTTATGATTTCGTTTAGATCTTTTTGTTCCAACAAAGGCGTGGAACCGATTTTAGAAAACCGGTCGGCAATCTTCTGCAAACGATTCACATCTTTTTCCATGTCGGAAAGAATGGACTGGTCCGCGTTTTTGAGTTTCAGGTATTCCAGCCATGCCAATAATGAGGAAATCGGCGTGCCCAGCTGATGGGCGGTTTCTTTGGACAAGCCTACCCAAAGGCGGTTTTGCTCCATTCTCATCATTATAAACAAGGCGAAAAAAGCTGTTATCATAAAAACAATCAGCACGCCCACCTGTATGCAAGGATATATTTGCAAACGCTTCAACGTGTACGAATCGTCATAATACAGCACATACTGGATGAAGTCTTCGGCCTCAATGATAATAGGCGCATGCTTTTTCTCGAAATCCTTTGCTTTCCGTTTCAAAAATTCCTGTCCGCCCGTTTCGGGCAGTTCCATATTTGTAGACGTATGGGAGCCGTCTTTCTTGTCGTATAAAATAACGGGAATGGTGGTATTGCTTTTCAGAACATGGAGAACCAGATTCATATTTGCGCCTTCCGTGTTGCCGTCCATTTCTTTAATCGCTTCGGCCCAGATCTCAACCTTGTTGCGCTCTTCTTCCGAGAGGTCTTTTACCAGATAATGAGATACGGCAAGCGAGCCGAAAGCTATTATCATGGCTATTGTCATGAAAAGGTATCGCAATAACATTCTGTTGTTCTCAAACATTTTCATGCGGTAAAGGTAATCGTTTTATTCTTAATGTATTTCTTAATGAAAAAGATTAATAGTCCGCAAATCCGGTTAAAAAGACGCCTCCGGTTAAAATCCTTTTAATTCCCGATACAGCCGTTGTATGGGCAAACCCATGATATTGAAATAGGAACCCGAAATATGTTCTACCGCGATATAGCCTATCCATTCCTGCACGCCGTATGCTCCGGCTTTATCCAGTGGTTTATATTTGTTTACATAATATTCTATTTCGTCTTCTTCAAGTTTTGCAAATCTGACTTCCGACGATACGCCGAATGCTTTTTGCTTTTCTTTCGCGCTTATGCAGACCCCCGTTATCACCGTGTGCGTTTTGCCCGAGAGATTTCGGAGCATCTGTTTGGCGTCTTCGTCATCATAGGGCTTTCCGTATACTTTCCCGTCGAGCAGAACGATTGTGTCGGCCGTGACGAGCAGGGTATTGTTTTCCAAATGATCTTTATACGCATCGGCCTTCGCCCTGGCAATGTGGATAACTATGTCTTCGCCTTGCAGATCATCGGGGTATGACTCGTCTATATCCGGCAGCGTTTTTATTTCGTAGTCGATATCCAGTCCCGACAGTAATTCTTTTCTGCGCGGAGAGTTGGAAGCCAATATGATTCTGTACGGGGATAAATCAAGCATTACAGGGAATCTTTGTAACGGTTTTTCAATTCCGGCGATTTCTTTTTTACATCCGGTCTGCAGGCATACCCGCCAAGTCCTTTGCCTTCATCGGGAAAGGGAACTGATGAACTCTCTGTTTCAAGTGTCCGGGCAACGAATTTCAGAGCCGGTATAAAACCGTCAGTCTCTTTGAGTTCTATTGCTCCTGCGGGAGATTGTAAAAAAGCTTTCATTTTTTTTCTTTGGTTTATCTTCGTATTTCGACCAACTCCAGTTTATCATCTGGCGCAGGCGTTTGAGGAATCGTTTCGACGGTTTATCCCTCAGGTAAGATTCTATGTGGCGCTTCTTTTTTTCTTCAAGAATTTCGTCTACATTAATAAGTATGCCTGTCTCTTCCACATTGCCAAAGGCGTCGTTTACAGCTGTGCCGAATACTTTCATCTGTGGCGAAAGGCTCATATAGGCATTTACAAGCGGCGGGATGTTGAGTCCCAACCGGCGAACGGAAGTATTCAATATCTTGTAGTCGAACTTGAATGTGTCTTCGTCAAACAGCCGTATAAGCTTTTTCTCGTCCGTTGCTATCCGGAGCGCCTGTTTCGGCCAAACCAGCCTGTCGGAATCGGGGAAGTACTTACCCAGAAAATAGAGGATCATGTCGCGGGCCTGAGTATTGTAGGTATCGTACATGGTCACTTTTCCAAAAAAATATTTCATGGACGGGTCAGCTACAGACAGCGCCCCCAATCCGTCCCACAGGTTATCGAGTGCAAATATGCCTTTCGATCCCGCAAGAGTGGACTGGTACTCCAGTGTGACAAACGAACGGCCCAGCTCGAAAGTATAGGGCAGGTATTCTTTTATAAATTTTTCAGAGAAATGAAACAGATGCGACGTCGCCAAAATTGGTTCGCCGCTGTCGTCGAAACAAATATCCGGGCCGCAGATAAAACGGTATCCTCCTATTATTTCTTCTGCGTCGGGATTCCATACGATCAACTGCTTGTATGGATTATCCATTGTGTCGTACTCGTCTATGTCTGCGGCCTTGCCGGTGCCGCCTCCATAATACCGGAAAGCGATCTCGCGCAGACGGCCTATCTCCAGCATTACATTCGGAGAATTGTGATGCGTAATTATATAGATCTCGTTATTAGCCTTGTTGGTATATCTCAGACGCTTGTCTTTCGTCAGTTCGGCTTTTAAGAAACGTTTATCTACCGGCGATATGATTGTTTCCATCTATTATCTGTTTGATTTTGCCAAGTTGTATGCCTTTTCTTTTACGTATTCCGCCCATTGCGCGGCATTTACGGAGTTGTCGAATGTTGAATATGGAATAGGCTCGCCAAATGTGATGGAAAAGCGCGTATTCCTGTTTTTAAACATTTCATCGGGTAAAAGGATCAGTTCCGCATTGAACTTTATTCCCAATCGCTTTCTTATATTTGCAAATCTGTAAAAGATATTTGAATTTTTCCCGTCAAAGTAGACAGGGACAATATCTCTTCCGGATTCGACAGCTTTCAGTATGAAATTCTTTTGCCACGGCAAATCGTATATTGCTCCTTTTTCCTTGCGGGAACAAAGTCCTGCGGGAAAAGTTATGATCTGGTCGTCGGAATCATAAGCCTCGTTCAACGCGACGACTGCCTGCTTCGATTGTCTCCCGTATTTATTCACGGGAAGGAAGACCGGTTGCAGATTCCTTATAAAATAAAGGACGTCGTTTACCACATATTTTATCTTTTTGTCATACTTCCCGCCTATAACGGCAGACAGGCAAATGCCGTCAAGCCCTCCAAGAGGGTGGTTGGAAGCAAAGATGAAACGCCTGTTTTCCGGGATATTTTCAAGGCCTCTGACGTCAAGCGTCAGATTGAAATATCCGGTGACGGCTTGCATAAAATCAACCCCTTCCCTGTCCGCGTATATCCTGAGTATTTCATTTAACTCATCAATATGAATTTTGCGCTTTAGATAGTTTATAACAACGCGAGGTATCCTGTTATAAATCTTTGGAGCCTTTTTTTTCAGGACTTTATCCAAATCCAGTATAAGCGGTTCTCGATTCATTTCTGAAAATTCATATAAAATACAAAATTAATTGATTTCAAGTTATTATTACTTTAAAAAATCAATAAATAATGGCAACGATTGTGTTTTAATTGATTTCACCTGTTATATTTGTGTTTCCATTACAAGATTTAAAACGGTAAAACAATGAAAACCGGAACTTTATTCCCGTTTTTGAGCATTGCATTGTCAGGTATGTTCATTCCGGCTGGCGTTGATGTATCCGCCGAGACAAAGGATAAACCGAAAGAGAAATCGCCTGTTGTAACGTTGTCTGCGTTAAATTACGGGAGTGAAACATCAAAGGGACTTGTCCTTGTGGACTTTTGGGCCGCATGGTGCAGGCCTTGCCGCCGTCTGGCTCCCATACTGGACGAGATAGCCGTGGAATACAGGGGTTCGGTGAAGATATGCAAGGTAAATGTAGACAATTACAAAAAGTTTTCTATTGACAAGGGCGTACAGGCGCTGCCGACCATAATTGTTTACAGGGCCGGCAAAGAAGTAGACCGCGTTACGGGCCAGGCGGGGAAAGATAAACTGGTGAAAGTGATCGAATCGTATGCGGCAAAAGATGACTGATCAATCCAATCGAAACGGAGGTAGGGGATCACAGCCTTTGCTATTTTTGTTATAAAAGGGTAGGTATGGGAATGTTCTCGCGTGTCCTCTTTTATTATCTGCTTGTGCCGGTCAAACTCTGTTACAAGATTCAGTACGATACTGAATACGATAATCCATTTGGCGGCACAAAACAACGCGCCTGCGAGCCTGTTCAGCATGGTCATCTTTAGCGCGTCGACAAACGACTCAAGCAGTTTTCCCGCAAAGAACAAAACCACGAGTATGGCAATAAACGCGACAAGATAGGACAGGGGACCTATTATATGAGACGGGCCGCCGGTCAGGTTGATCAGCCGGGGAGCAATGAATCCGGACAGTTTTCCCGCGAAGACAGCTCCCAATACAATTCCGGCGAGAGCGGCGGTTTGCATCACCAATCCCGAAAAGAATCCTTTTATCAGCGTTATCAACACCAGAATTACAACCACCAGATCGAACCAATTTAATTCCATAACTACCAACGATAAACAACAAAAGTAAGAATTAATATTAATTCCTACTTTATTTGCCTGAACAAAATATCTTTTTACAAGCTGTTATTTGCTGTATTCGTCTGAAACCGAAAGTTTAGCCCTGCCTTTGGCCCTGCGGGATGCAAGCACTCTGCGCCCGTTTGCCGTAGCCATTCTCGAGCGAAAACCATGTTTGTTTTTTCTCTTTCTGTTTGATGGTTGAAAAGTTCTTTTCATCGCTGTATATATTTTCTGTTATTATTCTTCCCTCAGTTTCGGGTTGCAAAAATAGGATGTTTATTTAATATAAGCAAAAATATTAAGGTTTTATTTTCTCGAAAACAATAAAACTGTATTCATATTTATGTTTCTCGTCCATAGTGTGATTTTCCCTCGACGTCTCCATCCATAGACGAGGGTCGATTTCAGGAAAAAAGATGTTTGCATCTTCGAACTTGTGGTAAATACGGGTCAAATATAGCCTGTCTGCCATATTGACGGCTTCTTTGTAGACGGAACCGCCTCCAATGAAGAATATTTCCGGTTCATTATTGCACAACTTGATAGCCTCGTCGATAGACGAACACATCTCGCACTTGTCGAAGCGAAGTTCTTTGTTTCGTGTGACGACTATATTCCTCCTGTTTGGCAGAGCGCCCTTTGGCAATGACTCAAATGTTTTCCGTCCCATAATGACGGGGCGTCCTTCCGTAATCCGTTTAAAGTATTTCAGATCGTTGGGCAGATGGCAGAGCAGGCTGTTATCCTTGCCAATCGCGTTTTTTTCGTCTACTGCCGCTATTATCGATTTCACCGTCATATTCTATTTTGGTTTTAGCCCTGTTTTCCCGGCCTTTTGTATCAGATATTCGTATGCCGCGTCGTATTCATTCGGTATCACGCCGTCCAGTATTGCATCTTTAACGGATGATTTCAGACGTCCGATCTCTTTTCCCGGAGACAAACCGAATATTTCCATAATTTCTTCTCCTCCGATTGGAGGCTGAAAGTTACGCACATGGTCTTTCTCTTCTATTTCTTTCAGCTTTCGGCGCACTATATCAAAATTGCGCAAATACCGGCGTACTTTTTCCGGATTTTTGGATGTTATATCTGCCTGGCAGAGGGTCATCAGATCGTCTATATCGTCTCCTGCCTCGAATAACAAGCGGCGCACGGCCGAATCGGTTATATTCTCGTCTACCAGCACCTGCGGGCGCATGTGCAATGTTACCATCTTTTGCACATACTTCATTTTTTCATTCAATGGCAGTTTCAACCGGCGGAATATTCCGGGGATCATCTTTTCGCCAATAAAATTATGGTTATGGAAAGTCCATCCCGATTTTGTGTCGAAGCGTTTGACCGCCGGTTTCGCTATGTCGTGCAAAATGGCGGACCACCGGAGCCACAGATCGTTCGTTTTCTTCGAAATATTGTCAAGTACGGCAAGTGTATGGTAAAAATTGTCCTTGTGCCCCATACCTTCCTTTGTTTCAGCTCCTTTCAGAGCAACCAGTTCCGGAAATATAGCGGATAGCAAACCTGTCTGGTCGAGCTGAATAAATCCGACGGACGGCTTGGGCGACAATACAATTTTATTCAGTTCGTCAATTATACGTTCGCCTGATATTATACCGATACGCCCTTTGTTCCGGGTTATCGCATCGAATGTTTCGGGTTCGATATCAAATCCCAGCTGGGACGAAAACCGTATGGCTCTCATCATCCTCAGGGGATCGTCGCTAAAGGTTATATCGGGGTCAAGCGGGGTGCGGATAACAAGATTCTCCATATCCTGCAATCCGTTGAACGGGTCAAGCAACTCTCCGAACCTGCTTTTATTCAAGCAAACCGCCAAAGTATTTATCGTAAAGTCGCGACGGTTCCGGTCATCTTCCAATGTACCGTCTTCAACTACGGGTTTCCGGGAGTTCCTTTGATAAGATTCGCGACGCGCACCCACAAACTCGATCTCCGTATCCCTGTATTTAATCTGCGCCGTCCCGAAATTCTTGAACACCGACAAACAAGCTTCTTTGCCCAGCTTCCGGGCAACAGCTTCGGCCAATTCCATGCCTTTGCCGACTGTCACAATATCTATATCCTTCGACGGGCGATGCAGAAATATATCGCGTACATATCCTCCAATAACATAACATTCGAGACGCATATTATCGGCGGCTAGAGAAATCGTCTCGAATATTTTATCCGAGAACTTCCCTTTTAATTCATTTTGTATATTCAGATCGTCGAGATTTCTCATTTCAAATTTAAAACATCGCTCTCATTGGCGAATGGAAGAATCTGTCCATAATGGCAAACCATGCAAATTTCCGATATTGAGAGACTGGAAAATACAAAGATAATAATTTCCATTCATCAACAGGGCAAACGCATCTTGATTTATCCTGCATGTTCGCCCGTTTTTTATTGTGTTTATACTGCGCCCGGATGGTTTTGTATATTGTAAAAAACGCATACACAGATGAACAGATGAACAGATGAATTCCATGCGGTTTTTATTATAATGTATCTGCGCAAAAATATGCTGCGAAAAGTATAAATAAAGACGTCCCTCCTGTTGCGCATCCCGGATTTTGTGCCGCAAGTCGAAAAGAAACCGGAGTCCTGTTTTTTGGCGGGAATCGGTAACGCATTTTCTGGAAAAAATCTATTGCTTTGTGGTATAATTATTTATTAATTAATGGGTAAACGACAGAGAATACTGTGAATATCAACAGCATATAAATGATGCGGTTTGAAAGGAATTTTTAAATGCAAAGAGCGCAAAGAAAGCAAATAGCGCAAATAGCAAAGGGTTGCAACCCCTTGTCTGCCGTCGCGACAATCTTGTATAGCGAATCAAGAAATATGGAGTCAATGAAGAATGAAGAATGAAAAATTACGAATCAAAGAAGGAGAAAAGAGAAAAGCAAAAAGGAATTGAAAGTTGAAAATAGTGCAAAGCGACAAAGAAATAAGTGCTGTCAAATCCGAAAGATCGGAGGGAGCAGACAGGTTTGAGTGACGTCACAGGCATAAAAACGGCCTCTCTGTTTGATTTCCGCTCGCAATTCCGCTAATTGAATATAAAAAGGCGGAAATCTGTAATAAAGTATCCGACCGAATACAATATATTTGTTGGGTATATTTATTCAAATTCATTAACAAAATTCAAACTTATGAAAAAAGCGATTCTATCAATGGTTATTGTTGTCGCCGGATTGTTGTCCGGTTGCAGCAGTGAAGAGAGCGTCTCCAGACCGGAGACAATCGGACAGACGGGTACTTTGACTTTCAGTTTTCCTGTTCCCCGCCGGAGCGTGACTTATACTATTGCAGGTGAAACCACAGGCGAAACCGCCGTGGAAGCAACGGAAGATGAAATCAGGATTAATGACGTTACCGTTTACATGTTCCAAAATTCGGATGACGGAAAGCTGGTTGCAAGGAAAACGGCGTCTGCGGACGAAGTCGGAGCGCGCAAGGTGACATTCGATGTGAACAAATTTGCCGCCACGGGCAACGGCAACTATATATTCTATGCCGTTGCCAACGTCAACGGGAATATTACGGACGGTTTTGTGGTTGGCAGTACTACCCTCAACGACTTCACCTCTGCCGTTGCAACCACCGGAACATCTCCGGTTTCCGGCAGCAACATGTTGATGGTCGGCTATACGGTGATAGACGCCCTGTCTGCACAAACCGATCCTGTCCAGCAGGTTAATTTGCGTCATCGTGTGGCCCGTTTCGACATAGACAACCTGACTGCCGACAGCGATCCGGCCAACAACAATCTGGTACCGGGTCAAGAAGGTTACAACGCAAACGAAACGTTCTTTGAAATAACAAGGATCCATGTTTTGAATACCAAACCGTCGGGTTATCTCACTGCCGAAACCAACGGTCAGGCGCGCGTTCCTGTTTCCGGCAGGGTATCTTTTAAAGGCGCCAATGCGATTGATGTTTCCGGTATTCCGGGTATGAACGGAGGGGCCGTTGAAGGCGCGTTCTATCTTTGGCCGGGAGTCCTGGCTGACAGGGATCATTACCTTGAGGCGGATTCTACCGCTATCGAGATTGAAGGTGTTTACTCCGGCGACGGCAAGGCCGAGCTGTTTACCGTTTATCTGGATACCGAAAGGCGCATCGAGGCCAACAAGAGGTACACTCTGAAAGTCCAGCGCATCAGCCAGACGGCTTTGACCTTCGAGTTAACGGCTTCCGACTGGGGAGAAGGCAATGCCGCCACTGCCATTCCGGTGGTTGGCGACGGATCTCTTGCATACGGGGATTTCAAGCTGCTTGTTGGCGGGGCAACGGAAAGCGTTCAGGTAAACGATATCGTCGACTTGTCGGACAACAAGGGAGACAGTGACAACGAGTTGAGGTTCCATACCGAGGGCGACGCCAAGGCAACGGGCGCTTTGACGGCTACACTTGATTTGACATTGGGCGCCGGTTATGCTGTAAATGACGTCACGCCCGTTCCGGAGGGCGATCCTGTGGTCACCTATTCCATCGGCAAGGTCAGACAGTATTATAAAATCATATTGCCGAAGACGACTTACCCGATTGAGGGAACACTCACGATAGAAGACGAGAGTACTCAGCAGAAAAAAGAATTTGCCGTCACTTCGCTTCCGGATTACGAAGACACGGGGTTCAAGCCTGTTCTTGTCGGGGGCAAGTATTGGGCTCCTGTCAACGTAGGGGCTAGTTCCACTACTTACAGCGAGGGTTTGGCCGGTTGCGGCTATTATTTTCAATGGGGACGCAGTTACGCAAAGTTTACTTACGATAGCACAAATAGCGGTACCGACTTGCTGTCAGGTCCTTTATCCGCTGGGGATGCCGAAACTAACGCAGACAAGTTTATCACCAACAGTTCTGTAGCGACTTTTTATGACTGGTTATCCCCTCAAAATGACGGTTTATGGACTACTGTTGATCCGCGGGGTCCGTGTCCTGCCGGTTGGCGGGTTCCTACCGAAACGGAGTTGTTGGTACTGAAAACCAAGTATGTCTCCACTAATTTCGACGTAGAGGGCGATAAGCGTTTGCGGATTCCGGGCGACGTTAATGGCGAGTTCTTGTATTTGCCTGCCAACGGCGGTCGCGATACTGCCGGTGAGTGGAACAGTCAAAGTACGGTCGGCCGCTATTGGTCGTCTAGCGTTGACGGTAACGGTGCGAGGAGGTTGTACTTCCGATCCAATTCGTCCTCTATAGACACGTACACTCGCGCGTACGGCTACTCTGTGCGTTGCCTCCAAGAATAGACAACAGGAGAATTAAGAATTAAGAATTAAGAATTAAGAATTAAGAATTAAGAATTAAGAATTAAAAATTAAAAATTAAAAATGAAGAATGAAGAATGGGAATGAAAAATTAAGAATACGGATCAATTAAAATATGATTGAAAGAATGCGGATTGAAAGAATGCGGATTGAAAGAATTTTTTTAACGCAAAGGGTGCAGATAACAAGGGGGCAATGCCCTCTTGTCTGCTGTCGTGACAATCTTTTTTACACGGTTAATCATGGAGAAATTTTGCACCGCATATCCCTCCTTTCTTCGACTCTCGTCTTTATTGAATAGACAATATCATCCATTAAATGCACTTTGCTTCCGTCTGCTCGCGGGTCTGTCTACTCTGTAAAATAATTGCCGTCTTCATCGTTTTTTTACGCAAAATAACAACTTTTTTTGATGCGTTTGCCCTGCATTCACCAATTAAGGTCGCAAATTAAACACAAAGGACGCAACGGGTTTCACAAAGGACACAAAGCGCATTTCTTTGTATCTTTTGTGTTTAAAAAATGACAATTTGAATGCACCCGTCTGAAAGGTAATGCGCGCCAAATCACTGTGCCGGGATTTAATCCGGCGTTTGCTTACGCCTTGGGGAAAGTTTGCGAATACTGTATTTTACAAGTATGTATAGTGGTATTCTCATGCGGCAAATATCTGTAATATAAGCTAATACTGTCTATTGCCGATGTCGCCGCAACACAAAGATTTTTGATGTGGATTTGAGGGCCGTTATCGCCCTTTATGTCAAATGTTTTTGCCCGGAGGGTGGAACGTCAAAAAGATAATATTTCGATAAAAATAATTGCGTTCCCCACCCATGGGGGCTTTCGCATATTCTGTATACCTGGACAATTTGAATTGAATTGAAAATCGACGTAGTCAAAATCGACGCAGTCAAACGTTAGTTCGGCGGATCCAAATGCACCCGAACAGGTTAACCTGTGTTTTGTCTACCCGTTAACCGCTTACTGTTTAGCGAAAAAAACGCTGCATGAGTCGCCTTTTTCATTGTTCCGGATTTGAAGTTTAATTTGTTATGTGACGGAAACAGCGTAACTTTGAGGAGATAAACCGAATAAACAAGATATGCAGGAAAATAATATTATTGCGGCCATATCCACTCCGGCCGGTATGGGAGGTATAGCAATTGTCCGTTTGTCCGGTGACGGGTGCATCGAACTGGCGGATTCCGTTTTCAAACCGGTCGGGAATAAAAAACTTGGCGAGCAAAAGGCAAATACGGTTCATTTCGGTTCGATAATGAAGGATAATGCCATACTGGACGAGGCGCTGGTTAGTATTTTTAAGGCGCCCCGTTCATTCACCGGCGAAGATGTAGTGGAAATATCCTGTCATGGTTCCATTTATATCCAACAGAACATCTTGCAACTGTTCATATCGAAAGGGGCGGTTTTGGCGCAACCCGGCGAATTTACCCAACGGGCATTCCTGAATGGCAGGATGGATTTGTCGCAGGCCGAATCCGTAGCGGATCTGATAGCCTCGTCTTCCGCTGCAACGCACAGACTGGCAATGAACCAGATGCGCGGGGGATTCAGCAATAAACTGGCAGAGCTGCGTGCCGAACTTCTGAATTTTGTATCGCTTGTTGAACTGGAACTTGATTTTCCGGAAGAAGATGTTGAATTTGCAAACAGGGAACGATTGAAGGAAACGGCTTGTAATATGGAGCTTCATATCGCGAAACTGGCGGAGTCGTTTGATTTGGGTAATGCGGTAAAGCATGGCATTCCTGTTGCTATTATAGGCGAAACAAACGCAGGCAAGTCCACTCTGTTGAATCTGCTTTTGCATGAAGAGAAAGCGATTGTGTCTGATATACACGGGACTACGCGCGATGTGATAGAGGATACGGTTAACATGCATGGGTTGACATTTCGCCTGATGGATACTGCGGGGATACGCGATACGGTTGACGAGATAGAAAGTATCGGCATGGAACGCACGTTTAAAAAGATAGAACAGGCCCATATTGTTTTATGGATAGCGGATGCGGGTGCGACTGACGAACATATCGGGGATTTGGCGGAAAAGATATTGCCCGTCATAAGGAATCAGAAATTAGTTTTGGCGTTTAACAAGTCCGATATGATTTCCGCCGAACGAAAGAAAAATAAGGAAAGGCTGCTTAAAGAAGAAATACCGGAGCGCATCTTTATTTCCGCTAAATATGAACAGGGTATAAGCGAATTGGAAAGTCTCCTTGCGAGGGTTGCCAATATCCCCGAGATTGGGGAACATGACGTAATTGTGGCCAATGTGCGGCATTATGCGGCATTGGAGAATGCATTGGACGCCATAAGGAGGGTAGTGGAAGGGTTGAATTTGCATTTGTCGGGAGATCTACTGTCTCGGGATATCCGCGATTGTATGCATTATCTGGGTGAGATAACAGGGCATATCTCTACTGACGAGATATTGAGGAATATTTTCGGTAAGTTTTGCATCGGAAAATGAAGCCCGATTTTCGAGGGGAAAACAAGAACAGAAAAGAGGGTGAAAAAAGATAATAAAACAGCTTGTTTACAGTATTTTAAAGGATAGCAGATGTTTGTGTAATGTTTGTCCGAAAACTCCCATTCTAAAAAAAATCAATGTATAACTGGTTTATATAGAGATATTTTACAAATATTACATGATGAAATTTCATCCCGAATCTTTTGCACACATATTCGAATTATTGGGTGATTTGATTTCCGCGAGCGACCTTTGCAATGCTAACGGTTTCAAAGTACGTATTTTACATACGGTTCTAAAATTCCGACAGAAAATCATTCATCTTTGTTTACTCTTGTATGTATTTGTATAATAGATTATTATGAATTTTCGGGCAGACACTGAATACTGACATAGCCGTTCAGATCGCTGCCCAAATAGCATTGAAAATTATATTCTTGCCTGCGCAACAACTATTTTGGATTGCAAACCAATGCCTCTTTCAATGCCTCTTGAAATTTTTGATTTTCCTCGATCAAAGCAAGATTTTGATCTGCTAATTCGGCAATTCGTCGTTGCAATTCAGACGGGGCTATTTTCATAACTTCCTCATTTTCCGATAGGCTCCACATTCAAATTTTTCTCCTTCTTCCCGCTTGTCTGCTCTGTTCATGGAACACAGTAGATTTTCTTCCCAATCGTCTGTCAAGTAACTCTGACAAGTTAGACAATACGCCGGTATTGGAATCTTGTCGATATCTATTTTATTTCCGTCGTTATCGTAGATTCCATCATAAACAGGCGGAACATAATCATCGGGCGCTTCGCACCATGTTCCTTTGCACCATTCATATAAGCCACATTTTTCCGGGTCGTTGTCGCAAAACTCTAATCCGGCTAAACCATTAATAACATAATACAGATTTTCAGTCCACATTCTTACCAGATATTGATATAAAATCCTTGCCGGCAAGCCTTTTATCATCGTTATATTTAACACATAACGATGGGCGTCGAGCAATTCAATGATCGCATTGGATAGTGCAATTTGTTGAGATTCGGATAATTTTTCAGCAGGAGGAAACATGATTGACTCTATTTGAAAGAATTTTTCAAAAGAACCTTTTATCATTTCATCGCCTCGTGTTGTGTAAATCGTCGACACTTTAAATGTTTTTGCAGCTTGCAAGTCTTCAATTAATTGTACTACATATCTTTCCATTGTAGCCGAAAGTCCGTTTAATTGCTCGGGGGCTGAAACAGCGTCATAAATACAATCTTTTTTCTTTTCCATATTCCAATATACTAATATCTGTTCAATAAATATCATTGTTCAGCGCCAATGAATGTGCAAAAGTAGTGAATAAATAATAAAAAGAAGAAAAAATATTTCGGTCAAAGAGTTATTTTTATAGCGTATTTTTCACTATATTTGTAGAATAAATGTAGTGATGATTATTATTAATATGGAACTGAATAGAATAAAAGAAGTCCTTGATGAAAGAGGTATCAAGCAGACGTGGTTGGCAGAGAAACTCGGCAAAAGTTTCAGTACGATGAATGCGTATTCCTGCAACAGGAAACAGCCGACTTTGGAAATGCTGAACAGGATTGCAGATATATTGCAAGTGAGCGTGAAAGAATTGATAGTAGACGATAAAACAACAAGAAAATGAGTGATAATTTATTAGATAAAATTATTGAAGACTTTAATATTAATGATTTAAGATCATTTTTAGGTGGTAAATTATCCGGCTTTCGTGGAGAAATAATGGATTATTCCGATTTTTTGAATGTAAATCAACGCCAATATTCCAGGGTATGCAAAATAGGCGAAACAACATTAAAAGGCAATGAACATATTATTGCCATTGTTGCAGAAACTGCCGATTCATTAACCGAACGCAGTGGCAAGAAAATGCAATACGAAATTGCCAAAACGATTTTAAAAACGGAAATAGCCGATTTGGCTTTCTTTGTTTTTTATGATGCTGATGGCAATTTCAGATTCAGTATTATCCATATTCAAAGAGAAAAAGACAAGACCCATTATTCTTCTTTCAAACGATATACCTATTATGTTTCCAAAGATCAAACCAATAAAACGTTCCGGGAACAAATAGGAAATTCGAATTTTGATTCTGTTGATGGAATAATCAAGGCTTTCAGTGTCGAGAAACTAAATAAGGAGTTTTATGATGAATTGTCAAACTGGTATTTTTGGGCAAAAAGTAAAGTGAAATTTCCCGATGATGTGGAAAAAAATGAAGAAATACGAAATGCTATCAACGTAATCAGACTGATAACTCGTTTAATTTTTGTTTGGTTCTTGAAGCAAAAAAAACTTATACCGAACGAATTATTTGATTGTGAGGAAATTAAGACTATCATTAATTTTTCGGATAAAACAGAAAGTACCTATTATAAAGCCATACTCCAAAACTTGTTTTTTGCAACCTTAAACACAGAAATGACAGAAAATAAACGCAAATTTGTCAATAGACAATATGGAGTTCAGGGATTTTACAGATATGAGCGTTTCTTTTCAAATAAAGAGCGTTTCTTGGAATTAACGCGCTGTATTCCATTCTTAAATGGAGGTCTTTTTGAAAATTTAGATAAAAATGTCGGTGAACCGAATGAATTGCGAGTGGATTGTTTTTCTAATCGTATAGATTTAGAAAACAAATTAGTTGTTCCCGATAATCTTTTTTTCGGAGAAACAGGAAATATTAATTTGAATGAAGCATACGGAGATAGAAATCATACAAACGTGAAAGTAAGAGGAATTATTGATATTCTGAAAAGTTATAATTTCACAGTAGAAGAAAACAATTCTATCGAAGTGGAAGTAGCCCTTGATCCCGAATTATTAGGTAAAGTTTTTGAGAATCTGCTCGCCAGCTATAATCCGGAAACCCAAACTACTGCCCGTAAACAATCCGGTTCGTTTTATACACCTCGCGAGATAGTTGATTATATGTGCGACGAGTCATTATTCATCTACCTAAAAGAAGCAACAAAAGGTACGATCTCGGATGAATACTTGAGAGGGCTTATTGCTTACAATAATGCAGAAATCCAATTAGATGACGCCGACCGCAAATTATTGATTGAGTCTATTGATAAATGCAAAATACTTGACCCGGCATGTGGTTCTGGTGCATTTCCAATGGGTATACTTCAAAAACTGGTTTTTATGCTTCAAAAACTTGACCCGAAAAATCAACAATGGAAGATTATACAAGAAAACAGGGCAAAAGAAGAAAATAAAGAAATGATTGAACGATTGGAAAAAGATAAAGAACTTGTTACCCATATAAGTTCTTTACCAGAATTGAAGGCTCAAGCATTAAAGGAATTAGAATTAAGGCTCATGCAGATAGAATATGCTTTTACAATGAGTACCAACGAATTGGATTATGCACGTAAACTCTTTTTAATTGAAAACTGTATTTATGGAGTTGATATTCAACCCATAGCCATTCAAATTTCGAAACTTCGTTTTTTTATTTCATTACTTGTTGAACAAGAAGTGAATAATAAATCTTCTAATAGAGGGATTGTTCCTATGCCCAATATGGAAACAAAATTTGTGGCTTCAAATACGTTAATCAAATTGAATCAACCAAAGCAGACTCTAATCAAACCTCAGGCATTGTATCCATTGGAAGCTAAATTGCAGGAAGTGCGACATCGTCATTTTTCAGCTCGAACGCCAGATACGAAGAAAAAATACAGACAAAGAGATGAAGAACTTAGAAAACAAATTGGCAAGGTATTGGAAGATGCCGGTTTCCCGCCGACTTCTGCAAAACAAATTGCCGGTTGGGATCCTTACAATCAAAATACATTCGCGAATTGGTTTGATTCGAAATGGATGTTTGGCGTTGAAAAGTTTGATATTATTATTGGAAATCCGCCTTGGGGAGCAAAATTAACTAGTTATGAAAAAGAATTATTCAAAGAAGATTACAAAGAAATTGATTCCTCTACCCCCAATTCATTCGCTTATTTTGTTGGATTGGCATTCAAAAATTACGCTACAGTGATATCATATGTCCTTCCCGATAGCATTTTGATTAAAGATTTCAAAAAAACGCGCAAACTTATAAAAGATAATTTACGTGAAATTCATTGGTATGAAAATTCTGGATTACCTAATGATTTGAAACCATTTGTATATGTTGACCATGATGTTTGTGTGCTAATTATCTCTTCCGAAAACCAAAAAAATCTCAACTATACATTACATAGATATAATAGAAATGAAAAGAAAATCATTGAAACAAGTTATGAGAAAAAAAAGGAATCTATCATAAAAAAGGAATTTGAGTACACATTTAATCTTTTAGTACATGATACAGATTTAGAAATATTGAATCATTTAGAGAAGTTGCAAGAAGTCGGTAATGTTATGCAATGCCATGAAGGTATTCGTACGGGTAATAGTAGAGAAGTATTATTTTCTGATATAAATAGAAATCAATATTGCAAACCATTATATTATGGAGGTGGAGCAGGTGATGTTATTAATAATTATTACAGTAGACGTTTTGGTTGGTTTGTAGATTATCGAACTGACATTATTGACAAATCAAGAGGGCTTTATGCTTCATTACGAAATGAAAATATATTCATTTTCCCCAAAATTTATATAACAAGAACTGGAAATCCATTTAAGGCTTTTTACGATGATAATGCATACGCTTCCAATAATTTTTTTTCTCTCCAGCATAAAAATTACTCGGAGAACACGCCTGAATTTTTAAAGTCAATATTGCCTTTCATTATTTCCAAAGTTGCTCAATATTACATTAGAAAATTTGCGGCACCACGATTGGGAAACACATTTGTGGAAACAAAAATTTATCATCTATTAAAATTTAAAATTCCTCATGTTTCCGAAACACAACAAGAACTTATTATCACACTCGTTGATATTATCATATTTCTAAAGAATAATAACAATAAAGAAATATCAACCACAGTATCCAATGAAATTATTGCAAACTATTTTGAAAAGGTTATAGATGCCTGTGTTTATGAACTCTATTTTGAAGATGAAATAAAATCATCTAATACAGATGTACTGTCTTTATTACAAGAAGCACTATCTAAGTTAGTTGCATTACCGATTGAAGAGCAAATCAGTCAATTATATAGCGAATTGAATGATTATAAAAATGAAATTCGTAACAGAATCATTTTGCAAGAAACTCGTAGTGAAAGTGTATCACAAATCATTAAATCTATGCACTGATGAAAAAAATAGATAAAATAAGAATCAAAAATTTCAAAGCATTTCCTGATTTGCAGGAATTTGAATTGAAAGGGAAGAATTTGCTTGTATATGGTAACAATGGTTCAGGAAAATCTTCACTCTATTGGGCATTATATACGTTACTACAAAGCAGTGAAAAGACAGAGGAAAGAGTAAATGATTATTTTGCTGTTTATGATGAAACGAATGAACAAACTTTTCAAAGTTTGCGTAATGTTTTTTCTCAAGAAGCAGAATCTTTTGTTGAAATTGAATTGCAGGGAGAACCATCAATTAGAATTTCACAAGGGAATATTGCCAATGTAAAAACCGCAAACGTGAAAGAAGCAAATAAAGCCAGCGACTTTATCAATTACAAACTATTACATAATTTCTATAATTCAACTCATAAAAGCCAATTAAATTTGTGGGAAGTGTTTAAGAGGGATATTTTTCCATATTTCTCTTATTCCGGTGTAACAACTTATTCGGAATGTTTGGAAGATATAGAAACGAATATTCAGTACGATGCTAGGACAAGAGGATATTCCGCTTTCTTATCTAAAATAGACTCCTTTAACACAAAAGTGGAAGAATTGCTTATGCGTGTTTCTATGCAAGCGAATAAAGTTTTGAAGGATAAATTCAACATTACCGATATTATTATTAAGTTGGAATATGATACAAAACTTGTTTGGAGTGGTTCTTTCAATATTCCTTCGATAAAACTATGTGTCCAAGTGGAGAGCAACGGAATCTTTATCACAAACCACCGTCCACAATCATTTTTGGATGAATCGGCATTAACCCGTATAGCAATATCTATTCGTTTGGGTGCACTATTTACTCGTCTTGCCTCAAGCGAATGGAAAATATTGGTTTTAGATGATATGCTTATCAGCTTGGATATGTCAAATAGGATGACTATTTCAAAGATTATTTTGGATGATGATGATTTAAAAGACTTTCAAAAAATTATACTTACTCATGACAAAGGCTTTTTTGATATTCTCAAATCGAAAACAAATACCTCCGAATGGGAATATTTGAAATTTTCAAAGAATGAACATCAGATAGATTCAAAACCGGAAGTTAAGCTTGATAAAACAGAGTTGGAAAAAGCCAGAGAAGTTTTTGAGGCAAATGAATTTGATGCTTGTGCTAATTATTTGAGAAAAGAGACTGAAAAAATTCTACGCAAATATTTAAACAAAGATTTAACAGGTATTGAAAGTGAATTTGAATCTTTATCACAGTTAATGAATCAAGCAAAAACTCAAGTAGAACACCAAAGGTTATGGCACTTTCAGAACATTGTTAACAAAGAAGAATTGCCTGTAGAGAAACTATTGGAAGATTTTGAGAATGATGTAAGTTTAGATGCAAATATTAAAGGGCGTTTATATGGATTGAAAAGGGAACTTTTAAATTTTGCAGTGACCGAAAATCAGAGAAATAATAATGCCGAAAATATTTTAAAAGAACTTGAAAGTATAAAATATAGAATATTAAATCCCGGCTCTCATGGAAATTCGATGCCCTTTTATTCACAGGAGTTAAAAGAAGCCATTGAAATTGTAGAGAAACTTTATTTGTTATTAAACCCATAATATAATGAGCAACAACTTCATAACAAACACTCAACAAAATACAACCGTAAAAAAGCGATTGGAAAAATTGATACCCGCCTGTGCCGAGTTGAAATTTTTAGTTGGATTCTTTTATTTTTCCGGTTGGCAGGAAATCTATCATTCCTTGAAAGAGAACAATAAAGCGGTGTTAAAGGTGTTGGTTGGTTTGCAGGTAGATAGTTATTTATCCGGTATCATCGAATATGGAATTAATGAAGAAAATATTATCCTAAGCCATGAAGAACAATTTGCCCGTTTTATGCAATCGCTCGGTAAAGCCATTAACAATGCGGACATGGATACCGAAGAATTTTATACTCAATTGGATTTCTTTATTCAAATGTTGCAGGAAAACAGATTGATTATCAAGAAAACGCAGCAACCCAACCATGCGAAACTGTATCTTTTTCGATTAAACGATGAATCAAAAAACTTGTTCAATTTAGCGGGAGAATTGATAACGGGAAGCAGCAATCTCACAAAAGCCGGACTACAGGGGCAGGAAGAATTTAATGTCGAAATCCGGGATTATGGTTTTGAAATTGCGGAAAAATATTTTGACGCCCTTTGGATTTCAGCTATTCCGATTACCGAAGCGGATAACGGAAAAAACGCAATTATTGATTTTCTTCGTAATAAAAGTATCGGAACGGAAATTACGCCCTTTGAAGCTTATACATATGTTCTGAAAACAATCGTTGATATGCAGGAACAAAATAGGTTAGGCAATAGCATTGAGGGTTTATTGGAAGAAAACGGTTTTACAAAATATAAATATCAATTAGACGCTGTCAATCAAGCCATAAACATTTTGAACGAATACAACGGTGTAATTATTGCCGATGTTGTAGGACTTGGTAAATCTGTTATTGCTTCACTCATAGCCTCCCTGATAAACAAACGCGGACTTGTTTTATGCCCTCCAGGGTTGATGGGGAATAAAAAAGACAATACGGGATGGTGGGAATATGTCAATAAATTCAGATTATATCAATGGGACGTGGACAGTTCCGGTAATTTGGAAGCAGTTGCTGAAAGTTTAAGCAAATTTGATTATGGCTATGAAGTTATAATCATTGATGAAGCCCATCGATTCCGTAATCAAGATACGGCGGCTTATGAGGCATTAATGAATATTTGTATTGGGAAAAAAATTATTTTATTGACAGCCACTCCATTCAACAACTCACCATCCGATATATTTTCATTACTCAAATTATTTATCATACCCGGAGCATCCGGAATAACGCTTGAAGATGATTTGGAAGCCAGATTTAATGGTTATAACAATGAATTTGACAATCTTTCATACATCCTGAAAAATTGGAATTCGCAAAAGTTGGATAATCGAATGATTGCAGAAAGAAAATACAAAAAACTTTTTGATAAAAATCTGCCAATTGATTTAACATTGGTAAGGATGCGAACGCAAGAAATAGCAACTGAAATAAAAGATACAATAAGTCCGGTAGTTATTCGTCGCAACCGTATAGATTTAAAAACAGATTACGAATATTCAAAAGAGATTGCTCAATTATCGGACGTTAAAGACCCGGAGGAACTCTTTTATGAATTAACGCCCGAACAGTCAGAGTTCTACAATCGCGTAATCTCTCATTGTTTTTCAGTCGGCGGAATGTTTACCGGCGCTATTTATCAACCCGCACTATATGAGCAAAAAACGAAAGATGAGGAAAAATTGACGGAAGAGGAAAACCGGACATTTATTCAACAACAGAACTTATTCGATTTTATGAGAAGATTGTTGGTGAAGCGATTTGAAAGTTCATTCGGAGCGTTCGATGAAAGCATTAAACGGTTTATTAAAGTTCATAAAATGGTTCGTTCATTTATTCAAAATTCAGGCAAATATGTATTGGACAGAAAAATCATAGAGGACATATATGATGAGAAAAGCGACTCCTATACCGATGAAGCAATTATTACTGCTTTGGAACAATTTGAGGAAAATGCAAAATACAAAACAAAACCTAAAAACACAATTATTTACAGCATTGATAAATTTTACAATAAAGATTTATTTCTACAAAATATTGATAACGATATAAATTTGTTTGAAGGAATAAAGGCGGAAATTGACCGGCTACAACTTACTCAAAACGACCCGAAGAGAAATGTTTTAAATGCAAAATTCAACGAAATACTGACTGAAAACAAACATCCGAAAAAGAAAATTATTGTTTTTACAGAATATGTAGATACTGTTCTTCATCTAAAAAACTATTTTGAAAAGAAAAATAATCGCATTCTTTTTTGCGACGGAACATTTAATAAGACTTTTGCAAATACATTAAATTCGGACTTTAATGCCAAAGCAGAAATCGTATCGGATGATTATGATATATTGATAACCAGTGACAAATTATCCGAAGGATTCAATTTAAATCGGGCAGGTGCAATTATTAATTATGACATTCCGTGGAATCCAACCCGGGTTATTCAACGGGTTGGACGTATCAATCGTATGAGCGTAAAGGTTTTTGACGAACTTTTCATCTATAATATTTTCCCGACTGAGAAAGGCGCCAATATAATTAAGAGCAGAGAAATTGCCTCACAAAAAATGTTTCTCATTCATAATGCATTGGGAGAAGATGCCAAAATATTTGATTCGGATGAAGAACCCACAGCGAGTGGTTTATTTTCTAAAATGAATCAGAATCCTGAAAATGAAGAAAATATAAGTGTCGAAACAAAAATAAGGAACACTTACTACGAAATCAAAAACAATCATCCGGAAGTTATTGAAAAGGTTCAAAACTTTCCAAATCGCACGAAAACAGCAAAACTTCACACAATTGACAATACAGTCATTGTACGCAAAAAAGGATTGGCATTGTTTTACATTTTAGACAAACTCAATCAAGACAAACATCAAACCGTTGAGATTACATTAGAAGAATTAATTTCAAATATAGAATGTAAGATAGAGGAACCCAAAGTACCCTTGGACAAATCATTTTGGGAATCGTATGAAATTATTAAAAAATACATACCTAAACATCGCAGTGGAGCCGGAAATATAAAATCATTAGAACAAAAGGCTATAACTGCATTAAAAGATTTATTGAAAAATCACAAAGAACTGCTTAATCATCAGCAAATTGAATTTGTAAATACATTAATTTACGATATTCGAAAATATAAAACGCTTCCGGATTACACGCTTAGACGTTTGTCGCTTTCCGGGAAAAAAGATGAACATGAAACTTTGGTTGAGAATATTAAGGACATTAACGCAAGGCTTAAAAATAATTATCTTGATAAGATAAGAGAACGTATATCTATGATTAAGGATGATGTTATCATTGCCGTAAGAAATAAGTAAGAACAAAGACAAAATGGAGTATGTGGAAAGACAGTGAAACAAATATAGACCTTTTATATTTTGATTATTTAGTATATGTTACTAAAAAAATAATATTGGACGATAAATTAACATCATCAACAATTGGCATTTATGGCGATTGGGGTAGTGGAAAATCCAGTTTGATAGATATGGTAATGAACAATTTAAAACAAAAATAATATGGGAACTTCAAGTATGTACGGCGGGCCTAATCGTTCTCCTTTGTTGCCTTCTGATTTTAACGATGAGGGTGGAAACACAGCCACGCCTAATCAACCGGAGAATCCGGAACAAACTTCAGATACTAATTCACCTGATGAAGGAAAAACGCCTTCACAAAAACTAAAAGAAGATAATTCTCCTTCACAAGAATTATCTGATCAACCTCAATATAATACTTGGCAGCAGGCAAAAAGTTCTATGTCAAGATATGCTTCGGGAAAATCAAGTCGAAATGGAAAAACAAGAGCGATTTCCGGTTATGTCAAAGGACATGGTGGAGCAGGCAATGCCGCCAAGTCTGCCAAATCGGCAATAAGAACAACCATCAAGATTGGGGATTTCTTTGGTGGTATATCAAAAAAAGGAATAAACCAAGTGAATGAATATAAAATTCAATTTGAAGGAAGAAAACCAAAAGAAATCTTAAATGATATTATAAATATACTTGCACCGATTCCGGATTCAAATGAAAATGCCGTAGCTCGAAAGGCGTTGATAAATACGATGTTTATTATCTATGAAAAATTTGAAGACGAAAAAAAAGACATATCATTATTGGACGTTCTTGATTCTACTATTTCGGAACTGCTTATAACAAAATACATTGAGACATACATATATGAACGGTTGATAAATGAGGTTGGCAGTAGAATTGAGAAAAAATCTGAAAACTGTTCGGCTGCTGCAAAAATTGAAAAAGAGATACGTGAATATATAGAAACCAAAGTATCTACTACGCTGAAAGACAAGTCTTTTACAATGATAAATTCACAAACGAATAATATCCATGTTTTGGTTGAAGGATTATATAAACAGTGCTATAAAGTTTTGGAGGATCAATTATGAAAGAGATTATATGCAGAATACACGAAGATGATAAATTCGTAAAAGAGAATGCCGATTTGACTGTTGATTTATTTTCAAAAAATCAGTATCGTTACACATTTTGGGACAAACATAAAAAACAATTATATCAAAGCGGAGAATTTACAAGTGCAGCTATTGACCTGTTATACATCTCTTTAATGGTATATTATGCAGATAAAAAAATATCTCGGAAAATAGAAGATGATGCATGGACTCGACAAATTAAATTGTACATACCTGTCCTTGAAATAGAAAAATGGAACGAAAACAAGGACCTTCTTGAGAAAATGCTTTCATTTTTAAGTGGTGATATTTGGAGTTTTGAATTTCGGAAAAGAGACCTCAATCAAAAAGAGGAGAGAGCTTTTAAAGGAATAAAACGCCAAAAGAAAAAATATCAACCTAAAGCAATTTGTATGTTGTCGGGGGGATTAGATTCATTCATTGGAGCTATTGATTTGCTTGCGAAAGAAAAAGATGTTTGGTTTGTCGGTCATTATGGTGGAGGAAAAGGAGTGATACAATATCAGAAAAATTTAATTGACAAACTGATAACCCAATACAAACTGTCTGTGGAACAATTTTTTAATTTTTTTGCCTCGCCACTTAATGGAATTGAGGATACAACAAGGACACGTTCATTTATGTTTTTTGCGCATGCTATAATCTTAGGTTCAGCAGTCAATCCGGATATTACTTTGTATATTCCTGAAAATGGAGTAATCTCATTAAATATTCCGCTTACAAACACAAGATTAGGAAGCAGTAGCACAAGAACAACGCATCCATATTATATGAGGTTATTGCAACAGATGCTCATTAACTTGGATATAAGAGTGAATTTGTATAATCCTTATCAATTCAAAACAAAGGGAGAAATGATAAAAGAATGTAAGGACAAACCGTTTCTCAAAACGCATATTTCGGAAACGATGTCTTGCTCTCATCCTGATGTTGGTAGGTATAAGAAAGATAGTTCCCCTTCTCATTGTGGAAATTGTTTACCTTGCGTTATTCGCAGGGCTGCGATAGAATTTGCTTATGGAGTTGATTTATCCATTTATAGAGATAAAGATTTTAAAAATGCAAGCGCCTCGGCAAATCTTCGATCTTTCAAATTAGGAATGAGAGATTACGAGAACAGTACGATTGATACAGCTTTAACAGTACAAATATCCGGTCCAATAAATGACAATATTGATAATTATTGTGACGTTTATAAAAAAGGAATGGTTGAATTAAAATCTTTATTGGATAAACATAATGGTTAATTTATATGATACACATTTTCACTTAGACCTTCAAAAATCGAGAAATGAAGCTGTTGAAGAAATTGAACGCAACAAAATATATACAATTGCGGTTACAAACCTTCCACCTTTGTACGAGAAATTACAGAAAGAAGTTAATAGTAAATATATACGGGTCGCTTTAGGTTTTCATCCGGAACTTGCAGGACAATATCAGAAGTATATTCCCGATATGTGGCGATTACTTCCTGAGGCAAAATATATTGGTGAAGTAGGAATTGATTTGAAAACAGGAAAAGAATGTAAAAATCAGCAAATATCTTTTTTTGAAGAATTAATCAATCAATGTCATTCACTTGGAAACAAAACACTTTCAGTCCATTCAAGAATGGCTGCTTCGGAAGTTGTATCAATTATCGGAAGTAAATTTAATGGGAAAGTGATTCTTCATTGGTATTCAGGAACAAAACAAGTTCAAATGCAAGCAATAGAAAATGGTTGTTATTTTTCAGTCAATTATGCAATGCTAAATTCCGAGTCCGGACGAAAAATAATTAGCAATATTCCTGATGAGAGAATACTAATTGAAACGGATAGCCCTTTTACTTTTGTAGATGGACAAATTTTTAAATCTTCCGATATTGAAAAAATTGTTGAAGGTGTTGCGAATTTGAGGAATATTCCGGTTCTGGATATGCAATATATTCTTTGGAATAATTTTAGTCGTTTAATATCTGCTTTGTAAATATAGAAACAGTAATATGAATAACATACAACCAACAGAAAGCCGTTTCATCCTCTATCAGGACGATAACGGAGTAACCAATGTCAATGTCCGCATAGAAGACGACACCGTTTGGCTTACCCAAGCGCAAATATCGCAACTATTTGGCAAGGGGCGAACCACAATTACCGAACATATTCAACATATTTTTGACGAAAAGGAGTTGGAAGAAAGTTCAGTATGTCGGAATTTCCGACATACTGCCCCCGATGGAAAGACGTATGATACCAAGTACTATAATTTGGATATTATACTGTCTCTCGGCTACCGTGTAAAGTCCCGGCAAGCGACCCCTTTTCGCCTTTGGGCAACCGAACAATTAGCTGAATATAAATCGAATCAATCAATTGTTATACAAGAAGATAACGACATTGTTTTTTACTCCGATCCCGATGGAAAACTACACGTGGAACTCACTTATGATGGCGATACTTTTTGGACTACACAGAGGCGAATGGGCGAGATTTTCAATGTGGATATACGTACAATCAGCTATCATTTACAGCAAATTTTCGAGTCCGGAGAGCTAAATAAATATTCAGTTATCCGAAAAATTTGGATAACTGCCGACGACGGGAAAAAATATGATACGATGTTTTACAACCTTGACGCCATCGTTGCCGTTGGCTATCGGGTCAATTCCACGAAAGCGACACAGTTTCGCATTTGGGCGACACAGGTATTGAGCGAATTTATCCGTAGAGGTTTTGTGATGGACGATGAACGTTTTAAAAAAGGCGACCAATGGAGCAAAGAACATTTCGATTTGGTGCTGGAACGCATTCGCGATATTCGCACCTCCGAACGAATGTTGTATCAGAAAGTGACGGATATTTATGCCACGGCTGACGACTATCAAAAGGATTCCCCCGTTACCCGAAAGTTCTATGCCAAAGTGCAAAACAAGCTGCATTGGGCAATAACCGGTCAGACGGCGGCAGAAATTATCTATACTCACGTCGATGCAAGCAAAATCAACATGGGACTGACTAATTGGAAATTAGCTCCGGATGGAAAGATTCTGAAATCGGATGTGGCAATTGCTAAAAACTATTTGTCGGAAGCGCATATCAAGGAGTTGAATCAGATTGTGTCGGCTTATTTGGATTTGGCTGAAAACCGCGCCAAACGAAAAATCACAACCACCATGGAAGATTGGGCTATGTTTTTGGATAGTTTTCTTGATCTATCTTCCTATCCGATTTTGTTGGATGGCGGAAAGATCACTGCCGAAGAAGCAAAAATTAAAGCCTTTGAGGAATACAATAAATTCCGCGTTATTCAAGACCGGAATTATGCTTCGGACTTTGACAAAGAGGTGCGGCGAATCGAAGAACAACAGAACAAATAATTGCAAAAGTAATACAAATATGAAACAATCAATTGAAACAAATTTAGCAAAAATAGCGGCTCTCGCCGAGATTCGAGAAGACGAAAACATCCGGTTCCGGTCGTTTCTAAAAGGAAGCGATAAAGATGTGGATAAAATTGTACATCGCTTGCATCGTGAAATAGCAACTGCAATTGATTGTAAGCAATGTGCGAATTGTTGCATGGAATTGACTCCGGAAGTTCAACCGGAAGAAATTGAGCAATTTGCCCGATTGGATGGTATTTCAATAGAGGAATATCAAAATCAGTACTGTGAAAAAGACGAATATGGCGACATTGCTTTTAAAAATAAACCGTGCCGTTATCTTGACGGAAAAGTGTGCAGTATTTATGAAATTCGACCTCATGAATGTCGAATGTATCCTTATACACAAAAAGACGGATTTATTTTTCGTCTATTGGGAATGTTAGCCTTTTATCCGGTTTGTCCAATTGTATTCAATCTGATGGAAATATTGAAAGACGAACTTGGATTTCGCCGGAAAAAAACAATCGGATTTCCGTTCCATCGGCAGGATCTCGGGAGCAGGTAATGTTTCTGTTCCCAACCGGATACTAACTTCGGGGAAGATGCCGGGCAATTAGATTCCGAAAGTCGGGAGATCGAAACAGTGGAAACGGATGAAATGCACCCCCGACCGCGTTCCCATAAATATCTCTGCTTACCCGAAGAATCATCTGCGCTATCGCCGGATAATGCTCCTGTCCGTCATTCTATCAATACGTAAAAACTCCGGTTAATTATACGTATTATAAGTAATTGTTTCTTCCGCAGGCTTGCGTTTCTTTTCCCGTAATGGTTGAGCCGGATATCCGATGATAATATCAAGCGCCACCCGTCTGCTGTCGGGGATATTCAGTAGTTTTTTCATTTTTGTTTCGGCAAACCAGCCCAAGATACAGCTTCCGAGCCCCTCGGCTTCGGCTGCAAGGCAAATATGGGCCGCGGCAATACCAATATCAAGAAACGCGAAGTGTTTATTTTTCACAATTTCTCCGATACCCGAGCTTATATTTACTTTCTCCTCCACAACAATGATATGCACAGGCGCCTGTTTTGTAAAATGGTTCAAACCCAGTAACCTCGCGGAGGTCGCATCCGCCACCTTGTTTTTCAATTCGGGTTCATCCACCACTATAAAATGCCATGGCTGGGCATTACAGGCCGAAGGCGCCAAGCGCGCAGCTTCCAGTATGCGGGCTATGATCTCGCGACCAACCGTACGTGTAGTATCATAAGCTCGTGTGCTCTGCCGTTTTTTGACCAGATTGTAGAAATCCATATTTATCCTCCCAAACCCTGCTCCAAAGGAGGGGCTTTCATATTTATATAATCCTGTGATTTTATACCCTTTTTCCACGCCTCTCCTTTCGGGGAGACCGGGATAGGCTTTATAATTGTATTATACGGCTGATATACTTGCCGATAATATCAAACTCTATATTCACCACGCTGCCTGCTTTAAATTGGTGGAAGTTGGTATGCCTGTATGTGTACGGGATAATAGCCACTTCGAAAGAATTGTTTGCGGGGTTGACTACCGTCAGGCTGACTCCGTTTACTGCCACCGATCCTTTGTCCACTGTCAGATAGCCTTTCTTTGCCATTTCACGGTCAAAGTCATATTCGAATTTGAAATACCAGCTGCCGTCAGCTTCCTTGATCCCGACGCATTTAGCCGTCCGGTCTACATGTCCTTGTACAATATGCCCGTCGAGCCGTCCATTCATCAGCATGCTGCGTTCGAGATTCACCTTGTCTCCGACTTTCAACAAGCCAAGGTTGGACCGGTCCAAAGTTTCTTTTATCGCTGTCACCGTATATTTGTCGCCGTCCAGATCCACCACCGTGAGGCAAACGCCGTTGTGGGAAACGCTCTGGTCTATTTTCAACTCGTGAGTAAATGAACACTTCATCGTAAGGTGCAGGTTTTCCGCTTCTTTTCGCAATGACACTATGGTTGCAGCTTCTTCTATTATACCCGAGAACATGATATTTGTATTTTAGTTAGTTCCATTATTTTCCAACAATACAAAAGTAGGAAAAAAGTAGCCAAGAATGATAATTTTTGAACTCCAAACTTAACACAGACCGGATTGTCGCGATTTTGAGATGAAAGGTTGAAGAATATCCCGGATATGTACTTGGGATTGGTTGACGGTCTGTATCACATTTCGGATAGCCTTGTTGCTTAGTTGATTAGCCAAGGGATAGAGTGTTATGATGAGTCGATTGATTCTGATAATCGGAGAACAGATATATGGTTTGATTGATAATGTTTTTCACTAAAGTTCCGACTTCATCCCCGGCGCGTTTATAACGGGGAACCGGCAGATTGGCAAAAGCGGTACAGGCACGGATATAAATCATTTTAATGAGGTTTTTGACTGTATTTGCTTGATTGTACCGATTGACCTCTAAAGGAAGAGAGACCGGATATTTTTTCTACAGATATGAAAGTTATACGGACTAACCTTGTCTCGACTCCGGTGTACAAAGTGTCGTCCTTGCGGCGCTTTCCGGTGCGACATATATAAAATCTCGCAGGGACGACACTTTCTAATCGGGTGCGCGCCGCCGGTGTTACTATTTTTGGAGGCAACGGACAGAGTAGCCACGCGAACGATCGCGCGCAAGCAGACTGGACGAATTGCCATTGAAGGTCAACCTCATAACGCCAGTACCGGCAACGGTAGACGACCAGTAACTGCCGTCCACACCTCTATCAATCCACGAACCGTCACTATTACGGTAGCCGGCGGCAGGCAGATAGAGGGCGCCGCCAACACCGGTGACTGATACACAGTTATTGGAGACAGGGCTAAGCTTGTTTTTCAGGACTAACAACTCTGCTTCAGTTGGAATTTTCCAGCCATTGGGACATGGGCCTTGAGCCTTCTCGCCCGACCACAAAGCGTTATCCTGAGGACTTAACCAGTCATTGGGCGCTTCACTGGTGATAATAAATTTATTTTCGTACTCCTCAACAGGAGTCTCTGCGGTAACAGGGCCCTCGTAAGTATCCCCCACGCTGTTGTAAGTAAACGGAACATTGCGTCCCCACTGGAAAATATAACCGCATCCGGCAAGTGCGCCTTCTTCGTATGTGATAGAAGTCGCTCCAACATTCACGGGAGCCCAATATCTGTTCTCGACGCCTGAACCATAGTCGCCCTCGACAAGAACAGGCTCGTAATCCGTATTTTCGTATTTCGGAACGGAGGTGACGGCCAGTTCCTTGTAAAGCTCTGTTTTCTCGTCTTTTATCGTGAGGGTACCCTCAATCGGGTAAGTCGTCTTTGGTAAAATGATTTTATAGTACTGTCTGACCTTGCCGATAGAATAGGTAACAACCGGCTCGCCGTCCGGAACGGGAGAGATGACATTTGAAGCATAACCCGTTCCTAAAGTCATGGCAAGTTTAGCCGTCAAAGCGCTGGTACCATTGCTTTCACCCTCGGTATAAAATCTTAGCTCATTGTCGCCAGTATTGGCCGACAGGTCGACGGTATTGTTTTCTACCGGTGTGCTGTCTACTGCTCCGCCGGCAAGAAGCTCGACGCCGCCATATATAAATGATCCGTCAGTAGCCGGTTTGGCTATAACTTCGTCCCCGTCACCCCAACCGGAGGGAATCAGGCTGAACGTCAAGGTCGTCTGGTTGATACGCTGAACTTTCAAGGTGTAACGCTTGTTAGCATCGATATATTTTTCGGATTCCAGAAGGACTGTGAGTACTTTAGGATTGTTGTCGCCGGAATAAATCCCCTCAACTTCAATGGCCGTGGAACCCTCGTCCTTGTAGTGATTCTTGTCGGCCAGTTTTCCAGGCCAAAGGTAGAATGCGCCCTCGACAGGGACTTCGTTGATACCGGATATAATGGAAACATCGATCGCTTTGTCGCCTTTCAAAGATGCCTTGTCGGTCAAATCCGGACGGGTATCCGTGTTGTCTTCGGCAGTGAGGTAACCGGACGATTGGGTATTGATCACGTGGATTTTTGTTATCTCAAAGAATGTTTCATCCGGATTGTAATCATCGTGACCCGGTTCCAGGTTGTCATTGTTCGGATCATCATCGGCAGCAAGGTTGTCGATGTCGAAACGGGCTACGCGGTGACGCAGGTGAATTGTCTGGACAGGATCGGTTTGCGTGGACAGGTTGTCTATCGCTACATATCCTGCCATCAGCATGTGGCTGCCTTGAATCGGTTCGGCGCCGGTATCGGTTGTAACGGCAGTCGTAAAGTCGTCGAGAGTGGTACTGCCCACAACGAAGTTATCGGTGAAATTGCCGCTGGCGTTGGCAACGGCGTAAAACAGATAATTGTCAGAGCCGGTGGCAAAGTCGTTTACATCGAAAGTAACCGAGCGGGCGCTGGCCTCGTCCGCAGACGCTGTTTTCCTTGCCACCAGCGTTTCCTCGTCCGGAACGCCCGAATTCTTGAACATGTAGACTGTTACGTCGTTAATTTCGATTTCGCCGGCTATTGCAGGAACGGCGGATTCCGGTTCGGTTGCATCGCCAATCGCATAAGTAATACTCTGACGGGGAGCGGGAAAACTGAAAGTCAAAGTCCCTGTCTGACCAACTGTCTCCGGTCTGGAGACGCTCTCTTCACTGCTGCAACCGGAAAACAACCCGGAAGCAACAAGGATTACTGAAAGAATAGATTTTTTCATAAATTTGAATTTTGTTAATGAATTCGAACAAAAGAATATATTGTCCAACAAATATATTTAATCCGTGCGGATACTTTGTTGCATATTTCCGCCTTTTTATATTCAATTGGCGGAATTTGGAATAAAAATCAAAATTTGTAGTAAATGTGGCGAGCCATGTCTCTGCAAATCCCGCGTTTTTGCCCATAGAGCATCCATATCAATAGAAAAAAATATGTCCTGCACAAAACCAAACCTCGTAGAGGTTTCACCGTGTTTGTCTGTGAATCCTCTACGGGGAAATAATAGTATCTACACATCTTTTTCCACGATTTTAGGAGGAGTTTGCCAATAGCATCTTCCATTTGTTGATTTTTGTCAGGCCATATTCTCATTGCGTTGCAAATTGCAAACCGTTGCCGTGCCCGTTGATACCATCGGCAACCGCTTCAAAATCGACAATCCGCTTGTCAATATCTTGCCCGGCAAACCGGCGCAAGACATAGCCGTCAGGTCAGGGCTGAAAGCCTTTCATATCCCGGCCCGGCATAACATGCCGGGTGAAATGAACATGCCTGGCAATTACGTCCTTTTCAGGACAGTATAATCCATACCAACAAATGGTTTTCGTCAAAATCAACATCGTATTTTCTTAAAAATCGAAAAAACCGGGATTCGGGTTTGTACCGTTTCCGATTCTTCTATTTTCATTTAAATGATCTCTTAATTGCGTGGACGCATCCCTACAGGATAGGAGGATAGAGATCATGTTCAGTTCTACCGAGCGATGCATCCCTATGGGATAGAACACCGCAAGACTCAATCTTCCCGGAATATATTGTTATATACTGAACTCGGTTGATGCATGAGAAATATTTTGTACCTTTGCCTCAAAAAAGAAGACATGATACATTTGAATATCAGGGAGGAAGACAGGGATGCCATTGCGAAAGGCAGATATA
>JAISSD010000069.1 GCA_031273295.1 Prevotella sp.
GTTGGTCCGGTTTCGACGGGTCAGACGCGAACGGCGCCTCACAAACCGCAAATGCTTTTATGACTTATATGTATTCTCTTACCGGCGAAACCGTATTCTTTCCCGCTTCCGGGTACCGCAGCAGCGGCAATGGCAGCCTGGGCAGCATTGGCAACGACGGCTACTACTGGTCATCGTCGGCCTACGCCGGGTACGCGTACTTCTTGAGCCTCTACAGCGGCGGCGTGGACCCGGCCGACTACAACTACCGGGCGTTCGGTCGTAGTGTCAGGTGTGTGCGGTTATAGTCGGAGGATTGTAGCGCCTTAGGCGCTATTCGATTCATCACCTTCCCGCATTGTCATTAATGCGGGAGTATCAAAACCTCGTTAGGGATTAAAGGATTTACAGGATTGTATTCGTAAATCTTTTAATCCTTGAATCGTGTTCAGACTTTTCTTCGTCCTTTCGGATTTGACCGCGCCGCAATCCGTTGAGCGCCAATAATGAGGTTTGGCGTTGGTTGGTAACTCATTTGCTCTACCGAGGTTGTTCTGTCAAGAAAATGAGGTAGAAATGAGGTTAAAAACAATGTTTGCCTGTTTTTTATTGTTATACTTACACCGTGCATGGCATGGTTTTGTGCATGAAAGATATATTGTAAAAAACCTCGTTTTTACCTGATTCCGATAAACAAAACAACCTCGTAGAGCAATGGAATCATATATTCAATATTATGTCCGCATCCAAAAAAAAAGTAATTTATACATTGGTTTAAAAAAAAAGTATTATCTTGCCTGTGATCTTTGGAATTTTTCACCAAAATATATGAAACGTTTTCCTGCATATATATTAATGTGTATCTGCATTGGGGCAGGATCCATTTCCTGCTCGCAAAGGCGGGAAACCGTTCCATTCGCCGATATTCCCTTTGCGGAGGGTGATGTGGTTTTCCGCAAAGGCATTGGCGCAAAAACGCATGCGGTACTTCACGCCGATTCGTCGGGAATTTACAGCCACACAGGAATTGTGGTAAAAGACGGTTCGGCTTTCAAAATCATTCATATTACCCCCGGCGAGCGCGAAAAAGGCGAAACGACGGATAAAATAAAAATGGAAACAGCCGAAGTGTTTTGGGCAAACGACCGGGCCGAACACGGCGCAGTTTATCGCTTGACTGACACGTTTTTTTGCGCCGGCGCCGCACGACAGGCAAAACGCCTCCTGCAAAAAGGCATGCAGTTTGACCACGATTACGAGTTGAGCGACACCACGCAACTGTATTGCACCGAATTGGTCTGGTACGTTTACAGACTTGCAGGAACAGATATTACCAACGGCAAACGCAGCGAACTGAACGCGCCAATGTATGCAGGAACGTATATTTTTCCATCGGATATTTATACAAGCAAAGTTTTTCATTTAATTTATAAATTCTAAAACGGTGCGCCGGATACCACAAACAAGTCCAAAAGGCATTGGCAATTCAAGTTCTTATGCATAAAATAACAAGTATTTTAGCAGTAGCGGCAATCGCATTATTTGCCGCAAGTTGCGGTGGCGGAAGCAATTCGCCCGCAGGAATCGAAAAGGCAATATACAGCCAGATGCAAAAAGGAAACTACGAAAAAGCCGTAGAAATCTTGTATGATAACCTCGACAACGACAAAACGTCAACCGCAGAGGAAAAGGCGCAATCTGCAACAAGCTTTGCCGGAAAAGCCAAACAAAGCGCGGAAGCCAAAGGCGGCGTAAAGAATTTTGAAATTCTGGAAGAAACCTTTGCGGAAGACGGCGCAAGTGCAACTGTCAAATCCAAAATCGTTTATGGCAACGGCTCTGACGAAACCCAAACCACCAAGTATGTCAAAAAAGACGGCGCGTGGAAGATCTCGTTGGCCAAGTAGCAACATTTTCAATGCAGGGGACTGTCTCGAAAGTTTTTCAGACAGTCTTTTTTTATTTCGACCCCTGTCATTCCGGAATTGGCGCAGCGAAGTCATTTTTTCCGGCAGCTATATTTTTTTTGAAATGCCGCCGACTCTTTTGTATTGCATGGAAAAAAGACAGATTTACAAAAGGATCATTAGCCAGGTAAAAGTTTTTTGCCTGAAAATGATAAAACGAAAGGCTATAGCTTTGCTGTTTCGACACAATGTTATACCTTTGTCAAGGATTTTAACAGGCAAAGAGAAGTTTTTGCCCGGAAAGTTGAAGTCTGTTTTTCAAACAGATTGAAAGGCGCTCGCTTGATTTTTGGTAATAACTATAGAGTCATTCGTCTGCTCGCTTTTAATAATGGATACCGCTATGTGGTAGAAAAGCCCGGGTTGGGAGAATAAAATAAAACGGGTTTTCGGTGAAGCTGTACTATTATATCAGGGTTTCATGCAGACAGGAGACAATATCCTGAATAAATGGAATCCGGAGTTTAAAGGATTGCTGCGGGTTGCAGCGTATTTTAATTTTAATAAAAAAATGGGAAAAGTACAGTTAAAAGAAGCCAGTGGAAAACTTGGCATTCTGACGGTTGGAGTCGGCGCGGTGGCAACGACATTCATGGCAGGGACGCTGCTTACGCGTAAAGGACAGGGAATTCCTGTAGGGTCAATCACTCAATTGGCCACAATGCGTTTAGGGAAAAGAGAAGAAAACCGCTTTCCTAAAATCAAAGATGCGGTGCCGTTGGCGAGTCTTGACGATATCGTGTTTGGAGGATGGGATATCTTCGAAGAGAATGCCTATGAAGCCGCCAGACACGCGGAAGTTTTAACAAGCGAAGATCTGGACAAGGTCAAGGACGAAATGACGGCTATCAAACCGATGAAAGCTGTGTTTGATCAAGACTTTGTGAAACGTTTACACGGTACCTGGGTAAAATCGGCTCCTACGAAACGGGAATTGATGGAACAGGTGAAACAGGACATTGAAGACTTCAAAAAACAAAATAATTGCGATCGCGTCGTAGTTATCTGGTGTGGCAGTACCGAAGTGTTCACTCCACTGGGAGAAGTGCATAAAACCCTTGCGGCATTCGAAAAAGGGATGAAGGAAAACCACAAGGACATAGCGCCATCAAACGTTTACGCATATGCGGCAGTATCAATGGGGATACCTTACATAAATGGCGCCCCCAACCTGACAGTAGATATACCTGCGATGTGGGAATTGGCGGCTAAAACCCGGACTCCAATTTGTGGAAAAGACTTCAAAACCGGACAGACCATGTTGAAAACGGTATTGTCTCCAATGTTGAAAACCCGTATGCTTGGACTTAGCGGATGGTTCTCTACAAATATTCTGGGAAACCGCGACGGAGAAGTGCTCGACGACCCGGGTTCATTCAAGACAAAAGAAGAATCGAAACTTTCAGTAATTGACAATATCCTTCAGCCGGAGCTGTATCCCGAACTTTACGGTAATGTTTACCACAAGGTACGTATCAATTACTATCCTCCTCGCAAAGATGATAAAGAAGGCTGGGACAATATCGACCTTTTCGGATGGTTGGGCTACAAGATGCAAATGAAAGTTGACTTCTTGTGCAAAGATTCTATTTTGGCCGCGCCGCTTTGTCTCGATCTGGTGCTGTTCTCCGACCTGGCTCAACGCGCGGGTATGAGCGGAATCCAAGACTGGCTGTCGTTCTATTTCAAGAGTCCCATGCACGAACCCGGCAAGATTGCAGAACATGACTTGTTTATCCAGTATGTGAAGTTGAAAAATACGCTTCGTCAAATGATCGGAGAAGAGACCATCGACTATATCGACTGATCCTGGACAAGGGTTATACTATACACGGTATTATATTACAATTACTTATCCGCCTGGTTTATGACCGGGTCCAGTATAAAAAGGAGGTTGCCTGCGGGACGCCTCCTTATTTTATGCGTCGAAGTCAGGAGGCGTCTTATTTCTTTAGCCTCACATAATCCACGGCATGCCCGTCGCCCTTATGCAGTACAAGGCTGGCCCGTTCGCGGGTAGGCAGGATATTTCTGCGTAAATTCTTGCGGTTTATTTCACGCCAGATAGTCTTTGCAGTATTCATCGCATTCTCGTCCGCCAGTTTTACAAAGCTGTGGAAATACGAATCGGGACTGGTAAAGGCTCCTTTCCGGAATTTCATAAAACGGGAAATATACCATTCTTCCAGTTTCTGTTCGTCCGCATCCACATATATGGAAAAATCGACAAAATCGGAAACAAAAACACGGGGTTTCCCGTTCGGATAATCCATTCCGCTTTGCAATACATTCAGCCCTTCAAGGATCAGTATATCGGGTTGGTCTATTGTCTGGTATTCGTCGGGAATTATATTATAAACAAGATGGGAATATTTAGGTACTTTTACATTTCTTTTCCCTGCTTTGATATCCGTGACAAACGTCAGCAACCTCTTTATGTCATACGACTGGGGAAAACCTTTTTTGAACATAATTCCTTTTTCTTCCAGAACGTTGTTAGGATACAGGAATCCGTCGGTGGCAATGAGCGATACGCGGGTATTCTCTTTCCACCGGCTAAGCAAGGCCTGCAACACGCGGGCTGTGGTGCTTTTGCCTACCGACACACTTCCTGCAATACCGATAATGAAAGGCGCTTTCATCGATTCCTGATTGAGAAACTTTGTCAATACCGACTGGCGGCCGGTACGTGCATTGAAGTAGTAACTCAACAAACGTGAAAGTGGCAAATAAATGTCTTCAACCTCGTCTATCGACAATTCATGATCTATTCCTTGCAAGGCCAGCAACTCCTCGTATGTAAGCGTCATCGGTTCCGAATCGCGGAGCGCCGCCCATTGTTTACGGGAAAACTGGATATAAGGACCCGAGGGAAATGTTTCCATTCTTTCAATTTTAGAATAAGAATGCTACAAAGGTAGAAAAAGTTACAGGTTACGTGTTACAGAAGTGCAGGTATTTGATATTTTAGAGAAATGGTTTTGGATTAAAGCAATACAGAACGACGGAATTTTACGCAATCCTGTTCATTTCTCATCTCTGGCTTTTTTGGTAAGAAAGAATTTATGTGTTTTATCCAAAAACACAACATAAAATGTGTCTCTTATTACATGACCGACAATTATAGCCGGGCCGGTTACATGTATCCGGGCCCAATTTGCATCTTTCGGGACATGTTCCGGATATTTAAACATTGTCTTATCCTGAGAGGGAAAATTTCCGTAGAAAGTAAATTTTTTGTCAACCTGTTCTATTAATGGACGACGGCAATACCCCGCCAAAGTTTCCATCATCTTTGATAACAATCCATCCTTTTGCCAATCCTTGAACGCCGATCCGAATTTTTGGGAGGTATCGATATACTGAAAAGATACTTTAAAATTAGAGGCGTCAACTTCTGCAATTTTTTTCTTGCTAGCTAACGCCTCGTTTATGGCAGACGGCTGTTTCTCTTTCGAGAATTTAGCCATTTATTTCTTTTTTATAAAATTTCAATGTCGTCTCTTTAGATATCGGAACAGAACATTTATCTCCCTCCCCGTATCCTTTTCGCGCCTCAATCCAGGGATATTCGCGATGTGTAGCCGCTTCAAGCTGGGCGCCTGTCCATGTCGACAACTCGCCCAATACTTCATTGAGCATCGTTTGCTGATCTGATGTTAACTTCTTTATCCCCTCATCCGGGTTCATACCTTTATCGCTGAATGACAGATCGCTATAAAGAACAGACTTGTCTTTGAGACTGTTATAGATAGCTCTGCTAACAGGCCCGTGCGCCCAGGCTTCAAATTCATCGGTAATTAATTCTTTTCCGAAATAAGCCATGTGATAAGCGTCGCAATAGAACAAAAGCTTCTGCAGTTTCAAATGCGACATGGGACCATGGTTTTTCAGAATATAATCAGCCAATGTGGTCGAATCAATCTTTGATAACTTTGCCGTTATTTCCATAACTCTTTTGATTGGTATTGATTAATTTCTCTGCAAATATAAATAAATCGGGAAGATAAAACGACAATCCACTGCAAATAATTGCATGGAAATGCAAAATAGAGCAAAATAGAGCATCCGCCTCGCAATGGACGCCCTTGCATCAAACCAACGCATGGTCGCTACCGCCACCCGTAGCGGACTTTCGCCACCAAGTTATTAATCATGTACGGCGCACAAAGAAACACCTTCCGGATACTTGATCCGAAAGGCATTATCCTCACTTTTATTTGCGATATCTTTCAGTAACGAGCGAAAGACGGGATTCGAACCCGCGACCCCGACCTTGGCAAGGTCGTGCTCTACCAACTGAGCTACTTTCGCAATCGGGAATACAAAGATACAGGCTATTTTTAATTTTTCAAAATTTTCTCCTGTTATTTTCAACAGGAAAGCGAGATTTTTTAATAATAAACAGGCTTGATACTATTCAGCAATTATATACCACGCCATACAGCTTGCTTCTGACGCCAATTAAATCCTTTTCCATATCAAGGTTGCCATACGTCATCAACTTCATCGGAATGGCAATACCGTCTTTGTGATACGCCGGCTGCTGGTATTGCACATTTTCCCATAATTTGAACCCGATACGCTGGTAGAACCCAATACGCCGCTCCGACAGTATGGTTGCAGGCAATTCAACTTCGAGTACGACAGGCCGGGTAATATCTTTCATAAACAAATCCATCGCTTTGCGGCCGTAACCTTCGTTACGGAATCCGGGAGAAATGGCAAAATGCTCGGCAAATATAAATTCATCCAAATCCCAATAGCTAAAAAACCCGATTGTATTATCGTCTTCCAGGATCATGGCAATAACAAAAGGCGAAGCTCCCTTATACAAGTCCAGCATTGCTTCCACCGGACGGCGTTCGCTCAACGGAAAAGACTCTATATAAAGATTTTCTACAAATGAAATTTCATTGCCGTTTGTTATATCCAGTTTCCTTATTTCCATAATTTCCCTCCACATTATTAATTATTACTTCCGGTATGCGCCTGCATTTGACTTCCCGTTTGCACATCTCTTAAATATCCGTCTTCACACTTGATGATCCTGCCGGGATATTTCCGAACAACAGCATAATTATGCGTCGACATGATAACGGCGGTACCGCTTTCCGATATGGTATGCAACAATTGCACAATCTGGTTCCCGGTTTCAGGGTCAAGATTTCCGGTTGGTTCATCGGCCAGTATTATCTCCGGCGAATTGAGCAAAGCGCGCGCTATAACGATGCGTTGCTGCTCTCCCCCCGACAGCTCGTGCGGCATTTTATAACCTTTATTTTGCATTCCCACTTGCGCAAGAACTTCCCCGATCCGTATGTCTATCAAGGCCTTGTTTTTCCAACCTGTAGCGCGAAGCACAAATTCAAGATTCCTGGCGGCTGTGCGGTCTATCAATAATTGAAAATCCTGAAAAACAATTCCTACCTTCCGTCGCAAGTAAGGTATCTCTTTTTTCCTTGTATTTTCCAGTTCATAATCCAGTATGCGACCATGCCCCGCGCCTATGGGTATTTCATGATAAAGGCTTTTCAGGAACGTGCTCTTTCCCGAACCCACTTTCCCTATCAGATATATGAATTCACCCTCGTTTATCGAGATGTTGATATCACTCAAGATGTTATTCCCACCCCTGTCCAAATCCACGCCTTCGTATTTTACAATTACATCTTTATCCATGACTGTGTCTGTTACCCGTCCGGGAGGTTGATTGTTTCTTGTGCCGTTTTTTAAGTTCCCCGGCCAGATCTTCAATACTCAATCCTTTGGAAACCAGCAAAACGATCAGATGATAAAGCATATCCGCCGATTCATATATCAAACGTCCGTCTGTGCCGTTACATGCTTCTATCACCGATTCCAAAGCCTCCTCTCCCACCTTCTGAGCCATACGGTTGACTCCCGATTGAAAGAGCGAAGTAGTATAGGAACCTTCGGGCATTTCATTGTATCTTTTTTCTATAAAACGCTGAAGATATTTAAGAAACAGAATGTCTTCCCTGTTCTCTTCTTCGAAACAGGTATCCGCTCCCGTATGGCAAACCGGGCCTGCGGGATTTACCTTTATCAAAAGAGTATCCCTGTCGCAATCTTCTTTTATACATACCACATTCAGGAAGTTCCCGCTTTCTTCGCCCTTTGTCCAAAGACGCCGCTTTGTACGGCTAAAGAACGTCACTTTGCCGCTTTCCTGCGTTTTACACAAGGCTTCTTCGTTCATATAGCCAAGCATCAACACTTTATTTGTCTCATTATCCTGTATAATGGCAGGCACAAGCCCGCCCGCCTTGTCGAAATCAAGAGTCATCTTACGTTTATATTTTCTTTTTTCAAATAAGCTTTCAAATCTTTTATCGCTATTTCGCCAAAATGGAAGACGCTGGCCGCTAATGCGGCATCCGCCTTGCCTTCAACAAATACGTCGCGAAAATGTTCCATATTCCCGGCCCCGCCCGAAGCGATGACAGGGATGTTCAGAGTTTCGGATAATCGCCGCAAGGCTTCGTTGGCATATCCGGTTTTCACGCCATCATGGTTCATGCTGGTGAAAAGTATTTCACCGGCTCCTGAATTTTCAGCCTCTTTAGCCCATGAAAAAAGTTCTTTATCCGTTTTATTGCGGCCGCCGCCGGTATAGCAAGACCATATCCCGCCTTCAAAGCTGGCGTCTATCGCACAAACACATACCTGCGAACCGAAATTTTCAGCTATTTCCCTTATAATTCCAGGATTTCTTATGGCCGCTGAATTTACGGAAACCTTGTCTGCCCCGGCATTTAACAATCTGTCCACATCGGATAACTCATTGACGCCGCCGCCAATGGTAAAAGGAATATTGATATTTGCGGCTATGCGCCTGACCAGTTCCGTAAAAGTCTTGCGTTCCTCATACGACGCCGTAATATCAAGAAACACGAGTTCGTCGGCCCCCTGTTCACTGTAACGCACGCCAAGTTCAACAGGATCTCCCGCTTCGCGAAGATTCACAAAGTTGGTTCCTTTCACGGTCGTCCCGTCTTTTACGTCAAGGCAAGGTATTATTCTTTTTGCTAACATTTTCACAATTACAGGTTAGGGGTTGCCGATAGAAGAATTTACCGAACTTAACTCCTTCAACGACACTCTGTTTTCATAAATGGCTTTCCCCAGAATAACGGCGGGAACCCCCGCATTTTCCAAATCAAGTATATCCTGCAAACAACCGACCCCGCCGCTCGCAATCAGGTACAGATCGGGAAAAGTATTCAATATTTCCTTGTACAAGCCGATGGAAGGGCCTTGCAGCATACCGTCTTTGCCGATATCCGTGCAAACGACCTTGTCAACCCCGTCCTTTCCGTAATCTCCGATAAAAGGAATAATATCTGCCGATGTGGATTCCTGCCAGCCCGAAACGGCTATTTTACGGTCTTTACAATCGGCTCCCAATATTATCTTTTCACTGCCGTATTTTTTTATCCAGCATATAAAAAGTTCTCTATTCCTCACGGCAACACTGCCTCCGGTAACCATGGCCGCGCCTGAATTAAAGGCTATATCAAGGTCGTGATCACTTTGTACTCCTCCTCCAAAATCAATGACAAGAGATGTATTTGACGCTATATTTTCCAAGACAGCCTGATTGATAACCCTTTTGGCCTTTGCTCCATCAAGGTCTACCAGATGAAGACGGCGCAGGCCAGCGTCTTCAAACATTCTGGCGACTTCCAACGGGTTTTCGTTATATACTTTTTTAGCATTGTAGTCGCCTTGCGACAAGCGGACACATTTGCCGCCGATAATATCTATAGCCGGAATAATCTCTATCATGCTCTGCCGTCAAGAAAAAAACATGTACTTTTTTGCACGCCTCCCAATCCCCTCCTGTCGCTGTTGCAGTTATCCGGATTCAATATCCCGGATTTTTCCTGCCGGAATCCTTCTTCCGAAACAGTTCCCTGCGCTCCGGGTTCCTGAAGTTTTCTTAATCCATCGTATTTATCCATAACAATTGATTATCAAGTATTTGACAAAAAGTTTCTTAATATTTTTTCACCCTCGCTTCCACTCTTTTCGGGATGGAATTGCGTGGCATGAAAATTACCTTTACTCATGGCCGCACTAAACGGATGAATATAATCCGTCGTCGCAACCGTATGTTCGCAAATGGCCGCATAATAACTATGGACAAAATATACGAAGCGGTTTTCAAGCGAATCGTCAAATATTGCGCTTTTCACGTTTGTTATCGTATTCCAGCCTATATGAGGCACCTTGTCTTCATGTCTTTGAGATACAAAACGTTTTACTTTCGTATCAAATATGTTCAGGCAGTCTGCATTTCCTTCCTCGGAATGAGAGCACATCAATTGCATCCCCAGGCAAATACCCAACACAGGTTGCCTCAAGCCTGGAATAAACTTATCCAGTCCCGTTTGACGCAGATGACACATAGTGGAACCGGCCTCCCCCACTCCCGGAAAAATGACTTTGTCGGCTTTCTCTATCAATTTCTTGTCGGCGGTCACAATGGTCTCCACGCCCAAACGTTTGAAAGCATGCTCCACCGAAAAGATATTCCCCGCGTTATATTTTATAATTGCAATGCTCATCTTATTCCGGTTACAAAACTTAATCCCGCATCCACTCTTTTTGAATAATTCATTTCATGTATTATATTTGTTTTTTTACGGTCACAAGGAACCCTGACATATGGCTCCGCCGAACGTTTTTGCATGCTCTTTGACGCAACTTTTGCATGCCCGTTTCATATATCCTGTTTTTGTAATTGCCTGTTTAGCACAAAACGCCTGAACCAAAGGGATACAGGCAGAGACGCCAATGCGCCCGACGCGTCGGCCAGAAGATCATAGCGGTCTCCGCTTCTTTCCGGAAAGTATTCCGCCTGTATTATCTCTATCAGCCCCCCGTACAGTATAGGCGCAAGTATGGCGAATATCACGAGCTTCAGAATGATAACATATCCTTTCCTGTCATAAATATAATTGACAGACGCCACTCCGGCCAGACCAAAATACATCAAAAAATGCACGATCTTATCGGCAGGTATAAAAAACCGGAACCTGACGTCCGGGATATCGTCTACAGGGACGAGGCAGCATAAATAAAAAATGATAATGGCTACGACCGCCGGAGGCCATGTGTATCTCACAATTCTTTTTAACATAGAACGAAAATATTGAGCGCTTTCAATACAAGCCCAAACTTATATGAAATTTTCCCGATTTGCAAGCGCGTATAATAAAAATCAAGACTGCCCGCCCCTTGTCTCCTGCTGTCTGCAAGACGCCCGAAGCGCAAAATACCATGCTTTGGAGCTATCAATCGGGTTATTAATTAAAAAAACAGTATGGCATGGACAAAGTATGTAATCATAATGTACACAAAGATAGTGTCTTTACCTGTATATCGGATAAAAAAGAAGAGAAAATTTCAGAAAAAGGCTTCGGCACGCCAAGCGCTGATTTATTTTACCCTTGCAACCGGCGCCAATTTCATTCCGGCAGTCAGTGTACCGGATGTGGCAAGCAGGTCAAAAACTGTCCTTTAGGTATGATAAATAAACAATTTATAACAGGATATGCCGGGATGATTGAAAATTTTGTAATGTTTTTTTCGCTGCGTACTCTGCGCCTTCTTTGTGGTTTGTGTGCGCCCCGATAACAAACGCGAACAATCCGGTTCGGACAAACACATAGGTTGGGCGAACATTGTTTTAACCTCGTTTCCACCTGGTTTTCTTGACAGAACAACCTCGGTTACAGGATTTTTAATAAACGGGTGAATACTGTTTTTAACCTCGTTTCTACCTCATGTTCTTGACAGAACAACCTCTGTAGAGCAAATGAGTTGCCAACCAACACCAAACCTCATTATTGGCGCTCAACGGATTGCGGGGCGGTTAAAATCCGAAAGGACAAAGAAAAGTCTGAACCGTGATTTGCACGATTCAAGGATTAAAAGATCCAGAAACTGTTGTGAATTAAATTGACTGTAATTTTTAATACATTGTAAAACATGCGTTTGTAATGCAATAACAGCCATATTATTCAGTAACAATTCTTTGCGGACGCAATCAGGAAAATCCTGTAATCCTGTAAATCGTGTTCAGACAGTATTAACCACTCTCCTGACGGCACACAAGGCCCGGCAGAACTCCCGGCTCAATTTCTCCTCTGTTTTACACTTTTCGCCCGTGCCGTTTACCATATCTGTTTCATATGATAATAATTTTGTTTTCAATCGACACATGGAACTTGCATGATTTTTATTATCCCGGACTTTGGCGATTTGACAAAAATCACGCTTCGTTTCATTGATGACTGGCACAATTGCCGGAATCCTCCGTTAATTCCCACGCACCAAATTTATGTTTTTTTATGGTTTTGTTAAAAAATGCAAAACAACGAAAACGAAAAAAAATTTCGACCGCCTTTGAGGCGGTATTCAAACCTTCCCGCTCTTAAATGCGGGAAGGCAATAAATCAAATGAATCGAATGCGCGCCTAAAGCGCTACAATCCTCCGACTATAACCGCACACACCTGACACTGTAACCGAGCGTCCGGCTGGCGTCGCTGCCCGGGTACACGCTGCCGCTGGCGAAGCCCAGGATGTGCGCGCCCGAATCACCGTTGGCTGACGCCGCCCAGTAGTAGCCGCTGCCGCCAATGTTGCTCTGGTTGCCATCGGTGAGGAAGCGGTACCCGGAAGCGGGAAAGAAGACGGGGCTGTTAACAGCATAGGTGAATATAACGCCGGATGGAATCTCATCTTCACCATACACGCCAGACGGAGTTGCCGAACCGCCAGTCCACGTGTAATCGGAACCGGCGAAAACGTTACCGGCGGTAGGCTCGCCGAAATTCTTGCTGGTTGGCATTACCCAGTTACCAACTAAATTGCTGGAAGCTTTATGCCCGGACAGATATTTACATATGTCACCCGTGTAACTCGTGTAGTCAGTAGCAGAGGTGGCCAAAGGCAATTCCGTCAGACTTGTGTCGTTGCGATCGGCAACACCGGGAGCGGGAACAACGCTTGCATTGGCGTAAGCAATCAATGGCCAGTCGGTAGTAGGAGTTGTACCGCCAGTCCAAGAGCCGCTGGTAATAAGATACAGGGCGTCATCCTGAACATCGCCAACCCGTACCTTGGAATACGAGCCGTCCGCGAGGTTAGGAACAAACAGGTAATCGCTGGCGTCGAAAGAGCCGCTGGCGCCAGCGGAAACACCGACCAGACTACCCCACTTGAAGATGACGCCCTGGTAACCTTCCATGTCGGTATCGGATTCGGCGAAAGTCAATCTGCCATTTGCATCATCCCAATAAATGTTCGAAGCTGCCCAGGTTTTCTTGTTGGGATCAGGCGGCGGCGGAACCTGTATGTCGTCTTCAGGATAATCTTCAACGCCAAGAGCACCGAAGCTGATTTTGGCCCCGATGTTGATGTCAGGATCGGAACTGCCGGGATCGCCGTCACCACCGGTACCCGAACCGGCACCGAACGTCAAATTCAATACGTACTGACGACCAATCTCGAATGTGACACTTTCTTTGGAAGTCTCGTTGACCAGGTCGGCGAACTGTATGAAAGCAGGAGCGGGAGCGGGATTGCCATTGACTGTATAGGCAATCTCCAAACCGAACTCGCCATCGCGGTCGGTATCGGTTACATCCGCACCTTTGGTTTTCTGGGGCAGAACGAAAATCCCCTGGTCGTCACCGGTGACATTCGCGGGTGTTTCACCGACATGAACACCCGAAGCTGGCAGACTGTATGCGTAATCTTTAACGGTAGATTCCCCTGTATCCTTCGTCCACAAAACTTTGTCACCGGCCTGGCCTGTAGTGTGGCCCCAAGCCGTGGCAAGAAGATCATCCGAGTTCAACGGCAGGGTACCTTTCGTGTACAGGTTCTTCAACTCCAGTCCGGTAATAACTACGGGTACTTCCTGACCGAGACTGGAAGAGGCTGCGACCAGAATACGCGACAGGGCATGGTGGAACTGCAAGCTAACAGCTGTACCGGGGTAAGCGCTATTCACGCTGTTGTACTCCACTGTTTG
>JAISSD010000233.1 GCA_031273295.1 Prevotella sp.
TTCAATTCCAATATATACCCTTCAGGAAACTTGTCCGGGTTGTTTTTTACCGCTTCGTTGATACGCATTGTTGCCACGCCATACAGTTCCGCCGCATCGCTGTCGATTTAAAGGCCTCCTCCAAATTCATTAACACAAAGTGTATCACAAAGAGCACAAAGAATTTCTTTTGCATCTTTGCATAAAAAACGGCCTGCGGTGATATTTTTTGAACGAAGTTTTGAAAGAGTTTTTTATGCGTCCTCCCCGCGGGACTTGCGACAGTTTGAAACGTCAGTTCGATGCAGTCAAATGCACTCAAATGTAACGTTTTGAGTAGCGAGCGCAGAAGCCAAACAAATTTGGATTATGCCGGGTCGCGAAAAACGACTGGATTTATTGAAAGGATTTTGAATTATCTGTATTTTCATAACAATACCCTTTGTGAAACGCTGCCCTGTTACCGTATACGATCCAATGATTTTACCAGTTTCTCGTCCTTTTTTATCCGCAGTACTGCCAATACATTAAATATTAACGCTATAAAAGGAAGCGCCATGCCATACCGAATACCGGTAAATGACAGGTTGTATTTCCCGGTGTACGAGCCGAAATATACGTATACAGTCACATAGAAAAACAGGATCAGCAAGGATGTCAATATTCCGGCTTTTATCTGCAAATTCCGGTTTTTATACAAAAATATGTTTATCAACGCCGCCAATGCACCTAGCACAGCAATAAAAACAACGCCCCATGCCGGATATTGCACATCGAATAATTTTCCTGTACCCAAAGAATAAAAGTCAGTTAACAATCCGGTACTGTCCGACAATGTCAATAACGGACTGAAAACCGTCACTCCCATCAAAGCGCCTGCCAGAAGTAAAAATATAGATTGTATACGCTGTATCATTTGTATTTTTTAGAAGTTGTCTTTATCCTTGTTTGGATTTCTGTAATAAAGTTTGCCTTCCGTATATTCCTGCGAGGCGATCAATGTCGCCTTGGGTAATTTTTCATAATAACGCGAAATCTCGATCTGTTCCCTGTTTTCAAAAACTTCTTCCAGATTATCGCTATATGAAGCAAATTCCTGCAGCTTTTTATCCAGATCCTGTTTCATTTCTACAGAGATCTGGTTCGCGCGTTTTGCAATGATCCTTACGGTTTCGTACACATTACCTGTATCTTCCGACAATGTCATCATGTCTCTGGTAACTGTATTGCCGGCTGCATTCGATTTTCTATAATCCATTTTAATTTATATTTGGTTGAAATATTCTGCCTGTTCACTCTGTTCCGGTTGGTACCGCTATCCGGTCTGCATCCTGTCCGAGAACTTTTAAAGCCTGATGGTAATACTTCTCTGTTTCTTTCATATACTTTCCGTCGGGAAACATATTTTTATAATTGAAATGTTCATCCATCAATTCGCGATAACGCGCCTGTTTCTTTTCTTCAACACTATAATATGCCAGTTCGTATCTTGATCTTACAATCAATATCTGAAACTCTTCCGACAATTCCGAAAACAGATAGTTTTTTAACGCTTCGCGGGATGTGACAATACAGGATTCGTAGTTGTTGCCCATATAAAGCCCCAGATTGAAATAAAGGCGGGCGGCAAGAAGCTCTTTATAAGCCAGTTTCTCCTGCAATTTAAACATCAGATCCTGTGCTTCGGGAGCCTTTTCGCTTTGAGGAAAATGCTCAAGGAAATTCTGAAATTCCTGAATGCTCTTTATTGTGTTCGTCTGATCCAGCCGGGCGTCAGGCGAATCAAGATACAGGCCGTACGCGGCATTGAATCTTGCCAATTCGGTATAATCTCCTTTGGGAAACTTATTGTAATACCGGGTATAGTATTGGGTGGCAGAGGTATAATCTTTATCGTAAAAGTAGGCCTGCGCCATCAGAAACAGTATTTCCTGTTCTTTTGACGAACCTGTGTATGTGGTAAGGATTTCGTCCAGCAAAGTAGTTGTCCTGCTATATTTTTTTTGATCGAAGTACTTCCTGGCATATGTATATTTCAATTCGGCGTCGCGGCTTTTCAGTACTTTATTATACTCGCCGCACGAAGCCAATGATACAGCCAACAAAAACGTACACAGAATTTTGATCTTCATTCCACTCAAAAATTAGTTTGCAAATTTACACAAAGCTTTTATAATTTGAAAATAAACTTTTACAATTATGTTTTTTTGAGATTCAACGCCACAGTTAGCCAAACATGGTTACTATCCGTTTTATTCCTTCTATAAGTTTATCTATCTCTTCTTTTGTATTGTAAAATGCTATTGAAACCCTTACGGTTCCTTCTATGCCAAGCTCTTCCATAAGAGGCTGGGCGCAATGATGGCCTGTGCGCACGGCTATTCCCATTTTATCCAAAAGCATTCCCGTATCGTAATGATGAATATTCCCTACAAGAAACGAAATAACACTGCTCTTATTGTCGGAAACGCCGAAAATACGGATATTTTCTATTTTTTTCAATTCATCGGTACAATAGCTTAACAAGCGGTCTTCGTATGCTTTTATTGAATCGAACCCGATATTTTTTATATAGTTTATTGCTTTGGAAAAAGCTATGACGCCCGGATAATCGGGCGTACCTGCTTCAAATTTGAATGGCAATTCATTGTAAACCGTTCTCTTGAACGATACCCGGCTTATCATTTCTCCTCCTCCCTGATAGGGTGGCATCAGGTTCAGCCACTTTTCTTTTCCATAAAGCACCCCTACTCCATTTGGCCCGTATACTTTGTGCGCAGAGAAAACCAAAAAGTCGCAATCCAGCTTTTGCACGTCTATCTCCATGTGTTGCACAGACTGTGCGGCGTCTATAAGCACGGGGACGTCGTGGCCATGCGCTATTTCTATTATATCCGCTATGGGATTTATCGTTCCCAATACATTGGACACATGCGTTACCGATACCAGGCGCGTTTTGGGTGAAACTAGCTTCCTGAACTCGTCCATTCTCAGCTCGCCTTTTTCGTCGACAGGAATAACTTTCAGCTTTATGCCTCTTGTTTCCTCCTGTAATTGCCACGAAACAATATTGGCGTGGTGCTCCATCGCCGAAATTATGATCTCGTCGCCTTCGGAACAAAACTGCCGGCAAAAACTATGGGCTACCAGATTTATAGATTCGGTCGTGCCTTTAGTAAAGATAATTTCCTTGCTATGCATTGCATGAATGAATTGCTGCACTACAACGCGGGACTCTTCCGCCATGTCGGTCGCTTGCCGGCTTAAATGATGTACGCCACGATGTACATTGGCATTCGTGGTATAATATACTTTTTCTATTTCCTCTACCACGCATTTTGGTTTTTGAGTAGTAGCCCCGTTGTCGAAATAAACAAGGGGCTTGCCATATACGGTAGCAGACAGAACAGGAAAATCGGCTCTTATTTTTTCAATATCCATTTTATTTACAAGTTACAAGTTACGAATTACGGGTTTTGTTACTCCCTGTAACTCATACCCGTGATCCGTGACCGGTTTATTTGCACACCAGGCAATTGCCACAACGTGCGCTTTCTCCTCTAAAACGTTTCCCTGCCAGATCCTGCAACCTCTCTCTCAGAAGAGGTATACGCACATGCGCCAAAACGCCTGCCGTAAAAGCCTGCATCAACATAAGCCTGGCAACGTCACGGCCAATACCCCGGGAACGAAGATAGAACAATGCTTCTTCGTCCAGCCGGCCGGTGGTCAAACCATGCGAGCATTTGACGTCATCGGCATATATCTCAAGCTGCGGTTTGGCATACATTTTCGCATCGGGCGACATGCACAGATTCCTGTTGGACTGGTATGCCGTTGTTTTCTGTGCATCTTTCTCAACCAGAATACGGCCGCAAAAAGCGCCTTTGGCCTCGTCTTGCAGTACATATTTAAACAACTGCGTACTTGTACAGTGCGGGCCGGCATGGTCCAGGAATGCAAAGTTATCCACGTATTGCCGCCTGTCGGCTATAACCATTCCGCACACACAGGCCTCGGCATGTTCGCCATTCAATTTTACATTGTAATTGTTGCGGCTCACCCCCGTATTCAAAGTCATATTATTCACCAATACATTCGAAGATCCCTTCTGTAAAACAAATGTATTGGCCAGACGGGTCACCCTGTCCGAATTCTCTTCCAGGTCGTAGCAATCTACAATTGCATTTCGTCCGGCGTAAATTTCAGTTACCTGAGTGGCCAAAAACCGGGATTCGTCTACAGTATGGTCACAGACAAGCAGTTTCACCTGCGCATTGTCTTCCGCAATAATCAGGATACGGCGATTAACCAGACTGATGAATTCGCTTTTCAGTATGTTAATCAATTGTACAGGTTGTTCAATCACAACATTTTCAGGCACATAGATAACAAATCCGTCCTGCGCGAACATTGTATTGAAAGCAATGATACCGTTGTTGTACACATCCGCTATCTGCCCGTAATACTTGCTGCATATTCCGGGCTGCTGTTCGGCAAATCGTTTCAGGCTACCGACAAAAACGCCTTTCGGGTACTCCACATGCGGTTGATGTTCTTCATGAAACAAATCGTTAAGCACAAAATACAGGTTTGCCGTCATATTTGGAAGCTCGCATCCGAAGGCCATGTATGGATTGCCAAGAAAAGGCGCTCGATTGAGATTCAAACCAAAATCGGGCATAAACTCCGCAGCCACATCCAAATAAAGGTAATCTTCAAGTTTTCCGGTAGGAAAACCCTGTTTACGGAAGGCTTCGAAAGCTTTGTCGCGAAGGCTGTTCAATCCCGCTGCAGATTTGGCGTCTATCGTCTTCCTGTACCGGTTGAATATGTCCGTATATTGATTTTCTATCATTCTTGAAATTCTTTAATGATCCAGTCGTAGCCTTTTTTTTCCAGCTCAAGAGCCAACTCCGGTCCTGCGGTTTTCACGATCCGTCCTTTGTATAACACGTGTACAAAGTCCGGTTCGATATAATCCAGTAGACGCTGATAGTGAGTGATCACTATTGTGGCGTTGTCTTTACGCCTCAATTTGTTTACTCCGGACGCAACTATACGCAACGCATCTATATCAAGGCCCGAATCGGTTTCGTCCAATATTGCCAGTTTCGGCTCCAGCATAGCCATCTGGAATATTTCGTTACGCTTCTTCTCTCCACCCGAAAAGCCTTCATTAACCGAGCGTCCGGCAAGGTCCTTATCCAGTTCTACCAGTTCCCTTTTTTCTTTTATCATTTTCAGGAAACCGGAAGCCGGTACAGGCTCTTGTTTCCGGTGTTTACGGATTTCGTTGAGTGAAGCGCGCATAAAGTTGGTCATGCTCACTCCCGGTATCTCTACCGGATATTGGAAGCTCAGAAAAAGTCCTTCTCTGGCTCTTTCTTCCGGTTCCATTTCCAGTAGATCATGCCCTTTGAATTCTATTTCCCCTTCCGTTACTTCAAAATTCGGATTGCCGGCCAATACGGAAGCCAGGGTACTCTTTCCTGCGCCATTCGGCCCCATTATTGCATGGATCTCCCCTTCGTTAACCTCAAGGTTTAATCCTCTCAATATTTCCCTGCCTTCAACATTGGCATGCAATCCTCTTATATTTAACAAGTTTGCCATTATAAATTTTATGTTGTTAAAAAAAACATCCGTGTTTGCTCACACTTTTAACACTAAGAAATACTATTGTATTCAAGCCAAAATGACTTTCGGACACAAAATTAATAAATAAAAATAAAAACAGCCTGTTTATCACAAGCTATTGGTTATTTATTAAGGATCTGTTTAAATTTTTCGGGAATATGATCTCAAGATACAAAACGGGCTGTTTTGCAGTAGAAAAGGCGATGTACCGTGGCGCGCCACGTCTTTTCTACTGCAAATCCCGCATTTTTGCCTGTAGGGCGTCCATATCAATAGAAAAAAATGCATGCAAAGGATAATATAAACTCTTTGCGCCTTTTGTGCTACACTTTGTATTCTTTGTGTTAATGAATTCAGCTTTGACCCGACGGCAAGTCCCGGCTGGACGCCACTTTATAACCCGGACCCGGTATAAAGATAATCCGCAGGACTTGCATATCATTGGAAAAAGACACGGCCCAAGTCTTTAATCCAAAAACTGTTCTTTTCACCAAGTGTTACTTATAGTCTTTGATTTATAGTCA
>JAISSD010000274.1 GCA_031273295.1 Prevotella sp.
CTGGTATTGTCGTGATCTTGACAGGTTTAATATCGCAATATGCTTTGTATAAATATATTGGATATCCAAGCGCTGTAAAAATGCGACAGTTTATTCTGTGCCAAGTCAGGAGTTCTGAATTCTTCATTCCTAATTCTTCATTCTTAATTCCTAATGGCGCCTGCCACCGGTTGTCCTGTATTGTCGGCTATTGCTTTATTCATGGAGTATGTGATATGTTTTTTTGCGCATTAATTGTTATAGTTTGGACGCCCTACGACAAAGTATTTCTATGTCCGACAAAAGTATTTAATCCGACCGAATAGTCTGTTATGTATTTCCGCCTTTTTATATTCAATTGTCGGAATTCGGATAAAGAACCGAACAAAAGGCTATTTTTCATATCGCCACTTGCAATACCGGATGTAATACACGGACAATCGTAACAGAAGAACACCCGTAAGTATCCACAGACAAACGGGGTTATAGATAAAATTGTTTAAAAAACACGCTATATTTCTCCTTTTATCTTGTTTTTCGTTTCCTTGAAATACAGCCCTGAAATTTTATATCTGTTCACATGGTAGGTTGTGTTAAGCTTAATCTTTGTATCTTCGTAACCTGAAACGTTTTTTGGCTTTGTGGCGATTTGCTCCGCCCGAAAACCGATAAATACAAATGCCATCATATAAAACAAATACATTATGAACAACGGACTATTTAAAGCATGCTCATTAACAGCCCTGACCGGATTGTGCCTCAACGTTTTTTCGCAAACAGATGAACGCCCCAATATCATTGTTATTTTAGCCGATGACCTCGGATATTCGGATATGGGTTGTTATGGAGGCGAAATACAAACGCCCAATCTGGATAGACTGGCTAGCGATGGCTTACGCTTCAGCCGCTTCTACAATGCCGGACGCAGTTGTCCTACCAGGGCTTCGCTGCTCACCGGACTTTATCAGCATCAGGCTGGAATCGGACGCATGACTTTCAACGAAAATTTACCGGGATACAAAGGAACCCTGACTCATAATAGCGTAACCATTGCCGAAGTTCTCAAGGATGCGGGATATCAGACAGGGATGATCGGCAAATGGCATGTAGCCGAAACCCCGTTGAAGAAAGACCAGCGGGAATGGCTGGCGCATCAGGTTTATCATGAGGATTTTGCCGACAAGAAGAATTATCCTGTAAACCGCGGCTTTCAGGACTTTTACGGGATCATTTACGGAGTCGCCAATTATTTCGACCCTTTTAGCCTTGTGAATGGCGAAACTCCGATAAAAAATGTACCTGAAAATTATTATATCACGCAAGCGTTTTCAGACAGCGCCGTGTCGTATGTCAACCGCTATGCCGGAAGCGACAGGCCTTTCTTTATGTATCTGTCATATACAGCCCCGCATTGGCCCTTGCATGCCCTGCCGGAAGACATCGAGAAATACAGGGATACCTACATGGATGGCTGGGATGCGATACGTGAACGCCGTTATCTGCGGATGAAAGAGCTGGGTATTTTCCCCTTCGCGTATGACTGTCTTTCGCCCCGCCAGTTTACTGATAAATGGACGGAAAATTCCGACAGGGAATGGGACGCCCGCGCGATGGCCGTACATGCGGCGATGGTAGACCGTATGGATCGGGGAATAGGGGAGCTTCTCGAAGCCTTGGAAAAGAACGGGCGGCTAGACAATACATTGATATTGTTTTTGTCGGATAACGGTTGCAGTAATGAAGACTGTCAGAACTACAGCGAAGGAGAGAACGATCGTCCGGATATGACCCGTATGGGAGAGAAGATTGTTTATCCGCGCAAAAAACAAGTCTTGCCGGGATCGGAACTGACGTATGCCTCTGTCGGAGCCAAGTGGGCGAATGTGGCAAATACTCCTTTCCGTTTCTGGAAGGCCAAATCTTATGAAGGCGGTATCTGTACCCCGATGATTGCCTACTGGTCCAAAGGCTTGAAGTACAAAAAGGGCGGTATGACCGAACAACAGGGGCACGTGATGGACATAATGGCTACCTGCCTCGATTTGGCAAAAGTAAATTACCCCAAGACATATAACGGCAATGAGATGATCCCGCTCGAAGGGAAAAGCCTTGCGCCTGTACTGACGGAGGGGAAAAGAAAAGGACACGAATATCTGGGTTTCGAACATTTTGGCGAAAAGGCTCTGATCGCTAAAGACGGGTGGAAAATTGTGCAAGCGGGAGAAGGCAGTCCCTGGGAATTGTATAACCTGAATGAAGACAGGACGGAGTTAAGGAATGTGGCTTCCGAAAATCCAAAGATAGTGGACAAGCTGGTAAAAAAGTATAATGAATGGGCCGAAAGGCGTCTTGTAGTACCTGCGCCCAAATAAGGCATGAACATTGTCCTTTTGCAGAAAACGGCATACAGTTTTCACTTTATACCAAAAGTTTATATCTTTGCACATCTTATATACCCGATAATAAAATAACAATAATATGTTTGAAAGTCTAAGTAACAGATTAGAACGCTCATTTAAGATCTTGAAAGGAGAAGGCAAGATCACCGAGATAAATGTTGCCGAAACGCTGAAAGATGTACGCCGCGCACTGCTTGACGCCGACGTAAACTACAAAACGGCAAAACAATTTACCGAAACCGTCAAGGAAAAGGCAATGGGACAAAACGTGCTTGCAGCCGTTAAACCCGAGCAATTGATGGTGAAGATAGTGCATGACGAATTAGCCGCTCTGATGGGAGGTACCGCTACCGGCATAAACCTGAAAGGCTCCCCTGCCATTATCCTGATGTCGGGTCTTCAAGGCTCGGGTAAGACTACTTTCTCGGGTAAACTGGCAAAGCTGCTGAAATCGAAGAAAGGCAAGAATCCCCTGCTGGTTGCCGGAGACGTTTATCGTCCTGCCGCCATCGAGCAATTGAAGATACTGGGCGCGCAAATAGATGTTCCCGTATATTCGGAAGAGGAGAACAAAAATCCCGTGCAAATAGCGCAGAATGCGATTAAATTCGCGAAACAGAACGGAAACGACCTTGTCATAATAGATACCGCCGGACGTCTGGCCATAGACGAGCAGATGATGCAAGAGATCACAGCCGTCAAAGACGCCGTGAAACCTGACGAGATCCTCTTCGTGGTAGATTCCATGACCGGACAGGATGCAGTAAATACAGCCAAAGAATTTAACGACAGGCTGAATTTCGACGGGGTTGTGCTAACCAAGCTGGATGGCGATACCCGTGGCGGCGCCGCACTGTCTGTCCGTTCGGTAGTAGACAAGCCTATCAAGTTTGTGGGTACAGGCGAAAAGATGGACGCACTTGATGTGTTCCACCCTGAACGTATGGCTGACCGCATACTTGGTATGGGCGACATCGTTTCGCTCGTGGAAAGGGCGCAGGAACAATACGACGAAGAAGAAGCCCGCCGTTTGCAAAAAAAGATAGCGAAAAACCAGTTTGATTTCAACGATTTCATCGGCCAGATACAGCAAATCAAGAAGATGGGTAACCTGAAAGAGCTGGCCTCGATGATACCGGGAGTTGGCAAGGCTATTCAGAATCTGGATATAGACGACAACGCTTTCAAAAGCATCGAGGCTATCATCTATTCCATGACTCCGAAAGAAAGGTCTCAACCGGAAATACTTAACGGAAGCCGCCGTCAACGCGTCGCTAACGGGAGTGGAACTTCTATTCGGGAGGTGAACAAACTCATTAAACAGTTTGACGAAACCCGCAAGATGATGAAAATGATGACCCAGATGAAGGGCGGCAAGGCGCCCAAAATGAAAAGATGATCCGTTTCAGCCAAAATACAACGCAATGAGGCTGTGACCTGATAAAAATCAACAAATAGAAAACGTTGCGGACAAACTCCCCCTGAAATCGCGGGAAAATTCGTGTAGATACCACCCGGACGGTAAAATGATTCCCGGAAAATTCAAACGGATCCCGAACAAATTAGATTATTAAACAAATGGAGAATACTTTAGTAAGAACAGATTTTAAATTTCCCGGACAGACAAACGTCTATCACGGCAAAGTAAGGGACGTATATTCAATAGGTACCGATTTACTGGTAATGATAGCGACCGATCGCATCTCGGCGTTTGACGTCGTATTGCCTCGGGGGATTCCATATAAAGGACAGACGCTGAACCAAATTGCGGCCAAATTTCTGGATGCGACGGCAGACGTCGTTCCCAACTGGAAACTGGCAACGCCCGACCCAATGGTAACAGTAGGGATCAGGTGCGAAACATACAAAGTGGAAATGGTCATACGCGGCTATCTTACAGGGAGCGCGTGGCGCGAATACAAGGCGGGAGCAAGGACTCTTTGCGGGATCCCGCTTCCCGACGGCATGAAAGAAAATCAAAAATTCCCGACCCCCGTCATTACTCCGACAACCAAGGCTGACGAAGGGCACGACGAGAATATCTCCAAAGAGGAGATCATCAAGCAGGGATTGATAAGCGAAGAAGAATACGAACAGCTCGAAAAATATACATACGCGCTGTTCCTGCGCGGAACGGAAATAGCTGCGCAAAAAAACCTTATCCTTGTGGATACGAAATACGAGTTCGGCAAAAAAGACGGTAAAATTCTCCTGATCGACGAGATCCATACGCCCGATTCTTCCCGCTATTTCCATGCGGACACTTACAGGGAACTGTTTGAAAAAGGAGAGGAACAACGCCAGCTATCAAAAGAATTTGTACGCAGATGGCTCATGGAAAACGGATTTCAGGGCAAAGACGGACAAAAAGTCCCTGAAATGACAGAAGAATACTGCAACTCCGTATCGGAACGCTACATCGAACTGTATGAGAAAATAAGCGGTGAAAAATTCGAGAAAGCGAACGCCGGCGATGTTGCCGCACGCATCGAAAAAAACATTAACGGATACCTAAAGCAAAGGGGTTGATTTAGATGCCGAATCTCTATATCATAGCAGGCTGTAACGGCGCGGGAAAAACAACCGCGTCGTATGCCATGTTTCCCAAAATGCTTGATTGCAAGGAATTTATCAATGCCGATGAAATAGCCAAAGGCCTCTCTCCTTTCCAGCCCGAAACTGTGGCTATCGAGGCGGGCCGCCTTATGATCGCGCGCATGAACGAAATGTTGCGCATGCAGGAAGATTTTGCGATAGAAACCACGCTGGCGACCAGGTCTTATGCCAACTTCATACGCAGGGCGCATAAAGAAGGCTACTTTGTCACCCTCATTTATTTCTGGCTCGAATCGTCCGAACTGGCCATCAGGCGGGTGGAACAACGCGTACGCTTTGGCGGACATCATGTAGACGACGATGTGGTTATAAGACGCTACCATGCGGGCATGAGAAATCTTTTCTCCATGTTTATCCCCATAGCGGACTACTGGCTTTTGATCGATAATTCCACAGACCCTTTCCGCATGATAGCGGAGGGAAACAGGACAGAGATCATCGATATTCACGATGAAGACATATTCGATTATCTGAAAAGCGTATAAATTCAACAACCCGTATAAAAAATGACGCGCGACGCCGAAAAAACACTGCTCCATTCCTGCCCCGGAAACAAAGGATCCCGGATAGAGCGCATGTTTGATTCCATTGCCGGAAATTACGATACGCTTAATCATACGCTATCTATGGGTATTGATAAAGGTTGGCGCAAGAAAGGCCTTTCCACGCTGAAAAAGCTAAATCCCAAATCTATCCTCGACGTCGCCACAGGCACGGGAGACCTGGCCATACAAGCATGCGGCGTCCTTAATCCCGATTCGATACTGGGAATCGACATTTCGGAAGGTATGATGGAAATCGCCCGTCAGAAAGCCCTGAAAGCCGGATTATCCGATGTAATAACCTTTGAACGACAGGATTGCATGGCTCTCGAACTGGAAGACAATTCATTCGACGCGGTCACGGTCGCTTATGGCGTCCGCAATTTCGAAGACCTGAACAAAGGCCTTAAAGAAATATTCCGCGTGCTAAAACCGGAAGGACAATTGATGATCCTCGAATTAACCACGCCCCAACACTTTCCCATGAAACAGGGATACCGTATCTATTCCAAATTGATCATTCCTTCCATAGGCCGCCTCGTATCGAAAGATAAAACAGCGTATTCTTACCTCCCTAGATCCATCGAAGCGTTTATACAAGGCAAACAAATGACAAACGCGCTTTTGGCAAACGGATTTAGAGACGCTTCATATAAAACATACACATTCGGCTTATGCACCATGTATCTGGCTTCGAAGTAATATATCGGGCCGTTATTTATTACCGTTCTTAACCTGACGGCTATGTGCACGGTACCGACAAATAGCCGGCGGATATGTCATGCACCGTTAAAATTTCCCGGAAATATTCATATATTTATACGAAATACGAAAAAAATATTTTGGCGTAACAGGATTAAAAACTATCTTTGTCGGTTGAAAAAAGAAATAAACCTAAACTGCTATAAAATGAAGAAAAATATTCATCCGGAAAATTACCGTCCGGTAGCTTTCAAAGATATGTCAAACGACGAGGTATTTATCTCGCGCTCAACTGTCAATGCAAAAGAAACTATCGAAATAGACGGCGTTACTTATCCGCTGGTAAAATTGGAAATTACCAGTTCGTCTCACCCTTTCTACACGGGAAAACAAAAACTTGTGGATACGGCCGGGCGCGTAGACAAGTTTATGAGTCGCTACGCAAAACGCACTCAGCCAAAGAAGTAATTGACGGCAGGCTTTCCGCCTCAATCAAAAAAATTAAACATGCTCCAAAAGCCAGGCTTTGGAGCATGTTTTTTTAATTTGACGGATGCGTCTCAAAAAAAGGTATATCCGGGCGCTTTGACAAGGGATTGTAACCCCTTGTTATAACCGGAACATTGGAACATTTCGACGAATTGGAGTTCAAACAGTTTGTGACAGAGCCGTATAGTTGGAATGACGCGCGCCGGTTCGGGCGGATGTTTCAGCTTCCTTACATTCCTCAGTTTCCTTAAATTCCTTAAATTCCTCCTTGCATTACAGCGCCGTCAAATCCAAAAGAACAGGATCACCAGGTCGGTATTGTGCGTTTGGCCGGCAGATTCCTCTTTTCAGCCGGAATAACCTGCGCCGGTTCGGGCAGATGTTTCAGCTTCCTCAATTTCCTTAAACTCCTTAAATTCCTTAATCTCCTTGCATTACAGGCAAAAAAACACCCTCTCTGTTTGATTTCCGTCCCTAATTCCGACAATTGAATATAAAAAGGCGGAAATATGTAACTGCTTGTCTGGCCGGATTTAATATCTTTGTGAATATCAAGATATAATAGATTTACAATAACGACTTACAGACAGTATATGATACATCACAAATTCAGAACAGCAGTGCCTGTTCTTGCCCTGGCAGGACTGGCTTTACTTGGTTCGTGTACACGGAATGAAGAGGCGCCGCAGGCGGTCTCTTCATTCCGGGGAATTGACTTTGATGCCGGGGAGGATGCTCCCGGCTCGTTAAAGGCTTCGCCTGCAACAGGCAGTCAACTGACAAATTTTATCGTGAGCGCCTTTTGGTCGGAAGGAGACTGGGATACGGGAACCAGACGCCTGTTCGATGCCCAGAACGTTTATAAA
>JAISSD010000280.1 GCA_031273295.1 Prevotella sp.
CTGGTATTGTCGTGATCTTGACAGGTTTAATATCGCAATATGCTTTGTATAAATATATTGGATATCCAAGCGCTGTAAAAATGCGACAGTTTATTCTGTGCCAAGTCAGGAGTTCTGAAATTATTTATTTCTCGTGCTGAAACAAAAAAAGAGAGCAGGAATTCTACTCTCTTTTATTCTGTGTCTCCGGTTCGGATCATTGAACTACGAAAATCGCAACACGGTTCCAGGCATTTTCAGCATAAGGTTGTACAGTGTCGCCTTTCCATTCTACAATTACACGGTTACTATCGATGTTGTATTTCTTAATCAACGCATTTGCTACATTTTTAGCGCGTTTTTCGGAAATCCTGTTATTAATGGTAGTCGTACCTGTTTTTTTGTCGGCATAACCTACAATTTCAACTTTAGAGCCGGGATTATCCTGAAGATATTTAGCTGTATTAAAGATGCTAACTTCTTGTCCTTTATCGATAACGGCGCTTCCGATACGGAAGAACACCACGTTAGACACGAACGAATTTTTAGCCTCTACTTCCGGACATTTAGGGCAATCCTTAACGACTTCCTTGATAACTTCTGTTGGTTTTTGGTTGCGAAGCCTGTCATTTTCTTGACGAAGCTTGTTGATTTGATTGTTCAAATCTTCAAGTAGCGGCTCCATCAACAAAGCTTCGGAGAAGTCTGTTTTTTTACCGACTTTCAATACCAAACTGGCAGAAGCGGCGGCCAGACCGTCATAAGATTTAGTACCTCCGTGGTTAAAAGCTTCTTTAAGCAACGCGGCAGACAGATCAATATCCAAAGCCAGTCTTTCCGAGAATTTGAATTTATTGATGATACCGGCATTGATAGTGAAGTTTTTTTGATTGCCGCCCGGATGTTCTTTATCACCCAGTTTGTAATCCCAACCGAGAGCGCCGCCAATACCTACATAAGGAATAAAGCTATAAAGACGCTTCTCGTTATATTTACCCAGATAATTGGTAACATCCCATAGAACATCGGCTTCAACACCAAAATATTTGTTGTGGAGCATCCCTGTTGCGTTATTGAAGAAATTGTGTAAAGAACCGCCTTGGAATTTCACACGGCCTCCAATGTAAGGATTATACCATTTACCAACCTGGATAGTTGGAGCAACAGTAACACGATTCAGGAGATCTGCGTCGCCATTACTATCCCCAATAACCACATTGCCTCCGGCGCCTAAACCGATAAACCAGTTGTCCCAAAAGCCGTTGCGCGCAAAAGTCGCTTTACGGCCAGCCTTTGTGCTAAATCCGCTTTCTTGAGCGGAAATAGTAATAGCCGTAAAAACTAAAATTAATAGTAAACTTACTTTTTTCATAATCAATCTTTTAAATTATAATTAAACACTATTTATTAATCCATTGTATATTTATTGTACCACGAATACATCCGCTCCAAACCTTCTTCGATTTCAACCCTGTGTTTCCATCCCAATGAATTCAATTTGGATACATCGGACAATTTTCTCTTAGTCCCGTCAGGTTTTTCAGTATTAAACCATAATTCTCCTGAAAAATCCACTGTTTTTTTTATGAGATCCGCCACGCTTTTTATTGATATTTCATTACCTGTTCCAATATTAATATGCGTATTCCGAATTTCATTACCTTCCATAACGCCGGTCAAATCCAAAAAGTTTACAGATTCCATTACAAAGACCGTTGCGTCCGCCATTTCGTCACTCCAGAGAAACTCCCGCATCGGTTTGCCGGATCCCCACAGTTCTACCCGGACATTATCGCTAACTTTCCTGATACCGTATTTGCCCAAAATATCCAAGATCTCTTTTTCGGAAGACCGGCCTGTTATACCTTCTACAGGGCGCACGTCAAGGTCTTTCCTTACAATATCCCAAGCGTTTGTTTCAAGGGCCTTTCCCAAATGGATCTTGCGAACCATTGCCGGCAACACATGCGATGTTTCCAGATTAAAGTTATCGTTCGGCCCGTACAAATTTGTAGGCATTACTGCTATAAAATTTGTATTGTACTGGATATTATAACTCTCGCACATTTTCAATCCGGCAATTTTCGCTATGGCATACGGCTCGTTCGTATATTCCAACAGTCCTGTCAACAGCGCATTCTCGGGTATTGGCTGAGGCGCTTCTTTCGGATAAATGCAAGAACTGCCCAAAAATACTAATTTTTTTACATCATTCATATATGATTGATGAATAACATTGTTTTGAATCATCAGATTTTCATATATAAACTGTCCGCGGTATGTATTATTGGCTATAATGCCGCCAACCCTGGCCGCCGCTAAAAAGACATATTCAGGCTTTTCCTGCGCGAAAAATTCTGCGACTGCCGCCTGATTGGTTAAATCAAGTTCGGTATGGGTTCTCAACACAAAATTAGAGTAGCCTTTTTCTTTCAAATTCCGGAGAATCGCAGAACCGACTAGACCTCTATGCCCGGCAATATATATTTTAGCGTTTTTCCCTGTCATTTATTCTCTTTCTTTTTTCTTACTCAAAGTAATTCAAGATCCGGTATCCTCCGTTTTTCAAGAACTCCTCTTTCTTCATAAGTTCAATGTCGTGCGTCACCATGTCCCGGCAAAGAGCTTTAAGATCATAAGCCGGATTCCATCCTAACCTGGTCCGGGCTTTTGTATTATCGCCTATCAGTATATCAACTTCCGTAGGCCGGAAATATACAGGATCGACGCCGACAACAGTTTCGCCTGTTCTCTTTTTGAAAGAAAGCAAATGTTCTTCACCGACTGTTTTAGCGAAAATTTCATCGTTTACATTGGCGATAAAGCCTTCTTCCTGTTCTTTTTCACCTTTGAATTCCACGTCAATACCCAACTCGGAAAATGACATTTTTATAAAGTCACGGATTGTGGTCGTTACTCCGGTAGAGATCACATAGTCGTCGGGAGTATCCTGCTGGAGGATGAGATACATCGCTTTTATATAATCTTTCGCATGCCCCCAGTCCCTCTTGCTGGACAGGTTACCCATAAACACTTTCTTTTGAAGCCCAAGAGCGATACGGGATACGGCGCGGGTAACTTTTCTTGTTACAAAAGTTTCTCCTCTTAACGGGGATTCGTGATTGAACAGAATACCGTTGCTCGCATGCATTCCGTAGGCTTCTCTATAATTTACGGTAATCCAGTATGCGTATAATTTGGCTACGGCATAAGGACTTCTGGGATAAAACGGCGTCGTTTCTTTTTGAGGTATTTCCTGAACCAATCCATACAGTTCGGATGTTGAAGCCTGATATATTCTGGTTTTACCGGTTAAATTTAACAGACGAACAGCTTCAAGAATTCTAAGCGTGCCTATGCCGTCGGCATTGGCGGTATATTCCGGCGTATCAAAACTAACCTTCACATGGCTCATGGCCGCAAGGTTATAAATTTCGTCAGGCTGGACGTCGCCGATAATACGAGTCAGATTCATGCTGTCTGTCATATCGCCATAATGAAGTATCATATTTCGGTTTTCGTCATGAGGATCCTGATACAAATGGTCTATACGATCTGTATTAAACAAGGATGATCTTCTTTTGATACCATGAACCGTATAGCCTTTTTTTATCAAATACTCGGATAGATATGCTCCATCCTGTCCTGTAACGCCTGTGATAAGTGCAACTTTTTTATTCATAAAAACTACTTAATAAACAGCTTATTAAGATTTTATATTCCAATAATTTTTTAATCCCGTTAAATTCGGGCATGGTTTCCCAAAACAATAAGCTACAAAGATATATTTTTTTTAACCAGAACAAATAAAAACAGCTTTATTTTGGCGAAATTTATTTATTTTCCTTCTTTTATAGCGGTACTAAAATCAATATCGGCAACCAATGCATAGCGGTTGATTATTTTGCCTTCCTCATCCAATAAAAAGAATGTCGGAGTACCCATTATCCCGTACTTAACGAAGTTGGCGCCGGCAAATCCTTTATAATCGCATAATTTATCGGAATCCGCCCAGGGATAGCGTTTGGCGTCTTCGGCAAATGATTCTTTACCGGTATCCGAGGATATGGAAATTATGCGGATATTCTGTTGTTTTAATTTTTCATAGTCATTTACCAACAGTTCCAATTGACTATGGCAGTTTATGCAATCCGGCTGGTAAAAAACCAGGAGCGTCCGTTTATATCCGGACTCTTTCAATGAAGGCGACAAGCCATCCAAATCGGGTGCAAATGCGCCTTTACGAACTTTTGTCAAAGCAAACGCCTCGAATATTTTCCCTTGTGGAACCGCTATTCTTCCGGATTCTTCCACATAAGGCATAATTATGTCAAAAGCATCGTCCCATCCGTATTGCTCTGTTATAACAATCAGGTTATTGACCAGGTGTTCAAAAACTTCCTGCGATCTTATCCGCTTCAACAAGCGTAGCATGTCCTCGCCGAATAATTGCCCGTCTGCCGTTAATTTAGTCAACCCGTCTATCACATCATACCATATACTGCTGGTATACAGCCGTTCCAAATCAAGCCGGTTCAAAGCATGTAAACGTATATTTACTTTATCCGCGAGGCTTCCCCCCAGAGTGACCATATTGTTCAATTGCTGCATATAACGTATCAAATCAATAAAATAGCTCGCATAAAGCGTTGTATCTCCGGACGGATAAACTCCATCCTGTATAACCGAATACAAATACTCGTTTTCAGGGGAATTTTTGAATATGTAATTCCCGTCCGGTTGCTGTACCACGCTAAAGTCTTCGTGATTGACAATCATGTTAAAAGGTGCGACGTCCTGTATCTGGAGCGATCCCATGCCAATGTAATCTTTTTCTTTTTCGGGAATCTCAATTACCGTATTTCCGGCAAAAGACAATCTTCCTTTTTGGATCGTATCTTGCCTTACCCCTTTGCTTAAAACAAAAACATATTCCCTGTCAGGTTGTTGCGGTAGAGATATGCTTATTTTCCAGGCGCTTGCCGTAAGCGGGATCAAATATGCCAAACAAAATAAAAGCTGTTTTTTTTTCATTGTTTTCTTATATAATATTAAAGAGATACGGACAAAAATTCCCGGCCTAATCAATGCAAGCCTCTTTCAATTTTTACAACTTGGGACTTTCGCGGTTTTGATTTTCCATGTAAATAGCTCCACAGTTGTTTTTGATGGATCCCGGTTATTTTTTCCATCTTTTAAGAATAGGGTTATTTCACAAACCCGTCTCTTTTTTAATTTCCAATCCCTTTCCAACCTCTGTACTTCCATGATTTGGAACCGGATACCTTCGCCCCTCTTTTTCGTAAATAACGCGGCTACCGGTCTGCCGAACGGCTATCCATCCGTTTCTCGAAATCAATCTATGTAATTCGTTGTACTCTATAATCTCCGATTATTTGTTGTTTGACTTTGCGAAGATAGAAATATTTATACTGCATATCTCCTTAGATGAAGTTGATTTTGATAATAACAACTGTATCAAGTAGTTATATGAAACTTGTTATTTTTGCTTAAATGTAATTAAATCAACAAGTTACAAGGTTTTACTTTACCGAAGGGGATAAGCAGTATATTTATTTTTCAATCCACTGAAAAACAAAAAATTGCCTGTAAGAGCAACCACAATGGGTAACGATATAGAAACGAGCGAACTACTTTGCCCTGCTGCGTTTTACCATTGTTTCAAATAACTCACGACACAAAGATACTACTTTTTGGGTAAAATAAAAAATAATCAATATATTTGCACTTGTTATCAAAATAAAAAAACAATGGCACAGATTAATCGACTAAAAGTGGTTCTTGTTGAGCAGAACAAGACAGGCAAATGGTTGGCAGATACCCTGAAGTATGATGTAGCAACGGTTTCGCGTTGGTGTTCCAATGTAACACAGCCGCCACTTAAAGTACTGTTTGAGATGGCAAAATTGCTGGATGTAGATATAAAGGACTTACTCGTTTCAACTAAAAAATAATGCTATGTTACATCAAATAAATAACTTGAAAGATGTATGGAACAGCGGTCAATAATCAGTTACAGTGAAGCCATTAAGGCAATTAAAAGCGCTATTTTGCAAAGCCGCTATCGCGCAGCGGCATTGGCAAATCGCGAAATGCTTTCGCTCTATTTCGGCATTGGAAAATATATTTCCGAAAACAGTCGCGAGGGTACTGGGGAACAAGCGCCATTGAAACCATATCGGCGCAATTACAGCAAGAATTGCCGGGGTTGAGAGGATTTTCGGCAACGAATTTAAAAAGAATGAGGCGATTTTACGAAGAATGGTCGTCTGTTTTTAATTCGGCAGATGCAACTGCCGAATTTGAAAACAATGCAGATAATTCAATTCGACCACCAGCGGTGGTCGAATTGACAATCAATACAAAGTTACTATTTGACATAAATCGCCCGACAGTGTCGGACGATTTTAACTGGAGTTATTTTTTCAATGTTGGCTTTGTGCTTCATTGTGAGATTTTTACAAAATCAGATTCTTTACAAGAACGCCTTTTTTACATAGAAAGATGTGCAATAGAATTTTGGAGCAAAGAAAAACTGAAATACAACCTCAAAGTCAACCTATACGGCAAACAAGGCTCGATGCCCAACAATTTCAACAAAACCGTTGCTGATATTGATTTTCGCAAAGCCGCACTGAACGCCTTCAAAGACGAATATTTGTTGGACTATATCAATATCGAAGACCCCGAAGATGAGTTGGACGAGCGTGTGCTCGAACAAGAAATTGTGCTGAATATCAAAAAGTTCATTATGTCGCTCGGTAAAGATTTTTCATTTATTGGTAATCAGCATCGCATGATAATTGAAGAAAAAGAGTTTTTTGTTGACCTCTTGTTTTTCAATCGCCAATTACAGTCTTTGGTAGCTATTGAAACGCGGGGAGTTTAAACCCGAATATCTCGGAAAAATGAATTTTTATCTTTCGGCGCTCGACGATAAAGTACGTTTGCCGCACGAAAATAAATCCATAGGCATTATTCTTTGCAAATCGCACAAACAAGGGATAGTTGAATATGCTTTACGCGATATGTCGAAACCGATGGGCGTGGCTACTTACAATTTATCGTCCGAACTTCCAGAGCCTTATCGCGATATTTTACCCGATTCGGAAACATTGAAAAAATTACTTTAAAATAATCCCATAAAATATGAATCTGAATATTTTCAAAACGAGCAATTTGTATGATGCCGTCAAGGATCTGTTTGAACAGTTGGGTATCCGGTTAAATTCTACTACCACACAAGCTTTTGCCGCGAGTGATGTACTAAAAGATTTTTACAAAGGGAAAGAGCCGTTTACATCCATTTGGCAAGTATGTTTTTCGGGGCTTATCGACAACGGTATCTTTCAAAACTCCCTGATTGAAGGTTTGACTTTGAATGACGCCAACGAACAAGCCAATCGAAGTTATGAAGGTTTGATGCTGTTTGCTGTCAATATTGACAAATATCCGACCCGCACAGACATATCCGAACTGACAAGGGCGTTCAACCGAATTAGCCGACAATGCCTGTGGTTTTGCTTTTGAATTATGAGATTGATGGGCAAAACGTTATTTCTCTTGTTCTTTCCGAACGCTTTCTATACAAACAAGCGTGGCTAGAAGGCGAAAAAGTGGGGAAAATCATAACTCTAAAAGACATTTCTGTGGATAAGCCTCACGCTGCTCGCATACATATCCTTGAGGGTTTGAAAATTGGGAATGACATTCGCAGTTTCAACGACCTGCATAAATTTTGGCAAACCAAATTTTCTATTCAAACACTTAATGATTATAAAGCCAAACCGGTTAAAACAATTATAGTAACGGGGAGAATAGGCGCATAACCGATTCTTTAAATTTCTCGAACCGCGGTCTTTTGTTCCACTCTTCGGCAGACAACAGGGAGGATTGCTTCATATCCCTGAAGAATATCTCTTTGGCTGCGCCGCATGTATCTTTATTGTATATGAATGCGTCGATTTCAAAGTTGTGTTCGAAACTGCGCACATCCATATTCGCTGAACCCGTAATGGTCAGGGAATCATCGATTACCATCAGTTTGGAATGTAAAAATCCGGCCTCATAGAAAAATACGCTTACTTTCGCATCCAGTACATCTTTAAGATACGACATCGACGCTATGTGTACAAATGTAGTATCCGAATGCCGGGGAAGCATCAACTTTATATCTACGCCGCGCATCGACGCCATCTGGATGGCCAGTAACAATGCGTCGGTAGGCACAAAATATGGCGTCTGTATATAAATACTCTCCCTGGCGTTCGATATTGCCTGCAAAATACCCAGATGTATATCTTTAAACGGGCCTACCGGGCCGCTGGTAACCAGTTGTATCAGATTATCGCCTTTATTTTCCAATATGGGATAATACGTGTCGGACGTCAGAAACTCTTTGCGGGAAGAGTACCAGTCTATCAAAAAAGAAGTTTGCAATCCGGCCACTGCTTTGCCTTCTATCTTGATATGACTGTCGCGCCAGATTCCATAGCTTACCCCGTCCACATATCTGTCGGCAACATTCATGCCTCCCACAAAGCCCACTTTACCGTCTATAACTACAATTTTCCTGTGATTCCGGTAATTGACGCGGCTAGTCAGGAGCTTGAAAGCCACTTTCAGGAACGATTGAACTTCAATGCCCCGCACCTGCATATCCTTAAAAAAATGGCGACTGGCTTTCCATGAACCGACGTCATCGTATATCAGCCGGACTTCAACTCCTTGCGCCGCTTTGCGTACCAGTATATCGCGCGTCCTGCGTCCGATATGATCGTCGAGAAAAATGTAATACTGTATATGGATATGCTTCACGGCTTTTTCAAGTTCTTCGAAAAGGGCTTCAAATTTTGCTGTTCCGTCCGAATAGAAAGTAACGCTGTTGCCTCCGTATAGCGGCGCGCCTTTCAACCGGTTCAGGAGGTTTACCAGCCCCTTGTGTTCTGCAGGCGGATTTAAGATCTCGTGCAACTCTTTACGCCCGATGGAACGGCGGTTGAGCTTTTTATACATTTTATGGGATATAAGGCGTTGCTTGCGGCTGTCTTCGCCAAAGAAATAATAGATGATAAGCCCCACCAGAGGCAATAGCAACAAGATCAACACCCATGAAATAGTTTTCAGGGGATTCCTGTTTTCAGAGATGACAACTATCATCGTTCCCAGTGCAGTAACTACGTACAGGATCTGGAAAATAAGAATTAAATTATCTGTCGCTTTCATAGGTTCCATCGGCTCGCAAATGGTTTGGAAACCGTTTAAATTTTCCGCGAATATTTTTTGTGCAAACAACGTCTGTTTTGGCTTTCGCCGGTTTCATTCATTTTCAGTCTGTTTTTGTCTGATTGTCCCCTCTGTCCCCTTTCCCGGCTCCAGCAGTCTGATATTGTCGCTTTACAAAAGGAAAAACAGCCCTGAAAATTTGAACAGACAAAATTTAGACAGTTTCTTGTAGCTCCAAAGTTATAATAAAATATGAATTTCAGGTATTACTTTCCTGAATTAAATCGTTATTATTGAACCTGCGAAATATATATTCACGTAGAACCGCCCCGTCCCATGAGTATCCATATTCTTGTACAGGGTTATTTCCTGTATTTCCCGTCCGTTTCTTCTTCCATCATATTCAGGTATGATTTATAGCGGCTTTCACTGATATAATGTTTTTCTACGGCAGTCCGAACCGCACAACCGGGCTCGTTTACATGAATGCAGTTATGAAAACGGCAGTCTTTTGAAAATTTAAAAATATCGGGAAAGAAATGGAAGATCTCGCCTTTCGCCATGTCTACCGTACCAAAACCTTTAATACCGGGGGTATCTATGATAAAACCTCCCCGGGGCAATTCTATCATTTCCGAAAAAGTGGTGGTATGCATTCCTTTTCCATGATAATCTGATATTGCTCCCGTTTTTAAATTCGTATCGGGGACGAGAATATTGACGAGGGTAGATTTTCCGACGCCGGAATGTCCGGAAAACAATGTTATTTTTCCTTTTATCTTTTCCTGTAAGGCGTCTATCCCTTCTCTTTGTAAAACCGATATTTTTACCGCCGGATATCCTATATGGCTGTACAAACCCGTCAGAGCTTCCATGTATTCGGTTTCTTCCTCCGTGTAAATATCTGTTTTATTGAATATAAGATTCACAGGGACACGGTAAGCCTCGGCCGACGCCAGAAAACGGTCGATAAAAACGGTGGATGTCGCCGGATGATTGATCGTGACAATCAAAAAGCACAAGTCGATATTCGCCGCCAGAATATGCGATTGTTTCGACAAGTTGGACGAGCGGCGGACAATATAATTTTTGCGGTCTTCTATTTGGGTTATCAGTCCCGTACCTTCATTGTTTTCCACAATGGAAACCTTGTCGCCTACCGCTATGGGATTGGTGCTGCGTATATCTTTCAGGCGAAAGTTTCCTTTCACCTTGCATTCGATATTCTTTCCGTCGTCTGTACGTACCAGATACCAGCTACCCGTATTTTTTATTACAAAGCCGTTCATTTATCCGTATGCCAATTATCCTATATGCCAATATACCTGTGAAATAACCGGAATTGCCTTTTTCACCGGTACATTGGCATATCGGCACGCTTGCGCATTTTTTATACTGTCAATATCTCTTTTTCTTTCAGGGCAAATACCTCGTCGATTTTCTTGATGTATTTATCGTGAAGTTTCTGCATATTATTTTCCGCATCTTTGGCCACATCTTCCGCGACCCCGTCTTTCACCGATTTTTTAATTGAATCGATAGCGTCGCGGCGGACGTTGCGGATACTTACCTTTGCGTCCTCGGTTTCCTGCTTGGCCCGTTTCACCAGTTGTTTACGACGCTCTTCCGTCAAAGGAGGAATGGAAAGGCGGATTATTTCGCCGTTGTTGTCGGGCGTAATACCTACATCCGAATTCAGTATTGCTTTTTCAACCTCTTTCAGCATTTGTTTTTCCCATGGCTGAACGACGATAGTTCTCGCATCCGGAGTATTAATGGCGGCTACGCCGCTAAGTGGCGTTAGCGAGCCATAATAATCGAGTTTAATCCCGTCAAGGATATGAGGGTTTGCCTTTCCGGCACGTATGCGAGATAAAGTTTCATCAAGAAACTCTACAGAAGCCTGCATTTTTTCTGCTGCCTTTTGTCCGATTTGTTTTAGGTCTGCTGCCATAATTAAGTCGACTTTTATAATTTGGTTTATATATTGGTTAGAAGTTGCAAATTAATATACCGGTTGGCAATTGCGCCAAACAATGTTCGCCGAAGCGCAGACGAGGCAAATAATTCTTCGTTAAAAAAACAGCGGCGCATTGCATTTCTTTTTCACTTTTGTTTTTCCACTCGCTTACGCATGTACGTAAGTTCCTATATTCTCGCCCCGCATCAGCTTTTCCAGATTACCCGGCGTATCCATATCGAAAACTACGACAGGCAAGTTATTTTCTTTACACATCACGGTAGCTGTCATATCCATCACTTTCAGCCCGCGAGTGTAAACTTCGTCGTAAGAAATACTGTCGAATTTGGTTGCGGACGGATCTTTTTCCGGATCGGCCGTATATACTCCGTCCACACGTGTTCCCTTCAGCATAACGTCAGCCTCTATTTCTATTCCACGGAGCGAAGAACCCGTATCGGTAGTGAAGAACGGGTTTCCTGTGCCACAAGACAGGATCGCGACTTCGCCGTTTTCCATAGATTCTATTGCTTTCCATTTACTGTAGATCTCGCCGACAGGCTCCATGCGGATAGCAGTCAACACGCGGGCTTTTTGTCCGATTGCCGTCAAAGCCGAACTTAAAGCCAGGCTATTGATCACTGTGGCGAGCATACCCATCTGGTCGCCTTTCACCCTGTCATATCCCTTGGAAGAACCGTTTAACCCGCGGAATATATTTCCGCCTCCGATAACAATACTTATCTGAACGCCCATATCGGCAACAGCTTTTATCTGCTCTGCGTATGAGTTGAGCCGGTTGACGTCTATACCGTATTGCTGTTCTCCCGCCAGGGATTCGCCACTTAGTTTCAGCAGTATTCTTCCGTATTTTACCATATTTCAAATTTTATATATGCAAATCTAGCATATTTTACTAAATTATGAAACACAAAATCTGCTAATCGGATTTTATTCTTCCGGCAAGGGCGCGATATATACTTCACGCGGCATACTTTTGTGCAGGAATATATATATACGGAATTCATATACCCATACGTTTTTTACCATATACCATCCATGCACAAAACCATGCCGTACACGGTATAAAACGTCAGTTCGACCGGTCAAATGCGCCCACTGACGAAGGTATAAACGGAATGCACCCGATCAGGCCAGGGCCGAAAGCTTTCCATATCCCGGCCCGCCATGATATGTTGGGTGAAATGAACATGTCCGGCAATTACGTCCTGAAAGGATAATATAATTTAAAAAATCCCGAAAAAGCCTTTTGAACATTCGTATTCAAAAGGCTTTTCTTCCGACAGGCTAGATCAAGTCAGACAACTCCCTGCGCGATCATCGCACGGGCTACTTTCATGAATCCGGCAACATTGGCGCCTTTCACGTAGTTAATATATCCGCCTTCCTCTTTGCCGTATTTCAGGCTTTGGGCATGTATATTTTTCATTATCTGATGCAGTTTCCGGTCTACTTCCTCTTCCGTCCACTGGATATGCATCGCATTCTGGCTCATTTCCAGTCCCGAGGTTGCGACGCCTCCCGCATTGACGGCTTTACCCGGAGCAAACAGGATTTTTTTCTCAATGAAGAAATCCACAGCTTCCGCTGTACAGCCCATGTTGGATACTTCAGCCACACAGGTAACGCCATTGGCAACCAGCGTTTCCGCATCCTTTTTATTTAGTTCGTTCTGTATGGCGCACGGTAAGGCGATATCTACTTTTTGTTCCCACGGTTTTTTACCTGCAAAGAATATGGAATCCGGATATTTTTCGGCATAAGGGGCGACAATATCGTCGCCGCTGTCGCGAAGTTCCAGCATATATTCTATCTTTTCGCCGCTAATGCCGGCAGGATCATAGATGTATCCATCGGGGCCGGAGATAGTGACTATTTTGGCTCCCAGCTCTGTCGCTTTCAAAGCGGCTCCCCAGGCGACATTGCCGAATCCCGAAATAGCTACGGTTTTTCCTTGCAGGTCTATATTCCTGGTTTTCAGCATTTCGTTCACAAAATACAATGCGCCGAATCCTGTGGCTTCCGGTCGTATCAGCGAACCGCCATATTCAAGGCCCTTGCCGGTAAAAGTACCTGTGTTTTCTCTTGCAAGTTTTTTGTACATGCCGTACAAATAACCGATTTCGCGTGTGCCTACGCCGATATCTCCGGCCGGAACGTCTGTATCCGGGCCTATATTGCGCCATAATTCGAGCATGAATGCCTGGCAGAAACGCATAATCTCGGCATTTGACTTGCCTCTCGGGCTAAAATCGGAGCCGCCTTTGCCGCCGCCCATAGGCAATGTGGTCAATGCGTTTTTGAAAGTTTGTTCAAAGCCTAAAAATTTAAGCGAAGAAAGATTGACTGACGCATGGAATCTCAAACCGCCTTTGTAAGGCCCGATGGTATTGTTGAATTGCACACGGTAGCCCAGATTCACCTGTATATCGCCATTGTCGTCGACCCATGCCACACGGAATGTAAAAATCCTGTCGGGTTCTACCAAACGTTCGATAATACGGTTTTTCTCGAATTCGGGATGTTGATTATACACATCTTCAATTGACACAAGCACTTCTTTTACAGCTTGTAGAAATTCATGTTCGCCGGGATGTTTTGCCTCCAGCGCTGATAAAATGTTATTTATTTTCATGTGTACATAATTTATTTTTTAAAGATAACATGGAACTCGCAACATGTTCATGCTCTTTGGCGCAGATTTTGTATGCTCGTCTCATGATTTAAACGATTAAACCGGTTCTTGATACTACAAATATATGAATAAAGATGTAAATCAGGATACATTTTATTTTTATTTTTTCACGTAAAAACCTATGATTTAAAGCATGCGAAAAATTAGCGGAATCAAATTTCCGTGTTTTCTGTTTTTAATTCTTACATTTGTTGTTTCCAATGCCAGAATTATGACCAATATTTACGAAATAGCGAATAAACTGAGAGCAGAGTCAAAGCATCTTCCAATCAACAGAATCGAACTGGAAGACGCGCTGAATACACTTATACACAGGGTGCTGTTTCCTATCTGCGACCAGGAGAAATCCAGAGAGAAAAAGCTGTATTATTTCTACTCTATCCTGGTTGAAAATATTGCCGCATTATCGGATCGGCAAACAGCCGAGTCGATGGTCGACAAGTTTATATCCGGATTGCCTGAATTGCAGGACCGCTTGTATGACGGAGCGGCCATATATTATGAAAATGATCCTGCGGCCAAATCCATAGAGGAAGTCATACTCACTTATCCCGGTTTCTTCGCTCAGGTTGTCTATCGGATCTCCCATGAGTTTTACAAGATGGATACGCCTATTATTCCCAGATTGTTTTCAGAATATGCACATTCAAAAGTCGGTATAGATATAAATCCGGGAGCGGAGATAGGGCGAGGCTTTTATATAGACCACGGTACGGGGATTGTTATAGGCGAGACCACGGTTATAGGCGATAATGTGAAAGTTTATCAAGGGGTTACGCTTGGCGCATTGTTTGTCACCAAAGGCTTGGCAAACGAAAAGCGGCATCCCACGATTGAAGACAATGTGGTTATTTATGCCGGAGCGACCATATTGGGAGGAAAGACTGTCGTCGGCCACGATTCTACGATTGGCGGTAACGCATGGCTGACAAAAAGCGTGGTTCCTTATTCGCTTGTGCAACAAAATTCCGAAATCAGGATACATAATACATTGAGTGCAGGAGAACATACAATTGATTTCAACATATAAATGGTGAAAGATAGAAAGTAACATGGTACAAAAACCAATATTTTTCGTAACTTCGCTTAAATTCAATCAACCGCATGGGAACAGGAGCAAACAGGGATACATCCGTTTTGATCAAAGATACTTTTAAACAGGCCATAAATAGTTTGGCAAAAGACTATAAAGGCAGTTCGCTGACCGATATTTTTATCATGGTCGACAAGGAAAGCGGAGAAGTGGCTTTTTATGACGATGAGGAAAACAAAATATCCGAGATCGTGGTTTTCAATTGGGTAAACAAAGCAGATGAACTGACGGATGAAACGATCATATCTGTTTTGCGTGAGGTAACAAAGCAATTGGACGATGAAGGGATGTTTTCTTCTTTGGATTTGTTTAAACCTTTCTCTGTCAATTATGCCGATGAAACCTTTGTTGTAATGGAAGAACTGCTGCTTATCAGCGAAGATACCGCTATAAAGATAGATGATGACCTGATGGGAAAACTGGACCGTGATTTTTACGAGTTTCTGGATAAATTATTGAAAGAGTAGTTGCGTTTAGGCGTAAATCAGGAATGAGACTTCCTTAACCTCGTGAAATACAGCGATAAAAAGGGTGTTTGGCGGGTATGGGAAGATATGCGCAAAGAAACGTATATATAAATAGGAGTATCCTGTCTACGGAGACAGAATTATTTATAGATCAACTGCATGCTACCGGACAAGGTGAATATCCGGGAGCCGGCAAGAAAGCCGGATTTATGAAAGCTCCAGTCCGAACTCGTCTTTTAACCGGCGGAGGCTTTCATTTTCTCCCATCATCAGATTAAACTTTTCGGCAGGGGTGAATGCCAGCTTCTTTTCATTTTCCTCGCTTACGCGGACTTTCATTTTTATATGGGAGTTTCTAAGCCGGGTTCCCAGCTTTGCCTGAATATCCATGCTATGCTCCAGCAGCCGTTGCTCCTGTACAGGGTTATTTACCACAACTTCAAACAATGCAGTCTCTATAAGATTCGGTAAACAGTTGAGCATTGTATTCTTTAGGTGATGTTCTTCCGTCAAGGTTTCAGCAAATGCTTTCCATTCATTGATTAGTTGCAAAGGGGTAAACCGTTCATTTAAAGATTCATCTTTCACTTCAATCTTGTCATCTTCTTCTTTTTTCCGGCTAAAAGCCGAGATGGATATTCCCAAGTCGCCGGAATTTACCAGTTTTGGCGGTACCGCAACTACTGTATTGTTTGTCGACTTGGGTGTATTTGAGATATTTTTTTGCGCATCGGCATCTGTATGCTGACTATTCGGGGTGGATGTTGTCGCAGATTGATCTGCTGTGGCGGCCTGCTTTGTTTCCTGCTTCGAAAATACAGGATCAATTACCTGCTTTTGTTTTTGACCATCCGAACTTGTTTGAGGGGAAGATAACTGGCATAACTTGATGACTGTTAAATCGGAAAGCAGCCGCTTGTTTTTGCTCGGCTTGTAATTAAGATCGCTTTCGTTGACTAGATCTATTGCTTTGTAGAGAAAGTCATTGGCGCACTTCTTTGCCGTTTCTATATATCTGTCCCGGATAGATGCGCCGACTTCGAATAGTTCGGCTGTCTTCGGATCTTTGCATAAAAGCAGATCCCGGAAATGGGATGCAATACCTGTGATGACATTGTTTCCATCGAAGCCTTTGCTCAATATTTCGTTCAGGATAAGCAGTCCGTTCACAACATTGCCGGCGAGAATACAGTCGGTAAGTTTGAAATAGTATTCATAATCCAGTACATTCAGGTTTTCTATGACTGCCCTGTATGTCACATTGCCTCCTGTGAAACTCACGACCTGATCAAAAATGGATAACGCGTCACGCATTCCTCCATCGGCTTTTTGCGCGAGCACATTGAGCGCTTCGGGTTCAGCCTGTACATTTTCCTGAGAGGCGACATACTGCAGATGCTCTACCGTGTCTTTTATCGTAATGCGGCTAAAGTCGTATATCTGGCAACGGGATAAAATAGTAGGTAAGATTTTGTGTTTCTCTGTTGTTGCAAGGATAAAAACAGCATGATGCGGAGGTTCTTCCAAAGTCTTGAGGAAGGCATTGAAAGCGGCTGCCGAGAGCATATGCACCTCGTCAATGATGTATACTTTATATTTTCCTATTTGCGGGGGTATGCGGACTTGCTCAATCAGCGAGCGGATATCGTCTACCGAGTTGTTTGATGCGGCGTCGAGTTCGTGTATATTAAAAGAACGTTGTTCGTTGAATGCGACACAGGACTCGCATCGATTGCAGGCTTCTCCGTCTGCTGCCGGTGAAAGGCAGTTGATAGTTTTGGCAAAAATACGGGCGCAGGTTGTTTTTCCAACTCCACGCGGACCGCAGAACAAGTAGGCATGCGCCAGTTTTCCCGACGTAATCGCGTTTTTAAGCGTAGTGGTTAACGCGCGTTGCCCGACAACCGAATTAAAGGTCACAGGGCGGTATTTACGTGCCGAAACTATATAGTTATCCATCTTGATTTCTTCTTTAGCAGGACAAAGCTATGAAAAAAAACGGAAAGAAAAAAGCGAATACTTCCGGATATGCTGATGATTTCTCTGTTAACCTGCCTAACCGGAGGTGCGGATTATCAGGTTATGTACCTGTTTACCCAAAAAACGCGGGCAAGAATTTGGGGGGATTGCTTCAATTATCCAGCGGAGTACCGTCACCGATACCCGCAAAAAAATGGAGAAAACAAAGGGAAAGAGGTTGGCAAAAAAAAAATAAAATAAACCAACCTCTTTTTTGTTATTGTATATTTCGCTAAAAAGCAGTATTTCAGCGTTATAAAAAAACAACAATAACAGTAACAAAGGTAACATTTAAATCGCAAAATCAAGAACAGGTTTTATTATTTTTATGTTTGTTGGAGAAAAAAATTCCGGAAGAAAGCCCAAGTCGGTCAGTGAATTAAATCGTGGACATAACATGCCTTATTTTTCATTGCACAAAGCCGTTTTGAATATTGGCTATCTCAAAAAAATATACACTTTTGATAGACTGCCCTGATTTTTTACAAATAAAGCGTTGTTTTTAGGGAAAAAATTATACCTTTGTACCCGCTAAGATAATAGCTACGCGGATGTGGCGTAATTGGTAGCCGCGCCAGACTTAGGATCTGGTGCCGTGAGGCGTGGGGGTTCGAGTCCCTTCATCCGTACAAATAATATAAGTCGCTTAAAATAAGCGGCTTGTTTGCGTTTCGGGAGTATATCCAAAATAAACTTCTACTTGCATGACACAGCGCTATGCCAAAATTCTCAATCAAAGCATTATGGAAGATATGATGAATGTAGACAGTAAAATTTCGAACCTTAAATTGCAATGATCATGGAGTTGCAAGTTATCCGGAATAAAATATACGGGATAAGAGGATGCAGAGTTATGCTGGATTTTGACCTCGCTGAAATGTTATGGTGTGGAAACAAAAGCGTTAAAGCAGGCTGTAAGACGAAACATAAAACGATTTCCATTTCCTGACTTTATGTTTGAATTATCAGAAAGTGAATGGATTGAACCGGTCATAAATTGTGACCGGTTACCCGAAACGCTCAAACACAGTATATGTTTTTTTCACAATACACAACAAAGAACGACCTTTGACGACAAAGACAGGCATATCTTTTGGGACATGCAACAATCTTCTTGCTATTTCTTTCTTTAAGTGATGCTATTTCGAATAAGATACCTATATTTGTACTGAAATATCAGATATTATAATATGGGGGCTTATACTCAAAAGCAAAAGAATATTCTCGCTACGTTGGGCGAAAACATGCGTTTGGCCCGGTTGCGCAGAAAGTTATCCATTCGTTCTATGGCGGAACGGGCCGGGATGGCCATGTCTACATTGGGAAATATTGAAAAGGGTTCCCCGTCTGTTTCCTTGGGGAATTACCTGCAAGTATTGTCTGTTTTGCGGCTGGGTGAAGATCTGTTGCTGATTGCCGAGAAAGATCCATTGGGGAGGCAGATTCAAGATATTCAATTAACAACAAGAAAAAGAGCGCCGAAAGCGAAAAAGACGACGTCGGTTATTGATCATGCAATTGATAATGGAAACGCGGAAGATCCTGAATTTGAGTAATTATGAGCCGGACAAAAGAAATATTGGCCTATGCCGGTTGGTATATGTATGATTCCCCCCGGTTAGTAGGGAAATTGTCTTTTTCCGCATTGCGGGGGAAGGCAGTTTATTCTTTCGAGTATGACAAAGAATGGATCAAGTATGGAATCGCAATAGATCCCGAACTGCCGCTTTTTTCGGGTCTGCACTATGCCGCATCCAACGATAATTTTGGAATCTTCAAGGATTCTTCTCCTGACCGTTGGGGACAATTATTGATGAAGCGCAGAGAGGCGCTTTTGTCGAAAATAGAGAAAAGAGACCCCAAACCTTTATTCGGAATAGATTTTTTACTTGGTGTTCACGACAGTCATCGTATGGGTGGTTTGCGCTTCAAAAAAAGTGAAGATGGAGATTTTTTAAGCAATGATAAAACTTTGGCCGCACTGCCCTGGACTTCTCTTCGTGAACTTGAACACGCTGTGGAGCAATATGAAAAAAATGCGGATCGGCTGGACGAATCTTCCCTGAAATGGATCAATCAACTGATTGCGCCTGGCTCGTCATTGGGAGGCGCTCGTTCGAAAGCCGACGTCGTGGACGCCAGGGGGAAGCAGTGGATTGCGAAATTTCCCGGCAGAAAGGATGATTACGATGTGGGATTGTGGGAGATGATCATCCACGAACTGGCTGTTATGGCAAAGCTCAATGTACCCAATGCGTCAATCAAGAAATTAGGGACGCCTTATCATACCTACCTGTCCCGGCGTTTTGATCGGACAGAAGACCTCAGGCGAATTCACTATGCCTCAGCCATGACGTTGTTGCAACATACAGACGGGGATGACGCCGGAACTGGAGCTAATTATCTCGAACTGGTCGATTTTATCAAGTCAGAGTGTGCCGACGCCAAGTCAAACCTGGAAGAATTGTTTAGACGCGTACTGTTTTCAGTTTGCGTTTCCAATACGGACGACCATCTGCGTAATCACGGTTTCATATATACAGAAGCCGGCTGGACGCTATCCCCCGCTTTCGATATCAATGCCAATGAAACCGGGACAGGTCTAAAACTCAATATCGATGAATACGATAATTCTTTAGAGTTGGATTTAATCATGAAAACGGCTCCTTGTTACTTGCTGTCGGACACGCGTTCGAAAGAGATCAAAGAAGAAGTTATATCTGCGGTTTCGCAATGGAGAAAAGTAGCGGCAAAATATAAAGCCGCACCCTCCGAAATCGAAAGGAAAGCAAGAGCATTCAAAATATCATGATTGGACTATATTCCGGTATCATTCTGTCAAAAATTATGGTCGGCATGCACATGTCGTACTTAGGCGCCGGGGCAAGTTTGGCCGCTATCCTCAATAATAGTATCTGCACATCTTTTTGATGTATTTTATCAAAAAGATATTGGCTTTATGCAATGAAATGCAATTATTTTGGAGATAAACGTCTCGACAGGCGTTATGGTATGAGAAATAAACAATTTATAACAATATATGCCGGGAAGATTGAGTTTTGCAATGCCTGCATACCGGGATGCATCGTCCGGCAGAACTGAACATGAATCTCTGCCATGCTCTTAAAAGTTTAACTCCCCGAAACTCCGCTTCGTAAAATGTTTATATGGCATTTATGAGCGCTTGTATCTTTGTTCCGGATCAATACTTCGTCAGCTCTACGGCGAGGCAGTTTATTGAAAATTTTTCTCAACTTCTCGGATACTTATGTATTGTAATTAAAAAAAATTCACTATTTTTGGGCCTTTCACAGGCTTTTGAAAAAATAAATAACACATAATACACATAGTGCGCATTAATATTAATTTTTAAAAACTTTACATCATGAACAAGTATTCCATTAAAGCATTTATCGAAGAAACAGCGCAAGACGAGTCAAAAAATGATTTTTTCCAATTGGAAAGTACATACATGCTTGAACTCAACATCAACAATCAAGCAGTAATGTTAAAAAAAGGCGCAATGGTAGCTTATACAGGAAATGTGAAATTTGAAAGAGAAGGCCTTTTAAGTAAAGGCATTGGCAACCTGCTCAAAAAAAGCGTATCGGGAGAAGGTACGACAATGATGAAAGCAAGCGGCAGCGGAAAAGTTTATGCCGCCGATTCCGAGAAAAGAATACGCATCCTGTATCTGGAAAACGAATCTATCAATGTGAACGGCAACGACATCCTTGCTCACGAAGAATCTGTGAAATCCGAAGTGAAAATGATGAAGAGCATTGCGGGCGTCATGGGCGGCGGACTGTTTCAGGCGCGTATCAGCGGAACGGGACACGTTGCCATCACAACTCATGGCAATCCGCTGACATTGATAGTTAAACCGGGACGCCCTGTGTTTACGGATCCGAATGCGACGGTGGCATGGTCCGGCAACCTTAACCCTGCGATGAAAACAGATATTTCCCTTAAAACATTTATTGGGCGCGGCAGCGGCGAAAGTTTCCAGATGATGTTTGAAGGCGACGGCTGGGTAATCATACAGCCATGCGAAGAAGTATACGGAACACATGAGTAAGCCTCTGTTTTAGACAGTCTATAAAAACGGGACGTCAATAGCATTCCCGTTTTTTCTTTTTTATATATTTAAAAAGCATCCGTTATGATAGACAGTTAACCGATTTATGCTACTTTTGCAGTTTAGTAACTATTTAGAGTGGGATCATCTATGAAAACGGTGACTGTCAAGGATAAGGAATTCGAGCTTTTTCTCGCGAAAGATGTGATAGAAAAAGCAATAGACAATGTGGCTGCCAGGCTGAATAAGGATTTGGCCGGCAAAGACTCTTTATTCATCTGTGTGTTAAACGGTTCGTTCATGTATGCCTCTGAACTGATGAAACGCGTATCTGTCCCTTGCGAAGTTTCGTTTGTGAAAATGTCGTCTTATAAGGGTACCTCTTCTACCGGAAAGATCAAGGAGATATATGGACTCGAAGAAGACATTAAAGGCCGGACTGTCGTCATAGTCGAAGACATTGTGGATACGGGTTACACCATGTCGCTGATACTGGAACAGTTGATTTGCGACGAACCGGAGGAGATACTGGTAACCACGCTATTGCTCAAACCCGACGCTTTGCGGCACGACGTCAGGCCGGATTATGTGGCATTGGAAATACCGGACGATTTCGTCATCGGTTTCGGACTCGATTACGACGGATACGGACGGAATTTCCCTGATATTTATAAAATAAAGAACTCTTGAATATAAATCTTGCAAGCATCTTTTTACTGACTTGTAACTGTGTGGCTTGTAACTTGTAACCTCATTGACATGTTGAATATTATAATTTTTGGAGCTCCGGGCTCAGGAAAAGGTACTCAGAGCGAGAACCTCATAAAGAAATACAACTTGGCGCATATTTCTACCGGCGACGTTTTACGTGCTGAAATGAAAAACGGAACGGAACTTGGAAAATTAGCGGAAGGCTACATCTCGAAGGGGCAATTGGCGCCGGACGATGTTGTTATCGGTATGCTGGCTAACGTATTGGATAGCAAAAAAGATGCAGCCGGAGTTATCTTCGACGGCTTCCCCCGTACAATTGCACAAAGCGAAGCTCTGGAAAGGATGTTGAAAGAAAGAGGGCAGGATGTATCCATCGTGGTCAGCCTTGAAGTGGAGGAACCCGAGCTGATAGACCGCCTGATCAAACGCGGACAGCAATCGGGACGTTCCGACGATAATCTGGAAACAATCAAATCCCGTCTCGATGTTTACAAAAACCAGACGTCTCCGTTGAAAGAGCATTATAAGGCCACCGGCAAACTTGCATCTATTAAAGGCGTAGGCGCCGTAGAAGAGATCTTCGGCCTTATATCGGAGGCTGTAGAAAAAGTGAAATAATATTTTCTCCTGTATAACAAGGAAGTTATAGGCCCCGTCTTATAACTTCCTTTGTTATCCCGGTACAAATCAATTGCTTTCCCCGGCAAAACAGGGAACAACCAAAACAATATGGCAGATTCGAATTTTATAGATTACGTCAAAATATATTGCCGTTCGGGCAAGGGTGGTAGAGGCTCTATTCACTTTCGTCGCGAAAAGTATATTCCCAAAGGAGGCCCTGACGGCGGTGACGGTGGCGAGGGCGGCCATGTTATATTACGTGGCAACCGGAACTTGTGGACGTTGCTCCATCTGAAATTTCAACGCCATATTCTTGCCGGGCACGGAGAAGGTGGTTCGGGTCAATTGTGTTCGGGCAAAAAAGGTGAAAACCGGATCATTGATGTTCCCTGCGGAACCGTGGCTTACGACGCCGAAACAGGGGAATATCTCTGCGATGTGACCGGAGACGGACAGGAAGTTCTCCTCTTGAAAGGCGGCAAGGGCGGACGTGGAAACAATCACTTCAAAACGTCTACAAACCAGGCTCCGCGTTATGCCCAGCCGGGAGAACCGTATCAGGAACGCAAGGTGATACTGGAGCTGAAAGTATTGGCCGATGTGGGACTGGTCGGATTTCCCAATGCAGGCAAATCGACTTTACTCTCGGTGGTGACAGCGGCGAAACCAAAGATTGCCAACTATCCGTTTACTACGCTTGAGCCAAAAATCGGGATTGTCGCTTACCGTGACTACAAATCGTTTGTAATGGCCGATATACCGGGTATTATAGAAGGCGCGAGCGAAGGTAAGGGCTTGGGCTTGCGTTTTCTTCGGCATATCGAACGAAACTCCCTGTTATTATTCGTCATAGCAGCCGACGCTACAGATATTCATCAGGAATACAGGGTTTTACTCAACGAATTAGCCTGCTTCAATCCCGAATTGCAGGATAAGCGCCGTGTACTGGCTATCTCCAAATCCGACATGCTGGACGAAGAACTGATGGAAGCCCTGGCGGCTGATTTGCCCGAAATACCCCGTATTTTTATTTCATCCATAACCGGTTATAACCTCGCAGCGCTGAAAGATCTGCTGTGGCGTGAACTGAATGCCGGCGGAGAGTACCGGAAGTCGTTCAATATAACGCACCGTAATCTGGATATAAAAGCCGTGGAGTTTGAAGAAGAGTATGATCCTGTTCCTGAAGACGGCTGCGAAGAAGATTGGGACGGGGAAGACGAAGTAGACGGATTTTATTACGGGGATGAAACGGAATAGTTGTGGAATATTTCTCTGTATTTTTCGGCGCCCGTCTGTCTCGTTTCATTCGGGACGGGCGGCATATCAAGATAGAGGCGTCCTGAATTTTTTTCGGGGAAAAAGTTTCAAAACCCCTGACGCAACATAGGTTCATCACTAAAAAGTATTATCTTTACACAGAGAACAAAAAAGCGTTTATAAATGGATCATTCCGTATTTTTACCTCCCGAATGGCATCCGCAAAGCGCGATACTGCTGACATGGCCGCATCCGGAAACCGACTGGGAATATATGATTGAAGAAGTGACGGCATGTTATGTGAATATTGCTTTGGAAATACTGAAAAGGCAAAAACTGATAATTGTCTGTCGCAACGCTGAAACGGTAAAAAACGAACTTCGCGGGCATGAGGAATTGTTAACCGGCCTTAGGCTGGTGGAATTGCCGGCAAACGATACCTGGGCGCGCGACTATGGCGGTATCGCGATCTTCAAGGACGCTAAAAAATATGTTTACGACTTTACATTCAATGGGTGGGGCATGAAATTTGCATCCAATTTCGATAATCGGATAACCAAAGGTTTGTTTGCGAAAGAGATATTCGCCTCCGATGTGGAACTGATAAATAAAAAAGATTTCGTATTGGAAGGCGGGTCCATAGAATCGGACGGAAAAGGGACTTTGCTCGCCACATCCGAATGTTTGCTGTCCCCGAACAGAAATTCGTATCTGTCAAAGGAAGGCTTGGAAAGCTATCTGAAAAAGGCATTCGGGCTTGACCGGACGCTGTGGCTCGACTACGGTTATCTTGCAGGCGACGATACCGACAGCCATATAGATACATTGGCCCGTTTCTGCGACGAGCATACAATAGCTTATGTAAAGTGTGAAGATAAAACGGACGGGCATTACGATGCGTTGGCGAAAATGGAAGAGCAGTTAAAAACGTTTGTAGATTACGAAGGCAAACCTTACAAACTGGTTACCCTGCCTATGGCGAAAGCGGCTTATGACGAAAATAACCGGAGACTGCCTGCCACGTATGCCAATTTTCTGATCATGAACAATGTGGTATTGTTACCGTTCTACAACGATAAAGAGCGGGACGAAGAGGCCCGGCTTCAATTAAGAAAAGCGTTCCCGATGAGGGAAATAGCCGGAGTGGATTGCTCTCCGTTGATACGGCAACACGGATCGTTGCACTGCATTACAATGCAATATCCGGAAGGTTTTATTTAGGCATTTACCCGCATGAAAGACCAGAAAGCCTTGTTGTTTAGATGTATCAAAAACGATGTGCCTGCGATGGTATTTTCGGGAAACGATATATTATTCTTGCCGTTACTGAAAAAATATTATCGGGATGCGAAAAAAGCGGGTTGCACACGGGAATTTCTGGATGATATAAAGCTCAGAATAGAAGAATTCGAAAAGCACGCGGAGATGTCGCCGGATACGGTTAAATTACCGGATTAAATATAGAGATCATGAAAGCAGGATTGATTCAGCAGGCAAACGTAGCTGATATGGCGCAAAATAAAGAGAATCTGAAAGATAAAGCGAGAGAAGCCGCAAGGCAAGGCGCGCAACTGGTTATCTTGCAGGAGTTGCACAACTCGCTCTATTTCTGTCAGGTGGAAGACCCCGGTCTTTTTGATTTGGCAGAAACAATTCCCGGCCCCTCAACTGACGAATTCGGAGCGTTAGCCAAAGAGCTGGGGATAGTTATTGTACTTTCCCTGTTTGAACGCCGCGCTCCGGGACTGTATCACAATACGGCCGTTGTGATGGAAAAGGACGGGACTATCGCAGGAAAATACCGGAAAATGCATATCCCCGACGACCCTGCCTACTACGAAAAATTCTACTTTACGCCCGGCGATTTGGGCTTTAATCCGGTTGAAACATCCTTGGGAAAATTGGGTGTGCTTGTCTGCTGGGATCAGTGGTATCCCGAAGCCGCCCGCCTGATGGCAATGGCCGGAGCCGACATACTGATTTATCCGACAGCCATAGGCTGGGAGTCGACCGACGAAGACGGGGAAAAGGCCCGCCAGTTGGAAGCCTGGATCATCTCGCAACGTGGACATGCCGTGGCAAACGGATTGCATGTTATTTCCGTCAACCGTACCGGATATGAGCCTGACCCTTCGGGGCAAACCAATGGTATTACATTCTGGGGAAATAGCTTTGTGGCCGGCCCTCAGGGGGAAATACTCTGGCAGGCGTCTGGCGGCAAGGATGAAATACGGGTAATAGATATAGATCTCAAGCGTTCGGAAGCCGTGCGCCGCATGTGGCCGTTTTTCCGCGACAGGCGCATCGATTGTTTCGGGGATATAACGAAACGCTTTATAAATTAATGGCTTCCTGAATCCTTCGTGAAATGGGAGTGGAACTTTTTGCACGCAGATGACGCGGATTGAACGGATGCACGCAGATCATGGACGGCGAAGGATGTTTCGCATCCCCCAATATATATCGTGTCCGGCATGGTTTTGTGCATGAATGGTGTATAGTAAAAAACTCGTTTCCACCTGATTTTTCCAACAAAACAACTTCGTAGAGCTATGGGATCATATAGCCCCCCAACCTCTTATGTAACATCCCCCCTCAAGCCGCTCAATTGAAATATCGCACTCCCCATGTTACCATTATGCGTGCTGCATGAAAAATGATAGGGGACTCATTACCTTATTGAAAATCAAAAAGAACGTAGCAAAGGAGATATACGAGCAAGAATACGAAAGATAACAAGGGGTTGCAACCCCTTGTCTATGCGCCTGAATTTTACCGGCAAACAATTGACAGGAAAAGAGTTGAAAAACAATGGGGTA
>JAISSD010000139.1 GCA_031273295.1 Prevotella sp.
TGTTTATGAATTACTTATAGGCCGCACTTACAGGATGGATGTTGATACGCCTTATATAATAGCACAGCAAATTATTTTGCTTGCTCGTGAAACAGACAGTATAAGGCAGCAAATATATGTAGATTATTGGTCTGTACGTCATATAATAGATTCTATATCGTCTTTAGGATTTAAAAACGTTAAACGTTATCTAAATGGTACTGTATATGCGCCAATAGAGATGAAAAAAGATTTCAATTTTTTACCGTATTGGAATTTCAACATATATCTTACCAAAGGCTCTAATACTATATTTATAAGTAATTTTTGGAATAATTATTCGCTTGACAGTATTCCGGAAACATCTATTTTAGAACATATTGCTGTACTTATAGAACCGGATTATGATCTGTATCTCGGTGACAGTATATATATACAACATGCAAGTAAAGTAATGGATTGGACTTCACTTGGACATTTTGATTATTGTATTCATATTTTTACTTACGACAGAAAGCGTCAGTTAATCGTTGCATCCAAACTTAGAGATAGAATTACACATAAATTAATGGCTGAATACCGGATTGAAAAAATTATTCAAATAACCGGAGAAAATTTTTACGAATTCTGGGATAATGATAGAATAGAACAAATTAAAGAAATTGACAATGGAGAAGAATTGAGAATAATTATTCCTTATGCATATCCTTAAAATATAAATTTAATGAAGCAATAAAGACATGAAAAAGTTAATGCTATTTATCATTATCAGTTTAGTTACATGCCCATTAAAAGCTCAAGAGAGTTTTGGGGAATTTATATCCTCATTTCCGAAATATTCATCATGGGAAGCCTTGCCGGAAGATATCAGGGATATAAAAATACCTGATAAAGAGTTAGAAGCCAACAAGGTAAATATATATATATATTCTGACCCATATAGAGGCGATGAAAAGCCTGTAAATAAGAATGATACACGAAAACCACCTTTGCGGATGGCTTGGGATGGAACGTATTTTAAGGGAGATGAAGGAAAGTATAGTAATAAAGCCGAAATAAATGTAGATAATACAGTAGTAATCATCTATTATCAGATTTATCCATTGGCACGTGTACATATAAATGACAGTATTTGCATGGTATTTCTATTATATGATGGGCCGGGGGCAGGCGATAATTTTCTTGGAAAAAATGTGTATTATGAAGCATATACATTTAATACTGTGCGGGAAAAAGTATTGTCTTCCATTACACTGTTCAAGGACGCCAAGATGTTTTTCTCTTATATCCGTGAAGAACGACATATATATATGAGGAATATGAATACATTACCGATGATAATGGAAGTACGGATATAACAATAGTCCGCAGGATATACCATCTTAGTATCTTATTTCCGAAATTGATGTAATTCTTGGCAGAATATTCAATTTTAATATGGTTGTTTTAACACAAAGGACACAAAGAAATTTCACAAAATCCAATACTTTGTGAAACACTTTGTGTTAAAAAAATTTCTTTGTCGTATTACCTTTTTTGGTTTCGGCTTGTACGGCTTAGGGTTAAAGTCCTTAAAGCTCTTAAACCCCTTTTAAAATCTTACTCTTTTGCAAAAAAGGAATAAAAGAACGAAGGCATAATATCATCACAATCGGGAAAAAAGCGGAGTTAAATTCCTGCGGCAGGATATTCCAGCCAAGCATCAGAGCAATTAAGATGGCTCCGTTGATTAGCCTGTAATATCCGACAAATCCGGCAAATGGTTTAATGAAAATTGCAACGGCAGGTAAAAGGTGTAAAGGGTGCGCCCAAATTATGGAATAATTCGGAAAAACGGCAGGATGTATCGAAATGAAACTCAGAAAAACAATCACGCAACCTGTTAAGCCATAAACTAAGAACAGCGCCGAATCCAGAAATCGGAAACGTTTGTGAAATCGAATTTCCACGAATGAAACTATCGCTATCAAAGCAAAAGCCAGCCAAAATACCGTCACCGGATTATAATCCTCCGGATGTTCGTTTTTCGGATAATTCGGAGCGAGTTCGGAGGTTCTAACCACCAGATTTTTGTAAGTCCCGTCCGGTTGAACGATTTTTGCATGATTAAACGCCTGCATCAGATATTGCGGCAAAAACAGCTGCTCCTTCTGACCTGTCGGCGCGTCAAGCGGAGCGCCCAAAGCAAGCTCGATGCCGAAGATATACCACCGGTGATTCCTGTTACAGTGACGTATTATTTTTCGGAAAGTTGTCGGCGGCAGTATTTCCTCGTACAGTATTGTGCCCGAAATATTGTTTTCGATCAAAATCCTCGGTCTTGTCGAACAGTTATCATAGAAAAAATTATACAGATATGTTTTGTTTTCGGGCAGGCAATTAATCGCCAGAGCCGTAAAAATTTTGTCTTTTTCTTCCTTCGACAGATTCAGCACCTGTTCCGTAACGCTTGACCGCCTCCATTTATATTCTTCCACAAACCCGTCAAAATCCTTGTCCGCATGAACCCAATAATACGTGTCGCCCTTTGCAAAACGATACGTGAAACCCGGACTCGAAAAATCGAACATCCCGTAATTAAACACATAATTAAGACCCTTCTCCGCATCCTTTATTCTGATGGCGGTGTGACCGTAAACGGAATAAATCGATTCTCCGGGACCACAGGTAATCAGGCTTATTTCGGCGGACTCGGACAATGAATAAGTTTGTGCATCCGCAACCGCGACGCACAAACTCAGGAATAATACAGTCAAATATTTTTTATGTAACAACGATAAAATCATTCCAGTTCCTGTCGGATTTTTGCAGCCGTAGCTTCATATTCTATTGCCAGAAATTTCAGTTTCGAATGTTCGAAAATTTCGGATTCATTTGTTATTGGAATAAGGTGTACGTGCGCGTGAGGGACTTGCATTCCCAACACCAATACGGCTACTCTTTTACATGGTATAGCTTTGGCTATTGCCTTAGCCACTTTTTGAGCAAAAACCATCAGTCCTGCCAACTCGTCGGCGCTCAAATCAAAGATATAGTCTGTTTCTTTTTTAGGGATCACCAAAGTGTGTCCTTCTTTCATGGGATTGATGTCCAG
>JAISSD010000056.1 GCA_031273295.1 Prevotella sp.
GGCGAAATGGTAAACGAGTTGGCGGTGAACAGATGATACTGTCCTACGTTTTCCAATACTAATTTGCCGCCGGTAAGTTTTTCCGCAAGACCCTCGCTAAGGGTAATAACAGGTACGAGCGCCGGTTTGTCTTTCATTACAATGGTAAAGACGAGAGGCTCCACCTCTTCTTTTGCTCCCTCTACCGATACTTTCAGTTTACCTTCCCTGACAACGCGCACACGGTCTTCCTTATTCACCGCATCGGGTACTCTCACACCTGGAATGGCCGACAGGACGCTTCCTGATATGCCGTATGCATCTACAGTCGTAAATTCCTCACTGTTTCCTTCCGCATAGTCAGGCTGCCTTTCCACCTTGTATGCCAGTTTAGCGACGCCTTTGGCAGATTGCTCCAAAGTAAAAACCGTACTTAAATCAAGTGTCCCATTGTAATCAACATACAGCGTGTCCTTATCCTGCGTATGCTTAATCACTGCTTTCCCATCATCTTCCGGTTCATCGGAATCTGTGTCACAAGCGACCAATCCCGCCATTGCCGAAAATGCAATAGCCAATCTAAAGAAATAATTTACATTCATCTTGTATAAAATTTAGTTATTGTGTGTATTCAGAAGATTATCCTTCAATCAATATGCAAATATATGTAAAATTGTTATACCTTCTAATAAAATGATTTTAAATAATAAAAAAAATGACAGAAATAGCCTGTATTGTTAAGTTTAGTATAGACGATTCATCATAGCATGAGAAACAGACCCAAAATGTCCATTGGAATATAACCGGCTGATAATAGTCGCATTGTGGCTCATTAATTCGTGCAAAGCAAGCGTTTTTTTGATGCATTAATGCTGAAATGGACATTTTTGATTTATTAACGGATTCCCCGGACACGATTTATTTTTTTGGTAAAATATATCAAAAAGATGTGTAGATACTATTGGCGGGGAAAGGGTGTGGGGACGTATCTCTTTTCTACAAACAGGCCCTTTCACACATCCTGCATACCTGCGACAATTTGACGCAGTCAACTTCACCCGTTTCTAACAAGCAATAATTTTAATTGACGGAAAAAATTCAAAGGGCTTTGAATAATTCATCATGCGTTTTTTCATTATTCAATCTATATGTATTATCTTTGGAAATAAATGGAAATAAAAAACAAACGATGAAACGACTTTTATTTGCGCTTGTTATCAGCGGATCAACGCTAAGCGCCGGTTATGCACAGACAAACAGCGGTGAACAGATACAATCCGAAAAAAAAGAAACCCGGATCATTTATTTAAATAAAACGGATTTTTTGAAAAACATAATAAACTACAAGGACAATCCCGGAGAATTTAACTATCTGGGCGATAAACCCGCGCTTATCGACTTCTACGCCGACTGGTGCGGCCCGTGCAAAGTAATGGCTCCCGTATTGGAAGAGCTGGCCGACCGGTACAACGATCAAATATATATCTACAAGATAGACGCCGACAAAGAACCGGAACTCGTCGCCTTGTTCGGAATAAAAAGCCTTCCAAGTTTTGTTTTCATACCGATGGACAATCAAATGCAAATAGTGCGGAAATCTTTTACCAAAGAAACCTTGAAAGAGGCTATTGACAAAAAATTACTGAAAAACAAGCTATAAGCATAATATCAAATATCCATCTCAACTACTATCGGGCAATGGTCCGAAAAATTTATTTCGCTTAATATTGCCGCTCCGTTAAGACGAGGCCTGGCTTCTTCGGTTATGATATGGTAGTCGATACGCCAGCCCAGGTTTTTTCCCCTGGCCCCTGCCCGGTAGCTCCACCAACTGTATTTATCAGGGCTTTGGTCGTATACGCGGAATGTATCTATCAGCCCTGTCGCCATGTATTCGTCAAACCATTGGCGTTCTTCGGGCAAGAAACCCGAATCTTTGGCGTGGCGTTCGGGATGACTGATATCTATCGGCTTATGGCAGATATTATAATCGCCGCAAATCAGTATCCGGGGCCGTTCTTTACGCAATTCATTTATGAAAGCGGTGAAATCGGCGAGGAATTTCATTTTTACATCCTGCCTTGTATCACCCATTGTTCCGGACGGAATGTAAACACAAATGACGGTCATATCTCCATAATCGGCGCGAAGCACCCTGCCCTCTCTGTCATATACAGGCATACCCATACCCGGTTTTACGAAGTCCGGTTTCTTCTTTGTCAAAATACCCACTCCGCTATATCCTTTTTTTTCGGCAGAGTGAAAATAATAATGATAACCGAGCGATTGTATCGGCAACACATCTATCTGCTCTTCCATGGCTTTTATTTCCTGTAAACAAAGAATATCCGGCGATTCTTTTTCGAGCCATTCGTATAATCCCTTGTTTACGGCGGCACGTATGCCGTTTACGTTATATGATATTATTTTCATGCGTATATAATTTGTTTTTTAATGACCGCAAGGAACTCTAACATATTGGCTACGCCGAAGCTTGTTTCATGCTCTTTGGCGCAAGTTCTGCTTGTCTGTTTCATAAATAAAATTTAAAAATTTTCTTGTCGATATTTATGTTAGTTTTATTCCTTCGTTTTCTGCGGCTTTAACTTTTTTGAACAAGTCGGAAGCGAAAACGAAGTCGTTAAAATCCTCGTTTGTGGAAGACATGACGTCGGCGCTTGTACCCTGCCATTCTACTTTTCCTTCTTTTATATAGTCGATGCGTTCCCCGATCCCCATCACAGAGTTCATATCGTGGGTGTTAATGACTGTCGTCATATTATACTCCTTTGTGATATCGTGTATCAGGTCGTCAATAACCAGCGAAGTCTGAGGGTCAAGGCCTGAATTGGGTTCATCGCAAAACAAATACTTCGGATTGAGCGCTATGGCCCGCGCTATGGCCGAACGCTTCATCATCCCCCCGCTTATTTCGGATGGATATAAATGGCCTGAATCTCCCAGATTCACCCTTTCGAGACAAAACTGCGTGCGTTTTGCCTGTTCGGCTCTCGACATGCTGGAAAACATCATCAAGGGAAAATTAACATTCTCGAATACAGTCATGGAATCGAACAGCGCCGAACCTTGAAATATCATACCCACTTCCTGACGCAAGGCTTTGACTTCCGCGCTTTTCATTTTCGTAAGATCCCGTCCGTCATACAAGATCTGTCCGCCGGTAGGACGCACCAAGCCTACCAGATTTTTGAGAAGAACGGTCTTTCCGGATCCGCTCCGGCCTATTATAAGATTCGTTTTTCCGGCTTCGAACAAAATATTTATATCTTTCAGTACTACCCTGCCGTCAAATGATTTATCCAGATTCTTTACTTCTATCATGACATCATTAATTGTGTGAGTAACAAGTCCGCCACAAGGATAAGTATACTGCTCATCACTACCGAATCCGTACTGGCTTTACCGACGTCCAACGAACCTCCTCTGGCAAAATAACCGTAATAAGAAGCTACAGAAGCTATGATGAAGGCAAAGACAATAGTTTTCACCAATGCGTACCAAACATAAAACTGTTTAAAAAACGATTGCAACCCGTACTGAAATGTATCGGCGGGCATTATCTGTCCAAAAATACAGACGACAAATCCGCCTATTACTCCAAAAAACATACTTAAAACAACAAGTACGGGTACAAAAAACATAAGCGCTATTATTTTGGGCAAAATAATGTAATTAGCGGCATTCACGCCCATAATTTCGAGAGCGTCAATCTGTTCGGTCACCTGCATTGTACCTATTTCGGACGCAATATTAGAGCCTACTTTGCCTGCCAGTATAAGACACATGATTGTGGACGAAAATTCCAAAATAAGAATTTCACGGGAAACATATCCCACTGTATAGCGGGGCATGAAAGGAGAGTCTATATTCAACTTTATCTGTACAACTATTACCGCTCCGATAAAGAAGGATATAATAACCACAATCCAGATAGAATTAACCCCCAATTTACTTGTTTCGTCAATAAGTTGACGAAAAAACACATTCCATCGTTGGGGCAAGGTAAAGACCTTTTGCATGAGAAGCGTATACCGTCCTAATTTCTCTAAAAGCGATGTCAGCATAATGTTCATTGTTTTTTTGTACAATAAATACAAAACTCCGGCAAATATACATCTTTTTAATAAATGTATGTTTGTATTGTTCCGAAAATTCCCTTTCGGATTCCCTTTCCGGGTCGCCCGGCATTTATATTGAAGGGCTTTGGTTATTTAGTCGCCCCTTAAAAACAGAACGGTCATTTGCATACCAATAAAAAAATCATTGCTGTCCGGTAAAAAAATAACGAATTTATACCGTGTCCGGCATGGTTTTGTGCATGGATGGTATATGGCAAAAAACCTCATTTTTACCTGATTCCAATAAACAAAACAACCTCAGTAGAGCAATGGAATATCATACACTCCCCCAACCTCATTAAAAAATAAAGTTTTCTATCAACATTCTATCCCTGACAGGACAGGGTCGTTGCATTGCCCGTCAGGGACGGAATGCGAATAGATGTCCCGTTTATTTTTGTACAATTCCTTAAATTTTATCATCGAACAATTGACAGGAAAAGAGTTGAAAAACAATGAAGTAATGAGGTTTGGCGTTTGGGGTAACTTTGGCTCTACTGAGGTTGTCTTGTCAAGAAAATTAGGTGGAAATGAGGTTAAAACAATGATTGCTGTCCGGTAAAAAATAACGAATTTAATTTGCATTGGGATCTCCAAAAGCAGAGGGATCGCTTGCATGGTTGGGCCTTTGAGAATCACGCACAAAAATTCAATTCAAATTGTCGCAGACCTAAAAGTCCGCGGGGACGGCGCTTTATAACCCGGCGGGTTCGGATAATGTCCATCCGGCGTAAAGTAATTCGGGCGGTTTTTATGCCAATAACATGCGTTTATGGAACAGATATAATTGCACTGAAAAAGCCCGAAATTTTATCTTCCGGGCTTTTCCGGTTGTACAAATGTATATCAGAGCCTGACGGCTGCCAATTCATTTCCGAGTGAATTTATGGCATACTGCAATTTCTTTGTTTGCTTTTCGGATGCAAATGTAATTTTATTTTTATACTGACGTAACAAGGAGGCGTTAATACCCGCCTTTTTTGCCAGATTGGTCATATTCAAGCAATCAAAACAGTTGAAAAAAGACGCCAAATCATATTTGTATTCAAATTCGGGATTATTGATCTCCCTTGGAACCGGCTTTCCTGTTTCCTGATAAATGGCTGCATAATCGTTAATTGCATCCTGCAAACCGGCTTTTGCCTCTTCTACCGAATTTCCCTGCGCACTAATATTGTGCTTCCTCGTATTCGTAACATATATACTGTATGTCCCGTTATCCCACAATTCAACAATAGCTTTTAATTTCATGCCAACACATTTTTAAAATTCCGTACAAATTCCGTACAAATGTGCAAGGCTATTTTAGCCCTGCATCCCTGGACATACCATGAAGTGTACCACCTTTCAGTTCCTGGCTTTGATGTCTCGAAACTCTAAAATACTTTTTAGTAACAGGGCTATACCAGACATCGTGCTTTTTACCATGACTTACAAAGTAACAACCTGCACCGGAAGCCTTTTCAAGAAACTCTGATATTTTCATTTCAAAGATCATTTGTACGCCGCAAAGATAGAATTTATTTTTAATTACATCAAACTTGTTATAACAATTTTGTTATATTTTTATATCTTATTCCGTAATGCGAGACAGGTACTGTCATTCCGATACCAAAAGGAGGAATCCCCCCGTCCTTTCGGGTGCAGGACAGGGACTTACGGCTAGCCACAGAATTTCACCCAACATGTTATATCAGGTCGGGATATGGAAGGCTTCCAGCCCCGGTCTGACGGCTCCGAGATGCTAAATTAAAAATGGAAAATGGTGCGAAACGAAAGGGTGCAATTAACCGGTCAGACAGACGTTTGACTCCGCCGATTTTGACTGCGTCGATTTTCAATTCAATTCAATTCAAATTGTCGCACTGCAAGAAAAAAGAACGGCTAAATTCATTTAACACAAAGGACACAAAGTGTTTCACAAAGGACACAAAGAACGCAAAGCGTATCTTCTTCATTCTTAATTCTTAATTCTTAATTCTTCATACCGTGTCCGGCATGGTTTTGTGCATGGATGGTATATGGTAAAAAGCCTCGTTTCCACCTAATTTTTTCCAACAAAACAACCCCGGCAGCGTATCACAAAGAACACAAAAAAGAGGCCGCCTTTTACGACAGCCTCTTTTCTTCTAAAAACGGCGGCAACCTGCTCTCCCGCTTGCGCAGTACCATCGGCACGACCGGACTTAACTTC
>JAISSD010000071.1 GCA_031273295.1 Prevotella sp.
CTGTTTTTCTGCGATGCCAATGCGCAGGATAAAGTCAGCTACGGCTACGATGCTGCCGGCAACCGGATCAGCCGCACCATAGTCATCGCTCCCTCGCTTAGAGCCTCCGAAGCGGAAGAGGAAGAAGCGACCGTTTATTCCGAAGTAGTTGCGGAACTGCTGATTAAAGTCTATCCGAACCCGACGCAAGGCTTGCTTCATATCGAAATAGAAAATCTGCCTCCGGACGTAACCGCTTCTATTGCACTTTATCAACTTTCGGGCAAGTTGGTAACTCTCAAACAGGACGTTACTTATTCTACCGAAATAGACATTACAGGACAGGCGCCGGGAATATATGTTTTGCGAATCGTTGCCGGTGAAGCACAAACGGAATGGAAAATCATTAAGAAATAAACGATTATGAAGACAATACATATTTCAATAATCTTCGCTTTCCTGTGTGGCATCTCCCTTTTGCACGCACAGGAACCAAAGGAAAAATGGGAGTTAAACGCAGCTGAAAACGGAAATAAAACCTATATTGCCAGGGAGCAGATCAGTCTGAAACCCGGTTTTTCCTATAAAGCCACATCGGGAAGCACATTTATTGGGAAAATAGACCAGACTTTGTTATTTCCTCCGACAGGCAATACTTACGCCAAACCGGACGGAAGCATAACGAGCAACCCGGCGCTGGGAGGCGTAGTGGGAGCTATACCCGGTCAATTTTCGGTAAGTCCGAGCGGAGCGGCAACCTATACCATTCCAATTGAAGTACCTTCGGGTATTAATGAGATGCAACCGCAAATATCACTGGTATATAATAGCCAAGGTGGAAACGGAATAGCCGGTTGGGGTTGGAGTATCGGAGGAATATCAGCAATAAGTCGAACCGGAAGTACTTTCTACCACGATGGAAAAATTGCAACCGTCGAATTAACCAATTCGGATAATTTGGCGCTTGACGGACAACGGCTGATATTGGTTTCAGGAACTCATTTTACAGAAGGAGCTAAATATCGAACCGAGATAGAAGTTTACAGTGAGGTTACCTATAAAACAATTAATGGGTTCAAATGCTTTGAAGTCATTACCAAAGAAGGGATGAAAATGCAATACGGCGCTTCTTCCGATTCATACATTGAAGCTCAAGGAAGTAGTTCCATACTCACTTGGCTGTTGACAAAAGTAACCGATCAAAATGGGAACTACATAACATACAGCTATGGGGAAGATAATGCAAACGGTGAATACTGGCTGTCCAAAATTTCTTATACGGGCAATACCTCAACAGGTACCTCGCCTGTAAATGAAATTGAATTTATTTATAATTCCAATCGAGCCGATTCTCAAATTATGTATATGGCCGGAAAAAAGGTCAGCCAAACAAAAACGCTTCAAACGATAAAAACCAAAACAAATTCGCAGGTACAATATGAATACTCTTTTATTTATGATTATGACGGATTTTATACAAAATTATCTGCCCTCGGATTGAAAAATTCAGAAGGAATACAATACAATTCTACAATCATTGACTGGCAGAGTGTGAATACTTCCAATTTGGATTCAATAAGCAGAAAAGATTTTCCACTCGAACACTCAATGGATGAGTCTTTATTGTTTGTTGATTTTAATAATGATGGATATACTGATTTGATAAATCCAATAATGGATCAGGCGACCGGTTTACGTTCGGGCGCGTATGTTTACATGGGCTGGAATGTGCATTTATCGAATAAGGGGCAGAGTTTTGATTTGTCGCAATCTTTTATGTTTGAGCCAGGTCCTCTTTTTGCTCCATTACAACTTATACCTGTTGATATCAATAAAGATGGATTTATAGACATCGCTGAAATTCGTGGTGACGGCTATTTTGATATTTTATTGAATGTAGAAGGAACGCTCGTAAGGCAAAATTTTACATCTTTATCTTTCCATTTCCAAGATGAATTTTCTTTCTATTTTCAAGATTTTGACGGAGACGGGAACATTGAACTTCTGGCTTATCAACATCTGATTAACTCTACCGATAACCACCTCTATTTGTATCGAATAAATATTGCGGGCAATGCGCATAGTTTGCTATCTACAACCACAGTAACTTATAGTGGCAAATGTTCCAGAATTTCGAATGTGAATGGAGATGCAAAGGCTGAAATATTTTTCCCGTCGTCTAAAAAAATACTGGAATATGATGCGATTTCAAATAAATTTGTAGAAATACCGTTCGAGACAAATATTAACAGTATAGATACGGATAGGGTTGAATGTATGGATATAAATGGAGATGGAAAGACCGATTTGTTTTTTTGTGATGACATAATGGGTACATGGAAAGTTATGTTATCTACAGGCATTTCTTTTACGGAAATCAATTCTCCTATAACACTTACCCGATTCGATTATTTCAATCCCAATACGCTAAGCCAAAGTGATGATTATCATTTCAGTGATTATAACGGCGATGGGAAAAGTGATATTTTTGAAATATATGAGGGTATCATTCGTATTTATTATTTCAATGGAAAAGATTTTACTAAGGAAGAATACAATGGTGGAGTATTGAATGGTATTTATGGGAACAGACACATTCCTTACTTTGATATGAATGGCGATGGAAAATGCGATTTAATAGGAAAAAACCATGACGGATTTTCCAGCATTTCATTCAAAACAAAAGAAACGGATCGTCAGGTAAATTCGATAACCAATGGATTAAACAGGGGAAATACCATTGTTTATAAACCAATAACGAACGACTCGGTTTATTCCAAAGGAGATAATGTTTATTCATACCCGGTACTTAAAGCGATTTATCCATTAACGCTTGTTAGTGAAGTTAATGTGACCGCCGGTAATTTTACGGATACGAAAACCTTTTTTTATAAGGGCTTAAAAGTTCATGTCGAAGGAAAAGGCTTGTTGGGGTTTGATGAATTTACCGAAAATAGCATCACTCAAGGAAAAAAGGAAACGACTTCTTTCGGTTACAATGCTATTAATTTCAACACCTATCCGGTTCA
>JAISSD010000150.1 GCA_031273295.1 Prevotella sp.
CGTTGGAACAACTGCCGAACAACGACAGCATGGCAATGGCCCCGAAGGCCAAAACCGAATTCATAATCTTTCTTTTCATCTCTTTTTAATTTAATTAATAATAAGTACTGTTATATCTAGTTTATTGAGCTTATCTTAAAGACACAAAGATACTGAACCGAATTGGACAGGGCGTTGCGCATTTCCGCCTTTCTATATCCAATTATCGGAAATATGAGGCGGAATACAGGCAGGACAATCCCGAAGGCCAAGACCGGATATTTGATTCTTGTTTTCATCTCTTGATAATTTAATTCTAGAACAGGTACTGATATTTTTAGCTATATAGACTACCTTGAAGACACAAAGATACTATATCAAATTGGACAGGGTGTTGCGTATTTCCGCCTTTCTATATCCAATTTGCGGAATTAGGATACAAAACCGAACAAAGAGGGTGTTTTTATGCCTGCAACGTCATCCAAACCTGGCTGATCTCCTCTACGAGGCAATGTAAGGAAGGAAGGAGTTTGAGGAATTTAAGGAATTTAAGGAAGTTAAGGAGGTTAAGGAAACTGAAACATCCATGGGATTCGGGGTTTATTATTCCGAATTCGGATTAGTAATCCATCATTCGCCATATTCGAAGACGGGGGAAGACAAATATCCTTTTCTTTTTTCTATATTTGCAATACAATAAAACGACGGATATTTCTGTTTGTTATAATTATAGATAATTATTATAAAAAAAAGACTATGAAAGTAAACTGTTTTTCATCAATAAGTTTGCTGTTGATATTACTTGCGGCAAATGCAAGCATATCTTCAGCCCAACCCGGATTTGGAGTAAGAGGAGGAATCGACGTTGCAAGCAACGACATACTTAATGTCGGCAACGGGCTAGGGTATCAGATAGGCCCTTTTGCGGAATTTACCGTACCGGCTTCAGGTTTTGGCATGAATATCTCTGTTTTATACGGACATAAAGATTATAAAGCAGAAGACAAACAAAACGACGCTTCAATTTCCGACTACAGTTATATAAGTATCCCCGTCAACATCAAACAAAAAATCGGCATTGTTCCCGTATTCGGCGTTTTCCTTACAGGCGGCGTATACGGCAACGTAAAACTCGACGGAGGCAATATAAAAATTAAAGACGTTATCGATGAATACAAGGCCAAAGACTTCATATTCGGATTGGGAGCCGGAGCCGGGGTCAACGTATCAAACCGTTTCGATATCGGCGTTTATTTCCGCGGCGACCTGACGAAGAATTATGGCGACGAATACATGGACGCCGATGTATTCCAAAACAAAAAGAACCAGACATGGACCGTGGCTATTAATTATTACTTCTGAAATACGGAATGCTCTATACCGACGTAATACTGCCGCTGCCTTTGCAAGGGCTTTATACTTACTCGATTCCACCCGGCATAGCCGCTTCGGTCAAGACAGGCGGCAGGGTAATAGTGCAGTTCGGGAAAAAAAAATTCTATACGGCGGTAGTTTTCCGCATATACGAGTCGGACGACAAACAAATCCCAATCAAGGATATAACCTCCACATTGGAGGACTACCCTATAGTAAACCCTCTGCAGCTAAAATTCTGGGAGTGGGTTTCATTCTACTACATGTGTTCGTTGGGCGATGTGTACCGCGCCGCCTTACCGTCAGCCCTGAAACTGGAAAGCGAAACGCATGTCTTTCTAAATCCCGGATTCGAAGCGGCAGAACCCTTGACCCCCAACGAGCAAAAAATCTTTTACCTGCTATCGCCGGACAAAGCGTCAACAATTGCCGTGATAGAGAAACAGGCGGGCTTAACAAATGCTATCCCTGCCGTTAAATCACTGGTAGACAAAGGCGCCGCATACATAAACGAAAATATCAAAAACGCCTATTCAGCCAAAACCCTGCCGGCAGTAAGACTTTCAGCCTCATATACGGATAAAGAATTGAATGACATACTCGACGGGTTAGACAAGGCTAAAAAACAGCAACAACTGCTGGCCATGTTTCTACAGCTGAAAGAAAGCGGCCGGATTGTAACAAAGAAACAACTGCTCGAAGAAGCGGGCGCTTCATCTGCCACGCTTTCCGAACTGGCAAAGAAGAATATCCTCAAAGTATACGACATCGAAACCAGCCGCTTCGATTACGGCGAAACCAATATGGAATCCGCCTGCAAACTCAATCCCTGTCAGCAAAAGGCCTATGAGGAAATAACAGATTCATTCAAGAAACTCGATACCACGTTATTATACGGAATAACTTCCAGCGGTAAAACCGAAATATACATCCGGCTTATCAAGGACGCCATCGACAAAGGCGAGCAAGCCTTGTACCTCCTGCCCGAAATAGCGCTGACAACACAGATAACCAATCGTTTGAAAGCCGTCTTCGGCAACAAGCTGGCTGTCTATCATTCCCGGTTCAATGACAATGAACGCGCCGAAACATGGACGCGCCTGCTGAAAGACGGCGAGACGCAGGTCGTACTCGGCGCCCGTTCTGCGATCTTCCTGCCGTTCGGTAATCTCGGCCTCATTATCGTAGACGAAGAACATGAAAGCTCGTACAAGCAACAAGACCCCGCTCCGCGCTATCATGCCCGCAATGCCGCCATTGTACTGGCCACTATCTATAATGCCAAAGTATTGCTGGGCACGGCCACCCCGTCCATCGAAACATACTACAATGCCCTTTCGGGAAAATACGGCCTGGCAAGACTCGCCAAAAGATATGAAGACATTGCCCCGCCGCAAATAGTCGTTGTGGATACGAAGGAACTGAGACGGAAAAAACAGATGAAGTCTGTGCTCTCTCCTCCCCTGATAGACAGCGTAAAAGAAGCGCTGTCGAAGAAAGAACAAATCATCCTGTTCCAAAACAGGCGCGGCTTTGCTTCGGCGCTCGGATGCAAGAACTGCTCGTGGACGCCGCATTGTTCGCATTGCGACGTAAGCCTCACTTATCACAAGGGACAACGTATGCTTGTCTGCCACTATTGCGGGGCTGTATACCGTGTACCCGATGTATGCAAGGAATGCGGGACTCCTACGCTCGAATTTCTAGGCTATGGCACGGAGCGCGTCGAGGAGGAGGTAAACGCCCTTTTTCCTGAAACGTCCGTCGCCCGGATGGATTGGGATACGACACGGGGTAAAAGATCCTACGAACAGATCATTTCGGGATTTGAAGACAACAGAACCAATATCCTGATTGGCACCCAAATGGTATCGAAAGGCCTTGATTTCGGCAATGTATCCATTGTGGGAATATTAAATGCCGACAATCTGCTGAATCACCCTGACTTTCGCGCTTACGAAAAAGCGTTCCAACTGATGACTCAGGTCAGCGGACGCGCCGGACGCAAGAACAGGCAAGGCCTTGTAATGCTGCAAACGGCTCATCCCTCCCACCCGATTATCAACTGCGTGAAGCAAAATGACTACGAATCGTTTTATCGGGTGCAGGTCGAAGAAAGAAAACAGTTCCGCTATCCGCCCTTTTTCAGGCTGATATCGATTGTTGTAAGGGGACGGGACGAAAGGCTCACAGAGAATGCCGCCGTGCAATTTGCACAAGCATTGAGACAATCTTTCGGGGAACGGATACTAGGCCCGGGTAAACCGCCTGTATCGCGCATCCAGTCTCTCTACATCCGCAATATACTACTGAAAATAGAAAACAGCGCATCCATACGGAAAGTAAGGGAAACAATTTATTTACATCAATCGTCCGTATTCGCCAATGCGGAGTTCAAATCCATCCTGCTGCACTTCGACGTAGACCCGATGTAGCAATGAACATGCAGACAGGTCAAAACCTGACAACTATACTTCACGCGGCATACTTTTGTGCATAAATTATATATATATGGAATTCATATGCCCATGCGTTTTTTACCATACCATCCATGCACAAAACCATGCCGGACACGGTATAAAAACAAGGAATATAAAATTGAAAACAAAAGTATTTTCGATGGATATTTTGCATACCCTGGCCCGGGGAGGACTATTTTGCGCTTTTCCGTCAAAATAAAAAAGACCGGACAATATTCGCCCGGTCTTCGATATGCTAAAGTCTGATCTATTTCACTTTATCCACAATGGCTTTGAAAGCTTCGGGATGATTCATTGCCAGATCGGCAAGAACTTTACGGTTGATCTCCACTCCGTTTTTATGAAGAGCGCCCATCAAGCGAGAGTAAGAGAGTCCTTCCAGGCGTGCGGCGGCATTGATACGCTGTATCCACAATGCACGGAAGTTGCGTTTTTTGGTGCGACGGTCGCGAAATGCATAGGTAAGACCTTTTTCCCATGTATTTTTGGCTACTGTCCAAACATTTTTTCTGGCTCCGTAGTAACCTCTTGTTAATTTTAATACTTTCTTTCTGCGGTTGCGTGAAGCAACATGATTGACTGATCTTGGCATAATTTACAATGTTTTGAATGTTAGCGGTTCTCTCGTATCGGAACTCTTTGGCGCATACATCCGGTTAATAAATCTGTTAACTTGCTTTTGTGAAAACGAAATTGATCATTTAAGAGCCAATAATTTTTTCACGGCTTTCTCGTCCGATTTGTGTACAAGCGTAGCGTGAGTAAGATTCCTCTTTTGTTTTTTCGTTTTCTTGGTCAGGATGTGACTTTTGAAAGCATGTTTTCTTTTGATTTTTCCTGATCCGGTAAGGGCGAACCTTTTTTTTGCACCGGAATTAGTCTTCATTTTTGGCATCTTGGTCTATTAATTTAATTATTTAAAGTACGAATACATCAGCGTATAGCGCCCGTTTATTCCTGTTCGTTTTCCGGCTCCGCATTTTCTACTTTTTTCTCGAGAACCTTTTTCTCCCCTTCTTTCGGCCTGGCCGGGACAGATACTTTTGCAGGCTGTTTTTTAGGCGAAAGCATCATGATCATCTTTTTGCCTTCAAGCGCAGGCAACTGATCTACTTTTCCGTAATCTTCAAGCTCCGTGGCAAAGCGAAGCAATAATACTTCTCCCTGTTCCTTAAAGAGGATGGAACGTCCTTTGAAAAATACATAGGCTTTTACTTTTGCACCTTCCTCGAGAAAGCTTTTTGCATGTTTCAACTTGAAATTAAAATCGTGATCGTCGGTCTGCGGGCCAAAGCGGATCTCTTTTACCACCACTTTCACTGATTTTGCTTTAGCTTCTTTTTGTTTCTTCTTTTGCTGATAAAGGAACTTTTGATAATCGGTGATTCTACAGACAGGAGGATCGGCGGTTGGAGAAATTTCAACTAAATCAAGTTCCAGATTGTCTGCTAGTCGTAAGGCTTCGTTTATGGCGTATACACCCTGTTCTACATTGTCGCCGACCAAACGGACTTCCCGAGCCCGAATATTTCCATTGATTTTATGTAACTCTTCTCTGCGATTATTAAATCTGTTGTTTCTCATTCAAAAACTGTTAGAATTCCTTTTTTTTATTTAAATATTTGATTTTCGGAAATGTAAACAACGAATACTTAGGATTGATGTTCCCATGCATTCATCATTTTCTCTACTTCATCATTCAATTGGGTGGCAAAGTTAGTAAATTTCATCGAACCTTTATCACCTTCGCCCTGTTTTCTTACCGAAACTTCTTCCGTTTCTGTTTCTTTTTCGCCTACAATGAGCAAATAAGGGATCTTTTTCAACTCGTTATCGCGAATTTTACGTCCTATTTTCTCATTTCGATCGTCTACCTGCACGCTTATGTTTTGTTGTTTGAGGTAGTTTGCCACACGGTGGGCGTAATCGTTAAACTTCTCGCTGATCGGCAATATCACTGCCTGGTCAGGCGTTAACCACAGTGGAAATTTACCTGCGGTATGCTCGATAAGTACTGCGATAAAGCGTTCCATGGAACCGAATGGCGCACGGTGGATCATTATCGGGCGATGTTTTTGGTTATCTGCTCCGGTATATTCGAGTCCGAAACATTCAGGCAGGTTATAATCTACCTGTATAGTGCCGAGTTGCCACCGACGGCCAAGGGCGTCTTTCACCATGAAGTCAAGTTTGGGACCATAGAAAGCGGCTTCTCCAAGCTCTATTTTCGCCGCTAAACCTTTTTCCCTGCAAGCTTCCATGATGGCGCGCTCCGCTTTTTCCCAGTTTTCGTCGCTACCGATATACTTTTTGCGGTTATCGGGATCGCGCAACGATATCTGGGCTTCAAAGTTTTCAAAGTCAAGAGCCTTGAAGATAATGAAAACAATATCCATCACTTTCAGGAATTCTTTTTTCAACTGTTCCGGAGTACAGAAAATATGCGCGTCGTCTTGAGTAAATCCCCGTACCCTTGTCAACCCGTGAAGTTCCCCGCTTTGTTCATAGCGGTATACGGTTCCGAACTCGGCCAGGCGCAAAGGCAGGTCTTTGTACGAGCGCGGGACTACCTTGTAAATCTCGCAGTGGTGAGGACAGTTCATCGGTTTCAAAAGGAATTCTTCATCTTCTTCCGGCGTATGGATAGGCTGGAAAGAATCTTTGCCGTATTTTTCGTAATGCCCCGAAGTCACATACAATATCTTGCTGCCTATATGCGGAGTCATTACCTGCTGATAATCAAATTTCTTTTGAATTTTCTTCAAGAAATCTTCGAGCTTCAAACGTAATTGAGTTCCACGGGGAAGCCACAACGGAAGCCCTTTTCCGACGGTTTCGGAGAATGCAAACAATTCCAGCTCTTTTCCTATCTTGCGATGATCGCGTTTCCTGGCTTCTTCAAGCATTAGCAGATATTCGTCCAGCATTTTCTTTTTAGGAAAAGCGATTCCATACAGACGGGTAAGCTGTTTGCGATTTTCGTCGCCGCGCCAGTATGCGCCCGCGGCGCCAAGGATTTTCACAGCCTTGATATAGGATGTGTCAGGCAAGTGCGGCCCGCGACAAAGGTCGGTAAACACGCCTTGCGTATATGTTGTGATGGCGCCGTCCTCCAGGTCGCGGATAAGTTCCACTTTATAATTCTCGAAGCGGGCCTCAAACATTTTTAGAGCGTCCGCTTTAGAGATACTTTGGCGTTTGATTTCTTCCCTGTTGGCGACAAGCTCCATCATTTTCGTTTCTATCTTGGGAAAGTCGGCGTCTTTTACAGGAGTATCGCCAAAGTCTATATCGTAATAAAATCCGTTTTCGATAGCAGGTCCGATACCGAACTTTGCTTGCGGATACAATATCTGCACGGCTTCAGCCATGAGATGGGCGGAGCTGTGCCAGTAAGCATGCTTGCCATCCTCGTTTTCCCATTTCAGCAGCTCGATTGTTGCGTCTTCGTCGATTGGACGAGTCAAATCCCAAACTTGTCCGTTTACTTTGGCGGCAAGGACTTCCTGCGCCAGGCGCGAACTGATGCTTTCTGCTATCTGCAACGATGTGGTTCCTTTTGCAAATTCACGTACAGAACCATCCGGAAATGTAATTTTAATCATTTTGGTTTCTATTTTAATTATGCCGCTTCTACAAACAAGCCGCTTTTTAGAATTTACAAAAATAATCATTTTTTTGCCACAGATGCAGTTGTCCGGCTATTTTAATTTATAATTCCGGGATGGGTGAAATCCCCCGCCTTTAGGCGGATAATTTACACAATCGTTCCTTACTGATGTTTCGCACCAGGTAAATCGCTCTAAAAAAGGGATAGTGTACAGGTCTTATTGTGTTATTTTGCAAATTTCTAATAATCAAGAGCATACAAAATTTTAAAAAATAATGTTATATTGCTAATAGTCAACATTTTACACTTTTATGTCAATAAAAGGCAGACACTATCCGTTTTGAATCACCACCGGTTATTTCTATTTTTCTGAACCGTTCATTCAGTTCCTTGATTCGCTCAATTAGTTTATCAAATGTCAAAGATTCTCCGTAAATCATTGTGGATTGCATTCTGCCATAATCATCTTTCCAATAGGAAAGAATTTTGTTTGGCGGGACAAAAGAAATGGTTTGAGGCATAAGTGTATCGTAATCAAATCCTTTAATCCCAATGAATTTACAGCGATGTTCTATGATGGCTTGGTATAGTTCCTTGTTTGACAATGCTTCTTGTGCAATAGTTGTATCCATCAATTTTTCTAAATCATAGATATGTCGGGACATCCGGTCTATCCTAATATTCTTTATCTCTTTTGCAAATTCTTCGTGGAGTAAAAATGCTTTTTCAAGAAATGTTCGTTTGGGTGATACCGCTTTAATTGGAAATAATTTATCTGCAAATTTCGCATTAGGAAGTGATTGCGAGATGATAGAATTTATTGTGATTTCTTCAAGTGGTTCACTCATAGACCTACCACTAACTTCAACAATCACTTTATTTAGAACATAATTCGAGGGTGGTAGTAGAGAATGGTAATGCACTTCTATTTTTTCAGGGTCAGTGGTGATTATCGGTGTGATATCTACTTTGACATCGAATAGGGATGATTGAACTCCTAATTCTACTATCCGTTTCCCTAATTCCGATTGCATTGTTTCCCTGACAAAAGAACAGGAAGCTCTCCGAAGTTTATCGCTAATTTGTGTTTTCGATAATTCGCCGTCAAATCCTAAAAATTCTCTATTAATCGCAATATCAACATCTTCGGATATTCGTTCAATCAAGTTCCAGCACTTACTTAGAGATGTTCCACCCTTAAATGAGATATGTTCGGCAAAAGAAGAAGTGAATAATGCCCTTAATACAAGAGTTACCCACCAATCTTTCTCAACCGTTTCAGATGATATTCCGTTTTCAATACCAATCGTTCCAATATATCTTTTTCGCTGCTCCTCTGGCAATTCAAGCCAATTCTTTATTGCTTCCATTGATTATATTTTTTACTATATTGCGCTCCCATGCCGGCATAAGTGGTAAATCTTTCACTATTTTACTCTTATCTTCTTTCAGCAAGGCGGGAGTTATTATAGCAATATCTTCAGCTGTTACAAGGTCTTTCCCTATTTCGGACAAAGCAAACGCTACTAACATAGTGATGTAACTTTTGTAGGCGAAATTTTTAGAAGATGCCTTTTTGAATGTGATTTTACTCTTTCCTATTTTTACTTTTCGAGGTGTTGTATCGGTCAGAAAAACCACATTTGCAGGCACTTGAGTAGATAGCCCCAGTTTATTTTTTGCGTAATCACCGGTCGGAATAATCCGGGCTTTATTCCTCTTTGCTAATGCTTCCGCTACATCCTCGATAGAAGGCAAAAGATTTATTCCTAACTCTTTATCAATTATCGGATAGTAGAAAATACCACGAGCTAATCGTAGCAAAATCTTATTATTTATCAAGCGCATCAAAGCGATACGGACAGCCCCATCACTCCCGAGATCCTGGAAGTCATTCGTGAAGTATATCTTCCCTCGTTTTCTTCTTAATATGTATTGTTCTATTTTTTTCTCAATGCTTTGCATACTGATCCATGCTTGTTTATGTAACAAAAGTAGCATTTATTTGTTACAAGTCAAAGCCTTGTTAAATTATTTTTCAAACATCTCCGAAATTCATTAAAAACACAACATTTTTTTCGCTTATTCGGTCATGCGTTTGATTATGCTGTATGCCTCCACAACGCCCATTTCCCCTGCCTTACGCATATCGTCGAGCGCCCGTTCCTTATCCTTGACCCTGAAGCGGCCCAATCCCCTGTTGTAATATCCTTCGGCAAACTCCGGATCACGCCTGAGGGCTTCGTTGTAATCCAGAATGGCGGCGCGGAAATCGTTTTGTTTATAGCGGATCCCCGCCCTGTTGTAATAGGCATAGATAAATTCGGGATTAAGCTCTATCACCTTGTTGTAATTCTTGATTATCAGATCATATTCCATTTTGCCCGGATCGATAATGGTCACAGCCGAAGACAGCAGATTGTCTTTTTTCACTCCGCCTAATGCCGCCAGATCGGTTTGTTCGGATTTCTTTTCGTATTCGGGAATATTTTCCCTCAAATTGAGCTGTTTTGTATAGACGACAGCCAAATTGAAATACGCCAGCGTAAATTCAGGATCCAGACTGATCGCCCTGTTGAAATCTTCTATGGAATTGGTGAAATCCTGAACCAGCATATAATCCATCGCTCTGGCAAAATACAGGCCTGCATTTGCAGGCTGGTCGGCAATCCGTTCCGACAGGTCGTCTATCGATTTGAAGTGTTCCCGTATCTGAAATTCATTCAATGAGGCTTCGCTGTTTGTAATTCTCAGTTTTCGCGACAGCGCCGACCGTTTATTCATATTGTCAATCAACCGGCTATAATAAACGAAGCGACGGATATCGTTCGGTTTTTCATAATATGAAACCACAAATTGAGGCTCCAGATCCAGTTTGACTTGTTTGTTTTGAATACGGCCTCTGGTTTCATTGTTATATTTGCTCTTTTCTTCCTCTGTCTTGTCAGCCACAACAAGCAAGTTGAATTTGTCCATATCCTTGTCCGATTTTTCCCTTGTCTTGTCCTTGTCCGGTTTTTCTTCGGTTTGTCCGGCAAGTATCTCTTTATTTTTACGGCTCTCTTCATTGCGGGCATAATTAAAGTCGCGTTCCGCGCCCTTCAGGTCATTTTGACGCCGTTTTATTTCGGCACGGGTGTAGAACCCGTGGTAGAATTCGGGATATTCGGCCAGTACGGCGTTCAGGTCTTCCAAAGCTCCGGCGTAATCTCCAATATTGTTTTTTATCAGCGCCCTGTTGAAGTATGCGATGTAGTTGTTCGGCTCAAATTTCAATACAACGTCGAAATCGTCAATGGCGCGGTTGTCATCTCCAACCTGCGACCTCAACAGCCCCCTGTTGAACCGGGCGATTATGTTATTCGGATCGAGGCCTATAACTTTGTCGTAATCGGCCATTGCTCCACGCAGATCGTTTTTTGAATACCGTACAAGTCCCCGGTTGATATAGTTGCCGGATTGGAGCGGGTCTATCCGTATGGCTTCATCAAGGTCCGCCAGCGCTTTGTCGTAGTCTTTTTGGTAATAATACAGCAGTCCCCGCATAGAGTAGGATTGAGGCAAATACCTGTCAAGTTTTATAGCCTGGTTATAATTGTCAAAAGCCTGTACCGTATCGCCTTTTTCCTGATATAACGCGCCTCTGGTGAGGAAGCCTTGCGTGTAAGCCGGATATGTTTTCAGCAGGGTATTCAGGTATTTTTCGGCTTCTTCATAATCCTTTTTCCGAATATTGACAATACCCATGTTGATCAGGACGAACTTATCGTTCGGATAGACCTCCAGCGAAACTTTATAGTCTTCGAGCGCGCCGTCATAATTATTCCTGTTTTGACGGGCGTCGGCGCGTAGCTGGTAAGCCTTCGACATGAAAGGATTTCTTTCCAAAGCCAAGGTGCAATCGTCTTCCGTTCCTTTATAGTCGTCGAGGTAATATTTCGCGATGGCGCGGTAAAAATAAGGTTCGGCAAGATAGGGTTTTGCTCTTATAGCCTGATTGAAGTATTGTATAGCCAAAACATAATCTTCGAAATAGAGAGAATTGCGCCCTATTACGATTACGCGGTCCGTGTTAATCTGGGAAACAGCGAATAAACTGTTTATCAAGACCGGTATTGAAAACAAAAATCTTTTCACGGCAGATCGTATTAATCATTGAGTAGCAAATGTATGAATAATACGTTGACAAAAGACGGAAGCGGCCTCCGGAGTCTCTCTTTTTAATATATTTTTTAGTTTTCGAAATAGTCGTCGTGATAATAGGAGTTCTTTTTGAGGTAATATGTCCTGTCTCCGTAGTAACGGGATGTTCCGTAATAACCTTCGCGTCCTTTCACATCGTTGAATACAAGAGCTACATCTTCCACTCCGTCGTATTTCAATTGAGTGATAACGCTTCTGAAGAACGATTTATTCGTTTTGGCCCGGCGAACCACAAACAGCGTCGTATCTGCCGTTTCGGACAGTATGTATGCGTCCGAGACCAATCCCACAGGGCTACAGTCGATAATGACATAATCGTACATCTCTTTAAGATGCTCCAATACCTGTTTTGTTTTGGTTGTTTTTATCAGTTCACTCGGATTCGGAGGCAATGTTCCCGCGGCAATAATATCAAAACCATAGTCAGGGTGGGAATAAATTATCTCGTCCAAGGTCACCTGACCTATCAGATAATTTGAAATCCCTTTTTGAGAGTTAATTTTCAGCGTTTTGGCTACGGACGGTCGCCGCAAGTCCAAGTCGACAATGATCACCTTCTTGCCCGTTAGCTGATATACCGAAGCAATATTGGTTGCTATGAATGTTTTACCGTCGGCAGGCTCGGTGGAGGTGACAAGAATCGTAATTTTGTTTTCGCGTTGCGCCATATATTCTATGCGGACGCGCATATTGCGGAACGATTCGGCAAAACTCGACCTGGGATAGTTCTTTACCAGAACAATGCCGGCGCCGAGTTTCCTGGAAATATTCTCTACCGTGCCTATAACCGGAAATCCCGATATCTTTTCACACTCTTCTTTGGTCGTTATCGAGAAGTTCAGGATCTCTTCTTTCAGTACCACGAAACACAATGGAAATATCAGGCCTATAATGAAATAATAGGCGTAGTTTTTGCTTGTTTCGCCTCTATTGATGGCTCCGCCCATCTGGCGCGGAAATTCCCAGATGAAGTTGTCGGGCGTATTCGACGCTTTTTGTATCTTCGCTTCGTATTGTCTTTGAGTAAGGTACTGGTGATACATCTCATTTACGCGGAATTCCCGTTGGAATTTTATCAGATCCCGCTCCTGAGGCGGAAGGTTGTCTATCTTCAACTGGAGTACTTCATATTTCCTCACCAAGGCGTCTTTCTGATTTTGGAGGTTGATCTGTGAAACTTGTATTTCCTGTAGAATCTTTATTCTAAGGTCATTCAGTTCGTCGATCGTCCTGTTATAGAGCGGGTTTTTCACTCCCAAATTTCTGGCTTTTTGTAACAGGCCGTTGTAAGCCTTCACAAATTCGCTTAGCTCGGTATTCCGGATATTCATACTGGACGGGTCCATCAAATCGTCGGTTCCAAGTATTTTCTCTTTCATTTTCTCGGTCAAGAGCAGTATGGACTTTTCTTTCAGGGCGAGAGCGTCTTTCTCTCTGTCGGCGCTATCGAGAGCTATTCTTAACGATTGGGACGAAATATCATATACTCCTGTTTCTCTCTGGAATTTTTCAAGTTTGATACGCGAGATATCCAGGGAGTCGTTGATTAATTTCAATTGGTGGTCAAGGAATTCGATAGTAAGTTCCGCCTGTTCGTTTTTTAATGCAAGGTTATAATTCTCAAATTCCTTGAGCAACACATTCAGATAATCTATATCTTTGGCCGGGTTTGTGCCCGACATTGAGATCGACAGGACGGAAGAGTTGTTTTGCAAGTCGGAACTTATCCGTTCGCTATACATTCCTATCAATTGATCTTCGGATAGAAACCTGAAGCTGAATGACTGAATGTCAGGCTTGAAAGCTCCCTGAATATCATTGTTGAAATCAACGGTCTTATGCAGTTTTATTTTAAACAGTTTATAATCAATTTCCTGATCGAAAGGCGCTATTAGCGAGATCCTTGTTTTCGATTCGGGATTTTCCTTGTAGCTGATCTCGCATTTTTCCTGATCTATGTAGATGACGTCGTAAGAACAGGCATATGCCTCGGGCTTGATATCGATCATTTCTATTTCGACAGGAGTGTCCGTATACAAACTGATATATTTGAACCGGGTCTGTATATAATACTCGATCCGCATTTTGGCCGGAAGGCTTTTTACGGCGCGTTCGGTCAGTCCATACGACTTTAATACAATTTGCTGGTTTTCCGTGTTTCGCAACAAAGTCCCCGTCGGAACGGCTCCGGCAACGATACTGGCCGAGTTCCTGTCTTCCAGGATCATCAAGGCCTGAACATAAAATACCGGCCTCCACGATTTATTTTTTATATACGCACAACCAAGGAACAGGACGGCCGATATGACAAATAGATACCAGTACTTCAATATCCTGTAAAACCAAAGAACAAAATCGAATGAAATATTGCTTTTTGTTTTTACTTCTTCGAAATAGGGATCGGGTTCCATAACTCTTCTATTGTTACTATCCATGATGACTGTCTGTTTCTATAACGCTTGCGCCTGTGATTCTGTTTTCGATTTACATGCCGAATGTATATTGCCTGTTGATTTTCAGCGATCATATTTCGAGGCTTTAATTAAAAGCCTCTGTATACAATGGAATATAGCAAAAACTGCAATGGTATGGATATTGCCGTAATGAACGAACTCATCGAATTGATGTTAAAAAACGAGTTTTTGTTTGTTGGAAAATAAATCAGGTCATTCGGCCTGATGTAATAATATTCGGATTGAATCACATCCTGACTTCTCAGGTCGAAGGTTTTTACCTGTGTGGTTCCATTTTCTCCTTTTCTGACTATGCTTACTCTGGTCAGGTCCATCAGGCCGGTTGTCTGCTGCGATATGGCCAACGCCTGATAAATGGTCATATTGTCTTTATATACCTGATATGAACCTCTCTTGTCATTGGCGTAAATATAAAAGAAGTTATTGGCCATGGACACTTTTACCTGTACATCCTTTACAGACTGCTGCATCAGGTTTTGTATGACGATTTCAGCTTCCTGTACGGTATGTCCGGCAATTTTGGCTGTACCGAAAAACGGGAGTACCACGGTACTGTCTTCGTAGATCGTATATGTTTTCAACACATTCTGGTTATTGGTTATTACGGTATTGAACGTGTTTACCAGTTCCTGGTCGCTGGATGAAATGGCGCATGAAATCATATCTCCGACATCCAGTTTGTATTCCTTGAATTCCTGCAAAGGATATTGTTTGTCAATAGCTTGCAGGTAGTTTATTTCTTCGCTTGATATACAGGAAGAGAAAATACCGGAAACGGATACGCAGAATAACAGAAAATATATCGGATATTTCATGTGTGATATAATTTTTTTTAATGGTCACATGGAACTCGCAACTCAATCATGCTCTTTGGCACAACTTTTACATGCTCGTTTCATGTGTAATAATTTATTTTTTAACGGTCATAAGGAACTCGCAACCCAATCATGCTCTTTGGCGCTACTTTTACATGCTCGTTTCATGTGTGATAATTTATTTTTTAACGGTCATAAGGAACTCTAACATATTGGCTCCGCCGAACGTTGTTTCATGTTCTTTGGCGCTACTTTTGCAAGCCTGTTTCAATTAAAAAATTCTGAGTATTAATATTACAACTCCGGCTAATGCCGTCAGCATGCTGAAAACTCCCGTAAACGAGGTGGTTGCCCCGAGGAACTTACCCTTGGTCTGGGGAACATATATAACATCGTTGGGTTGTATATAATAAAATTCCGTATCTATAATATCTTTGCTTCTCAAATCAAATGTTTTGGTGAGGGAGCCGCTTGCATTCTGTCTGATAACAGTAACTTTCGACCTGTCGCCATAAGACCCGATATTGCCGGCTATAGCCAGCGCCTGATAAATGGTCATGGATGTGCCGGTCATTGTGATCCGGTCTGCCCCGGCTTCTCCCAGTATGCTGAAATACCTGTTTGCAAGCGTGACGTCCGCCACGGTTCCTTCCGAGAATGCGTTTAACTTCTGGCTGATAGCTGTTTTGATTTGCAGAAGGCTAAGGTCTTGTACGTATATTTTCCCGATATACGGAAAATTGATGGTTCCGTCCGCATAAACGGTAGTAGGCCTTATGTTCCATGTGTTTTCGAGGCTTCTTATCTCCGAGCCTACGCTTACGCCGGTAGATTCGTTCATACCCCTGTAAGCGGATTGCGGACTGTAGCCCGCAAACATGCCGGCAGTTTCGTGATCCCAGGCATATACGGCAATGCTTAACTGGTCTCCGGGTATGACTTTGTATTCTTCCGGCTTGACCATTAACCGAGGATAATTTAGCTTTATATTTTGCAGTAAGTCTGTTTGTTTGTTAGTCACGCATGAACTGAAACCGGAAATAATGCAAAACAGCATTAAATGTACTTTTGTCACGTTTGTCATAAATAATATATATTCGGGTTCTCAATTTTTACCGTCCGAAGCTCTTACTTTATAACGACAGTTTACCCTGCCTTTTATTAAATTGTTCAATTTGCCTTTTATCAATTGTTTACGTATGCCCGATATCCTGTCTACAAAGAGTATGCCTTCTATATGGTCGTATTCATGCTGAATGCAACGCGCAAAAAAGGCGTCGTATGTCTCGTCATGGAAAATAAAATTCTCATCGAAATACTGTACGCGGATCTTTTCTTTCCGGTCTATATTTTCATTAATGCCCGGCAAGCTGAGACAACCTTCTTCCATTTTCACTGTTTCGCCTGTCTCTTCCGCTATAACAGGATTGATAAAGACCTTCTTGAATCCGGAATACAGCGGATTGTCTTCTGCCAGAGGTTCCAGATCCACAACAAAGAGACGTATGTCCAGTCCTATTTGAGGTGCGGCTAGCCCGATGCCGTCCGCATTGTACATGGTCGCGAACATGTTTTCGACGAGTTCTTTTAAATCAGGATAATCGGGAGTTATCTCTCCGGCCTTTTTTCTTAACGCCGGATGTCCATACAGATATATGGGTAGTATCATATTATATATTGTTCATTTGTTTTGTAATCGCAGGCTCTCCATATAGCTTTGCAGGATGATAACGGCGCTGATCTCATCTACAAGGGCTTTATTCCGTCTGTCTTTTTTTTTCAGCCCCGCATCAATAATCGTTTTTTGCGCCATAACCGATGTAAAGCGTTCATCGTACATTTCAACGGGAATACCGGGATAAAGAAACTCCAACTTCCTTACAAACGGCTGAATATGCTTCATATTCCCGGAATATTCATTATTCATTTGTTTTGGCAAACCTACAATGATACATTCTACATCTTCCCTGCCCAAATAGGTTTTCAGATAATCAAGCAGAGTATGGGTAGGAACAGTGGTCAAGCCGTTAGCTATAATCTTTAAGGCGTCGGAAACCGCTATACCTGTTCGCTTTGTACCATAATCTAAAGCCAAAAATCTTCCCATATTGAAAAACAAAGGTAGATAAAAAATCTTTGTTTATATCCAATCCAATTAAGTAAATAGTGCGAATTTAACCATTTTATTGACAAGACAAAAAAATGAAGATTCTTTTCTTGCATCCAACAAAGCTATTACAAGTTATTTTTTCATTACTTATATCTGCTTTTATACTTCACGCGGCATACTTTTGTGCAGGAATATATTATATATATGGAATTCATATGCTCATGCGTTTTTTAGCATATACCTTCTGCGCAAAACCATGCCGTGCACGGTATATACGCTTTATTTTCAAGGCAATGAGTCCCCTATCATTTTTATGCAGCACGCATAATAGTAACACGGGGAGTGCGGTATTTCAATTGAGCGGCTTGAGGGGGATGTTACATAAGAGGTTGGGGGGCTATATGATTCCATTGCTACCGAGGTTGTTTTGTTGGAAAAATCAGGTGGAAACGAGGTTCTGTACCATTATCCCAAAATGTCCATTAGAATATAACCGGCTGATAATAATCTATTTACGATTTCGATCTCTAATGGATGCCATTGAAAAAATACATTTCACTTACTCTTGCCTGGCTAAGACCGAGTATTTCGGATAACGCCTTTTGCGTCACAGGTTCATTTCGAATATTCGCAGCTTGATTACATCTATCAGCTTGGGAGTTTCAACCGGGTAATGTATATCTTCGTAATCGGCAGCCATATTCGAGATTAAAACGAGTTCGATGTATTTACATCGTCTTTCGGAGTTTCTTCATTGACAAGCTTTAACAGCTGTTCGATGCGCAACATTATTGCCTTGTATTCTGTTTCGTTATTGATTTTTGCCATAGCCGTATATTTAAATTTGTGAACAGTCTTTTATATCGTCGTATTCTGCATGAGCGCCTATAAACCGGA
>JAISSD010000256.1 GCA_031273295.1 Prevotella sp.
AATATAATGAAAATCCGGAAGAACGCCATGCCGCAAAAGAAATACATGCGCAGGAATACGAAAGGCGCTTTAAATTTTATCATCAAACAATTAACGGTAAAATAGTTGAATAACAATGAATTAATTAGGTAATGAGGTTGGGTGTCCGGGGTAACTCATTGGCTACTGAGGTTGTTTTGTTGGAAAAAATTAGGTAGAAATGAGGTTAAAAACAGTGTCTGCCTGTTTTTTAAAATCCTGTAGCAGAGGTTGTTTTGTCAAGAAAATCAGGTGGAAACGAGGTTAAAAACAATGTCTGCCCGTTTTTTAAAATCCTGTATCTGAGGTTGTTTTGTCAAGAAAATCAGGTGGAAACGAGTTTTTTTTACAATAGGGTGCATTAAAATAGTCGTTTTTCAAACAGTTGTTGTTTTAACACAAAGGACACAAAGCGTATCACAAAGGACACAAAGAATTTCCTTTGCAGATTTTGCGGATTCTTTGCGTTAAAAATTTTGGAGTACAAAAACCTCGTTTTTACCATATATCTTTCATGCACAAAACCATGCCGGACACGTATATATTGACGGATGTAACAGACAGGGCGCCCCGTCTGTTGCGACGTGCGCCCAAACCTGTTTCGGACTATTTCTTACATTTTTCTTATCGTCACTCTACGAAGATCATTTTTATCGTTACCGATCAGTATCCATGCGGTATCTCCTTTTATAGAGTTAAATATTTCATCGATAAGCAATTCGTTTTGTTCCAATTCTGCGAGGTCCGTACCATTTATATTCCATACACGGTCGCCTATCCGGAAATCCGATATACCGATGGCAGCCGTAACCTCAAACCGACCGGCAACAGGCAGTACTTTGATATTCCATATCGCAGTCGCCGCGTTCATATCCGCAGGCTCTTTGTCGTAAGGAAAAAAATAGAAAAGCTTGCGCGGATAGTCCAGCATAACTTTTCCGTAGTCTAGTAAACCCTGCCCCGCAATGGATTGAGATTGCCGGAGGACAACAGTATTTACATCGCGGAACTCTTTGCCGCCCGGCGCTACCACAACCGGTATATTGATTTTGTAGAGACTGTCTTGCCGGGCGTTTTTAATGCCGCCGATACCCACATGCATAAAACCATAGCCTGTCTGCCGTATTTCCGTAGCGGTCTTTATCCTTTCGTAATCTTGTTGTCCAAGAGTGAAAAACCCCGACATGCCCGTATCGAAAAGCGCTTTCATGTTTTTACCTCCGATATTCATGGGTACTTTGGGCTGGAAATTGGGTCCCATGTTCATAGGCGTCCCGTCCATGCGGGAGATTCCTTCCGGACGGTAAGGGTAAGTAACTATAAAACGTTTGTTACGCTTGTCTATAGTCAGGCATACGGCTTGAAAGGCTTCCCCTCCAAGAGTTCCGGCTACTCCTATTGAGCGGAAAAATCCATTGTTGGGCACAACAGTCAGATTCGCCGCTTCCCATTTCAACAGTTTCCCGACAAGCAAATTGTCTGCCGTACCGACACTGAAATTCAACTGCGCATTGTTTATGTCCGAAAACGCGGCATTGTCCGACAGCGTAACTCCATAATGCGCTACCGTGTCGGCGGTAATCGTATTAATACCTCCGGTATCCATGATCATTTTTGCCGGTTTGCCATGAATGGAGACGTCAATTATGAATTTACCGTGTACTATTTCGAAAGGAATGGTATCGGTTTGCCGCTGAATTTGTCCATACATCGCACAACTGCACAGCAAATATCCGCACAAAAAAAGTCTTTTTATTTTTTTCATACCGCCGCTTTCTTTAATTTATTTTCCATAACGTTTCGCCGCTTCTTCGAGCGCTTTTTCCGCGTTGAGTATCCCTCCCGACACGCACAGATCCTTAAACAGAAAAATATCTTTAACTAAAGCCCCTCTCTCGCCGTCTACATACATCACGAATGATTTTTCCACTTCTTCATTCCATCGGGGGCTTACTGTGTCCATGAGCAGCTTGCGCATCTGTTCGGGAGCGATTTCAGGATAATAGCTTTTTATCAGGGCGGTAACTCCCGTAAGCGTCGCCGCCGCCAGTTCCGATCCGGAGTCTTCGTTCAGTATTCCGTTGACATAGATCGACTGTATATCAACGCCCGGCGCAAAAAGGTCCAGTTCCTTATTGCTGAAATTAACCGTGCCGTATGGATTGCCGTCAGCATCGGAGGCCGCCACTGTTATTATATTTGACAGCTCGCGACCATTCAGATGCCGGTTGGGATAAAATGGCTGGTCGTCAAGATCATAGGAAAGATCCATCATGGGAATTACGACCAACGTACCCTTTTTTTCCGCATAAAGCAAGGCTTCGTCCACCCATTTCGACCAGGGCTGCGGATACATGGTATTTGTCTTGCCCAGCTGTATTATATCGGCGCCTTTGTCCACCGCATAGCGAATAGCGTTTGCCATATCCTTCATATAAGGCTCGCCCGGCACGTCCGCATCAATGCGCAAAGGGATTATCCTCACATTTTCGGCAATTCCATCTATTCCGGCGCCGTTGTTTCGCCTGGCGCCGATAATCCCTGCCAGCATGGTTCCGGAACCGTGATTGGCCGCCTTCAGATTGGAGTTCCCATAATTTTTATTGTCAATATCGTAAGGATCATCTCCTATATACTTCCTTTCGTCCAACAATATACGGGCCAGTTGCCGGTTATAGTTTTGCTGTTGATACTGCACATACTCCGTGTCGGCGTATCTGACCATTACATCCCAGTTGTCGCTCTGGACGCTCATAAACAGCAACAATACGGAACCTTGCAAATAATTAACAAGCGTATCGGATGAACGTCCGTCATAGATCGTTTCAAAATCCTGTTTGACAAGTTGTTTGCCCGGATATTTTTTTCGCAGTTCGCTATCTGCATCGTGGACAAAGGATACAACCATTTTGGCAAACATAATACCCATGTAACTTCTTCCTGTCGGCGTTTCCGGCAATACCGAATAACGGAAATAACCGTATTCCGCCCTGTCAGCCGGAGGCGCTGTCACAACAGGCCGTTGGGTCAATGTATCCAACGTGTAATATTTATCGTTTACAAAGATATAGCGGGCATATTTGTCTTTTAGACGGAAAAATTCACGGTCGCCGACTCGCGAAAGCCTGTTGAGGGATTTTCCGTCAGGCGTCCCCAAGAAATTCCATCCGTGAATATCGTCTGTGAACCCGTTTTTATCGTCGTCTTTCCCGTTGAGTTTCTCTTTGGGATTTGTCCATATCGCATCCTTCAAGTCTTTCTGATCTATGTCTACTCCATAACCAATCAGGGCGACAGTGACTGTTTTTGCGGGTTTCCGCCCTTCAAGCAAACGATAGGCATTGTCTATTCCCGCGCCATACAGGCCATCGGCCTCAAACGATTTATATTGCCAGTCATCCTGTTGCACGCTTTCTTTAACAAGCCGCCCATTGGCGTTTACCGTTATGCACAATGCTCCCGCCAGAAGGATAAAAATTAGTTTCTTCATAAATTAACTTCTTTAGAATTGTCTGTTTCTCATGCCCTTGTTTAATACTGCACTCCTTATTCTCTTATATTCTCTTGTTTTATCCGGCTAATAATCTCCATATATGAACGACGGGTTTCCGCTGTCGCTTGTAGCGGCATACCTGTCCGGCGTCCTGTCTACAGTGGAATTTTCGTAAAGTTTTTCCCTGATAACATCGAAGTCTATACCGTATACGTCCTTCATGCGGTTATTGAACATATCAAGCCGGGCCTGAAGTTTCGGGCAATCCTCAAATATGTTGCCGGGTTCAAAATACTCTTTCCAATGGGTATCCAGACACAAAAAAAGGAAGAACTGAGGTATTTCGCGCGCGGCTGTACCAAGCAAATGCATTGGTGTGACGTTTATGGAACAGCTCGGCGACGACGGCCCGGTAAAAATTCTGCCGGACTCGGGCGATATAAACGGCAGAAAACCCCTGCGCGCCCAGTAATTCTGATAGTCGAGGGTTCCTTCTCCGGCTGCTTTGGCCTCATTGCGCGAGGTAATGGTCATCCCGTAAGTATCAAGTCCGTCAAAGAAGCCGGAAGGCATGGTTATAGCTCCCTCTACGTAGGCATATACAAACATTTCGAGCATTATCTGAGCGGGATAAACCACGCGCGTGGAATAATTGTCAGGTTGCTGGTAATCGAGGCCGAGACTCACCGTCCAGCTATCGAGCGCCTTGACGGGATATACGGACATTTTCACCCTGCTGCCTGTAATGTAGTGAATATCATCGGCTACATAGATATACGGACAGGAACGCAACGCCGCTCTGACAACGTTCTCCGGCAACAAACCGAATACTTTTTCCTGAAGGATACTGATCGCCGGATCCAATTGAGTATCCACATCCAAATATTTCCAGTCGCACCGGGTACTTATGAAACTTTCGCCTTCGGGAGACTTCCATGCCCGATCCATGTCTTTCTGCGTAAAATCCTTATAAATAAGTTTTACGCCATATTTTTCATAAATATCCTTAATGACGTCGTCGGACGGCGATGTTCCTTGCGGAAAATCAAACTTTGACGCGGCAGACTCCACCCGTGTAGGCGTAATAGTCTCCTTTTCACAACCCGACAAAGCCAATACAGCCAGCAGGAATGTCAGTATTTTTCTTGTTTTATTCTTTACCATTGATGATGTTTACTTTGCTGGATTCTACAAATTTACCGGTTTATTGCGGTTGCCGCGCGCTTCCATTTCCTGCAAGCGGAACCTGCGTAAGATCAGGATTGACAAGCAGAATGCTTTCCGGCACGGGGAATGTATAGCCGGGATCATTCTGTTCCAGTACAAATGTCTGGGAATCGCCGTATGAGAGTTCTCTCCAATTGTGCGTCACGCGCGGCATTCCCCATCTGCGGAGATCAAACCATCGCAAGGCTTCGAAACATAGCTCTCGCCGGCGTTCCCTGTGCGTAAGTTCCACAATGTCATGGCCGGTAGCGTATGAAGCGGGCGCATTTCCATCCGAAAACCTCCTGCGCCATATTTCGTTGAGCGCATCTGTCGCCTTTTGTGTATTTCCAAGCTGCGCATGCGCTTCTGCCAGTATGAGGTAAGCTTCGGTGATGCGCAATGCCTGTCCGTAGGTACGCGTATCCTGCACAGGCAAAAACCTGTTGCCGGTAGTGGAGGGAACGCCCGAACCATCGTCCGATATCTGCAATTTGCCATAAGCCCGGTATTTACCGGTTGTCAGCGAGCTGGAAGTATTACTGTAGTCGGGCTCGTTATACAAGTCGCGAACCAGATAGGTAGAAAGACGCAAATCCCGCGAGTCATAGCTATCCACCAAACCGGGAGAGGCGTGGGTCAATGTGGCGAAGGTTTCATTGTTTATCAGACGGCTGCTTCTGCCCTGATACATTTCCTGCGCCGTCAACCGGATCAGGTCTTCCGCATCATTGTAAAGCCATATCACATCCGTATTGGCATAAGTCAGGAAATCAGGGTAGAACCTTTGAGTACGTTTCACATTTTCGTTTGTCGAAACAAATGCGTCTTTGTGAACATTGCTGTAACCGTCGTTAACCAGATCGTTCAGGTTTTTGATCTGAAACCGGGGCCAATCGCTGATGAGCTTGCCGGAGTAAATAGCCGCGTTTTCCCAATTTTCCATATACAGGTATGCTCTGGACAGCAACAGCAGCGCCATAGGCAATGTAGGCCTGAACTGGCGGTATTGTAACGAAGGCTCCAATTCTTCAAACAGCGCTATGGCGTTGTGCAGGTCGCCGACGACAAGGTCATACACCTCCCCTACCGTATTACGAACCATTTTACGGTTTTCCTTGGCGGCGGTTGTGCGTATGGGAACGCCGGGGCCATTGCGGTCGGAAGTGTAAGGCACGCCGTAAATGTTGACCAGATGAAGGTAATAGAACGCGCGCAGCGTATAGGCCTGAGCCTTTACATAATTCTTCATGGCCATGTCGCCGCTCACCTTGTCTATATAATCGAGTGAAGCGTTGACGTAGACCAGTTTCTGATAAACCTCGGAGTAAATTCCCGTCTGACTGTATCCGTTTGACTGCATATAGGTTGCATAGCCGGGACGCCATGTATACAAGGCATAAACAGCGGAAACATAAGGCTGGTTATACCACAGATCCGTTGTCGGGTCGCGCGGATCCACATATTTGGCGAGCGTTTCCACATCGTCGGAAACTACATCCAGAAATCCGCAGGTAAAGCTGCCGGAGGAGGATGGATCGGGTATCGCCGATATGATCAGTTCATTCAGTTGATCAGCCGTTTCGGGAATGAATTCACTTTGTGACTTGGGTTCCAAAAAATCTCCGCACGAAGCAAAAAACAGGGACAGGGAAATCATGCCCGTTATTATAATAGTTACCTTTTTCATATTTTTCATATTTTCGGTCTAAAATCCAAAACTCACGCCCATTGTATAGGAACGGGGGGCTTTTCTGTCGCCTCCCAATTCGGGATCCATACCTTTCCACTGCGAGTCGGCGATGAGAAACACGTTGTTTATAGCGGCCGTGATATTGACATTACGCGCATGAATCTTTTTCAGTATTGCGGAGTTGATGGTCCATGTAAACTGTATGCTGCGGCAACGGAACGCCGACATGGAAGCTATCCGCGCATCGGAATAACTCCACATGGTATACCTGTCCTGGCTTGTCGCTCCCGACGGGTCGCCCAACAGTATCGGGTATTGCGTTTCGTTGGGAACAACATACAAACCGGGAAAGGATGATTCGTCGCCCGGCTGCATCCACCGTCCCAGCAGCTCTTTACTGAGATTTTTAGTAGGATCGGGCATCTTTCCGTATGTGAACGAGATATAAGGATTGGGCAGAAATGTCTTGCCTCCCAGCGTCGCCGCGCACAACATGGCGGCGGAGATATTTTTATACGCTACCCGCAGATTGACTCCACCGGCTATACTCGGTATACGCGAGCCTGCATACACAAGAAAATCGACGGGACTCTCCACTTCGGCGTCCATATTGTTGAATGTGGGAATACCGTAGTCGGCGTCCGGCCCGGCATACGAATAAGCCCAAAACGATCCCAACGCATAGCCCGGCACAATGATCCTATCCGTTGAACCGTTGATATAGGTGGTGGTATTGTACGAAGCGGCGTCCGTCTGTTCTTCCCGTTCAATTACATTCCAGTTTTTGGAGAAATTAACGCCCACCGACACTTTCCACGAAGGCGTTTGCAAGGCTACCGCATTGAGCGTTCCCTCGATACCTGTGTTCCGTATAAACGTACCTGTGAGCGTACTTTGGAAACCGCCGTTTTCCGGCGTATCGGTGAAAGTACGGCCAACATTGGACAAACGGGTGTAAGCGTCTGCCACCAGCGAAATGCGATTGTTGAACCATCCCAGATCAACTCCGGCGTTCCAGTTTTCGGTCCGTTCCCAGGACATATGCGGATTGGCCAGCCGTGATATTATGGAATACGGTTCATTCAAAATGGAATGTACCGGCATATAACGCAGGATCATTTCCGTTGTCTGGTTGTTCGACACATTGCCTTGCGTACCGTAGGTTATACGAAAGTTGGCTGTATTAAGCCACGAGTCCGCCCAATTCATAAATTCTTCCTCGGCAAGTTTCCATGATGCGCCTATCGAGTAGGCGGGATTGAAGCGTCTGTTTGAATTTTGTCCGAAAGTGTTGGACCAGTCGTTACGGAAGTTGACGTTCATCACATATTTTTCGTTGAACGAATACGCTCCGATAAAGGCGAACGAGGCTTTGTTATCGGTAAAATTGGTGGAACGCCAATAGCCTTTCGAGAACTGACCGTAAGTATCCACATAATCGGTTGGCGGAGTGGCGGAGCCGACAGGCTTCAATTCGGAAGGAACGGTCGGCACATCAATGCGCTCGCCCCGCAACTTGTCGTAGCCGAACACCGTGTTATATTTGGAATTACGGTAGGTGGAATTGATTTCCCACATAGCCATCAGATTTAAACGGTGTTTTTCCGCAAATGTACGCGAATAATTCAACTGGTTGCGCACGCTGTAATTCCTTGAATAGGAATTGTCTGTGATGAGTATACCTCCATTTTTAAGTACGGCGGCGTTTTTGAACAACGGATCGGCGGATTCGGCAGATCCCATACGGTATCCGCGGTATCCGCGGATGACATGGAAAGAATTTTCTCCCATCCATGCTTCCGACATGCGGTTATTTGAATTATAACCGCCTACAAACTGGTAGGTAATGTCGGGCGTGAGCTTCCATTTGAAATCAAGCGTTGCCTGGGTAACGGGATTCTCCGTTGTGGAACCGGTATTCTCCAGGTCGTCAAGTATGTTGTACGGTAGTCCCTGCTCTATGGTATTGGTATTATACTTGTAATTTTGCCTCACTGTATAGAATGCGGCCGAACCGTCGGGATCATAGGCCGGTACGGCGCGACTAGTGGTGGTGGCATAGCCTATGGGGTCTATCCCTGCGCCGGAGAAGCCTGTGGTTTTGCTCAGACTGCCGGACAGGCTTGCATCCATCCTGATTTTGGGCGACAACTCTACACCGACGCCTATGCGTCCTGTGTAACGATCCATATCGTTGCCTTTTTCGGTGGCATTCAACTTGTTATAAGACAATGACCCTGTGTAGGTAATTTTATTTGTACCTCCCGACACACTTACCTGGTAGGTTTGATTTACACTGGGACGGGTAACTTCTTCCAGCCAATCGGTATTGACTGTTTCCAGGTAATTGTACCGGCGGATAAATTCTTCTTCGGTAAGTTTACCCGAAAGAAACAGATTATATATTCCTTCATAAGTATAAGGCTGGCTAAAAGGAACATGCTGGTAATACACGCCCGCGTCAAAGGCTTCTTTACTGAAATTTATCCGTTCCTGCGAATTCATCAGGTTATAAAGTCCGTAATTCGGCTGTTCGCCCACGGTCATATTGTATGAGGCGTTGACCGAAAGACGGTCTACCATGCCTTTTTTGGTCGTGATGACAATAACTCCGTTGGAAGCTCTGGATCCATATACGGCTGTTGCCGAGGCGTCTTTGAGTACCGTTACGGATTCTATATCTGCGGGGTTAAGCCACGAAATCTGGCTACCGATAATATTGTTTATCTCAACGCCGTTGTCGCTGTTCCAGCTGTCCCACACGCCGGATACGCGCTGTATATCGGGTTGCACAACACCGTCTACCACCCACAGCGGATCAGTAGCCCCCAATAAAGTGGATTGGCCGCGTATGGATATTTGCGGCGCTGCGCCGGCTCGCATGGGCATTTTCACCATCATTCCCGCCACGTGTCCCTGTAGCATTTCGTCAATGGAATTTTGGGAAGGCATCATGATGTTTTCGGCTTTGAGCACTGTGTAGGAACCCACCATATCGCGGCGGGGCATATTATATACGCCTGTAACTACCACTTCCTGCAATGCCTTGGCGTCTTCTTCCATCACTATATCTATACGTGTCCGGGCGCCGTATTCCACCTCCACGCTTTTCATTCCTAACTGTGAAAACTTTATTTTGGTAGAGGCAACGGCGTTTTTAGGAATACGCAATGCATATTGTCCATCCTTGTCGGTAACGGTTCCATGCAGGCTTTGCACCAACGAAACGTAAACTCCCGCCAACGGTATACCGTCCTTATCGGCAACCAAGCCTTCCACAGTTATCATTTCTATCGTTTGAGCCTCTATCGCCGGTGTTATAGAGAATGTGAACAATAACGCAAATAACGGCGCGAACAACTGCCGGGCCGTTATTTTCAGGATAGAATGTATCTTGCTTAACATCTAAATTCAATTGTTTGATCGAATAATTACAGTGTTTCTGGATTCGCCGAAGTAGTTTGAGTTGTTATTGTCGCTGTCCAGGCAGGTTCTCCAAAATGAAGCCCGGATGTTATTTTAAACGACACTGTCGTGCCAACCGACGGAAGAGCCTCGTTTTGTTTCAATGCCACATACAGCCACCATCCCGGATGTTCCTGATCCTGGGTGGTTCTGCCTTCCAGATAACTGTCAAAATCACCTGCCAACAGACTCAAGTTATGGGTCGTAGCATCATAAGGCGCTGTTGTTCCATTGTCGAACTGTACTAATACAAAACCGGAGAGAGCTTGTCTTCCATTCGCGTTATTCCGCCAGAATGAAGCGTTGCCTTTCGTGCCAAGCGCTGCGGTATTGGGTATAATACCTACAATCTCGGTTGCTTCTCCAAGTTCTACATCAACATTTACTCTTACCTGCGGCAGATTCTCGTTAGCCAACACTTCTTCCAATGTATTTTCCTTGTAATAAGCAACAACATATCCGCCGGTTCCTGTGGCGGATCCGGAACCACCCGCTTGCGGAACGCCGCTTGGGGAAGTGATTATATAGGAACCCGCTCCAATTCCTATCCTGATGTCTTCTATACCGAAATCTATCGGCGAAATGGTAAACGAGTTGGCGGTGAACAGATGATACTGTCCTACGTTTTCCAATACTAATTTGCCGCCGGTAAGTTTTTCCGCAAGACCCTCGCTAAGGGTAATAACAGGTACGAG
>JAISSD010000016.1 GCA_031273295.1 Prevotella sp.
AGTCGCAGGCAAAGAAAATTGAACTGGCATTGCATAATTTAGGGAAAGAATTACTGGCTGTAGAACTGTAAGTTTTTAATTGACATTAAACTTTTTACAGCTTGCCCCCGGTATCATTTGAAAAAAGGAAAAGTTACAGTAAATGGAAAACTTAACGAAACAAGAAGTCAAGAATTATTAAACAGTATTTGGAAACAGGCAGGGTGGAAACGACTACCCTGCAAAAAATAAATATTATGCAAAAAATAAAAGTATTAATCAGTTGGAGCGGAGATAATTATTGCGCCGATGCAGGCAATGAAAATATAAATGGCGTTGTTTTAGTAACAAACAAAACATTTGACGGGGTAAAACGAGAATTTGAATCCTCTCTGAAATTCCATATAGAAGGTTGTATCTCCGGTGGCGACGTTTTGCCGGAATGGATTGTCAAAGGTAATTACGAACTGGAATATGTGTTGGAAACTTCCGCCTTGTTGCACCGGCTCGACGGTATTCTTACCCGCTCGGCTATTGCTCGCGCTACCGGTATTAACGAAAAACAAATCGGTCATTACGCATCCGGCCACCGAAATCCGCGACCGAAGCAAAGGGAAAAAATTATCAGAGGTATTCATTCCATCAGCCGGGAACTGGCGTCTGTTGTGTAGTTGTTGTTTGACAACTTAATTCACAGCCGGCCCCGGTATCATTTATTTGGCGCCGGGGTTTTTATCATCTATTGTGAAAGGTCGGATACGCTTGGGCAAGGGACGGTTTTATCCGAAAATTGTTCTTGTAAAGTCGCCAAGTAATTGTAAAATAATAAATGATACGTTTTTATCCCAAAATGTCCATCTCAGCATTAATGCATCGGAAAAATGTTTGTTTTACACGAATTGATGCGCCATAATACGGTTATTATCAACGTATTACATTTGTATTTTTCCAATGGCGTCCATTAGAAATCGAAAATTGTAAAGGGGTTATTATCAGCCGGTTATATTCTAATGGACATTTTGGGTTTATTATTGTAAACAAAATATTGAGTGATATCTAAATAAATGTAACGTTTGTTTATTTACAAACCCTAAAACCATTACTGTCGTTCTTTCTTGTTCATTACAGTCTTTATTCCAGAGTTATTCGCTCCGCATCAATCTTTTTATTCAGGAAAATTGTAGCGGCCTCCGAAAATTTCTGCGGCGATTCGGTTGTAAAATATCCGGTTGCGGCATTCTTTGTGCAAACAGCCTCCATATCGGGATGGCGATACAGATAATTTTGCAGGCTGCGGGCAACATACTCGCCTTGAGCCAAAGCCGTCACACTATCCGGCAAGAAAGACTTTATTTTGTCCAGGAGCAGGGGATAGTGAGTGCATCCAAGTATAAGCGTGTCTATTTGAGGGTCTTTTGAGAGAATATTATCAAGATTCTTTTTTATAAAGTAGTCGGCTCCCTCATTTTGGTATTCCCTGTTCTCTACTAATGGCGCCCACATGGGGCAAGCCTCGCCTGTAACTTGAATGTCAGGGAAAAGTTTATTGATTTCTATTGGATACGATTCGGATTGTATCGTTCCTGTTGTGCCCAAAATGCCTACATGCCGGCTTTTGGTTATGGATCCGACAATCTCGGCCGTGGGACGGATAACGCCCAGTACCCTTTTATCAGTATTTATCAGAAGCGGCAAGTCTTTTTGCTGGATTGTGCGCAAGGCTTTTGCCGAAGCCGTATTGCAAGCCAGTACTACGAGATTGCACCCCATTTCGAACAGCCTCAGTACAGCTTGCCTGGTAAATTCATATACGATATCGAAAGAACGCGAACCGTAAGGCGCGCGGGAATTGTCGCCAAGATAACAATAATCATATTCAGGCATTAAAGATTGGATCTCGGAAAGGATAGTCAACCCTCCGTATCCTGAATCAAACACGCCGATAGAACCTGCTTTAAGCATAATGAACCGGTATTGATACAAAAAACGCTCCCTTATCCGGAAGCGCTTCATCATTGTTTTTTATTCCCTGTTGTCACGCTCTTCTTCCAGCTTTTGCTTTACCAAAGCTGTTGCATCGGTCGCGTCCGGCGTAACAAATGCTATGGCAGGATTTGCCAGGTCGTAAATACAGACAAAGCCCTGTTCCATACCTACCTGATAGATGGCCTCTTTTACTTTCTGCCGTAGAGGCGCGATCAATATTTGCTCCTGATTTTGAATGTCATCTTGCGCCACTTTCATAAAGTTGTTTATTTGCCGTTCGAGTTCATACAGTTCCTGCATGCGCCGGAGACGAACATTGTCAGCCATTGTGTTTTGGTAGGAGATGAAGTCGGAATATTTTTTGTTATAGTCGTTCTGCATCACTTGCAACTCGTCCTTGTATTTTTTATTCAGCTCATTGATTGTATTTGCCGCGACAACCTTGTCCGGTATCGCTTCCAGTAACTCATTTGAATTTACAAAGGCTATTTGCTGTACAGTCTGGGTAGCCGCATTCTCCGCAAAAAGGAGCGAAAGGGCGATGATTGATATTAAAATAATTTTTTTCATCACGATAATTGCTGTTTTGGGACGACGCAACATATATGATCCGACGAAGAAACCGCTTAACCGGCAACCTGTTGATAGTTGTGTGTTTCGGTGGCATGTTTAGTACCACCGACTTTCAAGGCAAGATTGCTTGTCAACAACTATCAATTGGTTTTCCTGGGTTAATTTCATAACGAGTGCAAAGTTATGTAATATTTTGTAATTACAATGTTTTCTTTACCTCTATTTCTTCAAAAGGTTCAATTACGTCGCCGATTTTTATGTCATTATAATTATGGATATTCAATCCGCATTCGTATCCGGAGGCAACTTCTTTCACGTCGTCTTTGAAACGTTTCAATGAATCCAGTTCTCCGGAATAGATTACAATACCATCGCGTATAAGGCGTATTTTGTTGGCTCTCTTTAGTTTACCTTCTTTGACCATACATCCTGCGACCGTACCGACTTTTGTGATCCTGAATACCTCGCGCACTTCTACATATCCGGTTTGCACTTCCTTTATTTCAGGGGATAACATGCCTTCCATGGCGGATCTTACTTCTTCGATTGCATCGTATATGATGGAATACAGGCGGATCTCGACTCCGTCTTTTTCCGCCGCTTTACGCGCCGCTTGTGACGGACGTACCTGAAACCCGATAATAATGGCGTCTGAGGCGGCGGCCAGTACAATATCCGATTCGGATATTTGTCCCACGGCTTTATGGATTACATTTACCTGTATTTCTTCGGTAGACAATCTGATCAGGGAATCCGACAATGCTTCAACCGAGCCGTCCACGTCTCCCTTGACAATTACATTCAATTGCTGGAAGTTTCCGATAGCAATACGGCGCCCTATGTCGTCGAGTGTGAGTATCTTCTGTGTGCGAAGTCCCTGTTCGCGTTGTAGCTGTTCGCGTTTTGTGGCAATTTCACGGGCTTCCTGTTCCGTTCCCAGTACGTGAAATGTATCCCCGGCCTGGGGGGCGCCGTTCAGTCCGAGAATGACGGCGGGTGCGGCAGGAAACGCCGATTCCATGTTTTGATTACGCTCGTTGAACATTGCTTTTACGCGTCCGAAATATGTTCCGGCCAGCAAGATGTCGCCCTTTTTGAGCGTTCCGTTTTCGACAAGTATTGTGGACAAGTAACCTCTTCCTTTGTCAAGGGACGATTCTATGACCGAACCTGTGGCTCTTCTGTTAGGGTTTGCTTTCAGATCGAGCAATTCCGCTTCAAGAAGGACTTTTTCCAATAATTCATCCACACCCGAGCCTTGTTTTGCCGAAATATCCTGAGACTGGTATTTGCCTCCCCAATCTTCCACCAGATAGTTCATTCCGGCGAGGGTTTCCTTTATCTTTTCAGGGTTTGCGCCCGGTTTGTCTATTTTGTTAATCGCAAAAACGATAGGTACGCCGGCTGCGGAAGCGTGGTTGATAGCTTCTATAGTTTGAGGCATGACGTTGTCGTCGGCCGCAATGATAATGATCACGATGTCCGTTACTTTCGCTCCACGGGCGCGCATCGCGGTAAAAGCTTCGTGTCCCGGAGTATCGAGGAATGTGATGCGGCGTCCCGATTTCAGTTTAACATTATATGCTCCGATATGCTGGGTAATTCCCCCGGCTTCACCGGCAATTACATTGGTCTGGCGGATAGTATCGAGCAATGAAGTCTTACCGTGGTCTACATGCCCCATTACTGTGACAATTGGCGCGCGAGGTTCGAGATCTTCCGCATTATCTTTTTCTTCGTTGATGGCTTCAACTACTTCCGCGCTTACATATTCTGTTTTGAATCCGAATTCTTCAACGACAATATTGATGGTTTCGGCGTCCAGACGCTGGTTGATCGATACCATAATGCCGATGCTCATACAAGTGGAAATAACTTTTACCACCGGAACATTCATCATGTTGGCCAAATCATTCGCTGTCACAAATTCTGTGATTTTCAGCACTTTACTTTCCTTCTTCTGTAATTCGAGTTCTTCCAGGTGTTTCAGGGAAAAAGCGTCGCGTTTTTCTTTTCTGTATTTGGCGCCTTTGTTTTTTCCTCCTTTGGTCAGGCGGGCTAACGTTTCTTTTATTTGCTTTTGAACGTCTTCCTCGTTTACAGCCTGCTTAATGACAGGTTTACGCAGATTATGTTTGGTACGGTCGCCGCCATGATGTTGGCCGCCGCTTCCTCCCTGAGGGGGAACGCCTTTTTCTATATCTACTTTACCCCGTTTTATGCGGTTGCGTTTTTTCTTTGCGGCCTCTTCCGCTTCGTCGCTGTTCGCTTTTCGTTTTTTCGCCTCTTCATCGGTCTCTTTTTTCAACAGGCGAACAGTATTTTCTTTTACTTTTTTCTGGTCTTGCTGTTCTTTTTCAAGACGTTCTTTTTTCTTTTCCGCTTTCGTTTTTTTTGCAGGGCGCGTCTTGTCATTGATCGAGCTGAGGTCAATGGAACCTTTAACTACAATGTTCGATTTGATTGTAGTTTTGTTGAGCCTGAAAATATCGTCCGCTTCTTTATCTTCTTCAACCGCCGGTGTTACGACCGGAGCGGAAACTTTCGGCTCTTCTGCTTTTTTTTCCACTACCAACGCCGGTTTTTCTTTTGCTTCATCATGTTTTTTTACTTCTTTGGCGACAGGTTCGGGGAGGGGAGCTTCTGTCTTCGTTTCAATGACAGGATCGATTGCCTTCGCCTCCGCTTCCGGTTTGATTTCTTCTGTTTTTACTTCTGCCTTTCTGGGTTTATTCAGTGCATCCAGATCTATTTTATCCACTATTTGCACATGTGGTTTGAAAGATTCGGGAACTTCTGTTTTTATTTCTTCAGGTTCCTGTTGTTTAGGGACAGATTTCTCTGCCGCAACCGGAAGTTGAGCCTCTTTTTCTTTTTCCCTTTCCCTGCGGCTTCTCAGCAAGGCTTCAAGGTCAGCATTGTTTCCGAATTCTCTCACAAGCAATTCATGTTGTTCACCGTCAACTTTTGTATTGGGATTTGATTCCATGTCAAATCCCTTTTTATGCAAGAATTCAACTAAACTGCTGATTCCTACATTCAAATCTTTGGATATTTTTATTAATCTTATAGACATATTTTCTTTTTAAATCAAAAAATGGACAGTGAACCCCCGAATATTTCCTGTTGTTTGCATGCATGGTAAATTCAACAGTGACGCCCCGAATACAAAAGTATTAAGAAATAAGCGAATAACCAAATCAGGCTTTACTTTCATCGTCAAATTCCGCACGCAGAATATTCAATACTTCGTCCACCGTATCTTCTTCAAGGTCTGCTTCCTGTATAAGTTTATCCCTGTCGGTTGCCAAAACATTCTTTGCCGTAACACAACCGATTTTCTTCAATTGGTCGATAACCCATCCGTCGATTTCGTCGCGGAACTCGTCCAGATAGATATCTTCTTCGTCGAAGTCGTCAATGTCGCGGTATACATCAATGGTATAGCTTGTAAGCATGCTTGCCAGTTTGATGTTGAACCCTCCTTTTCCAATGGCCAGAGAAACTTCTTCGGGGCGCAGTAATACTTCTGCGCGTTTTTCTTCCTCGTTCAGTTTCACCGAAGTTATTTTGGCCGGACTAAGGGCGCGCTGAATGTACAGGCTTGTGTTAGGCGTGTAGTTGATGATGTCGATGTTTTCGTTACGCAACTCGCGCACGATACCGTGTATGCGCGAACCTTTCATACCCACGCAAGCGCCCACAGGGTCGATACGGTCGTCGTAAGACTCTACGGCTACTTTTGCTCTTTCGCCCGGTATCCGGGCAATGTTTCTTATTGTTATCAATCCGTCGTTTATCTCGGGTACCTCGATTTCGAGCAGTCTTTCGAGGAACACGGGAGATGTGCGCGACAGAATGATCTTGGGATTGTTATTCTTGTTTTCCACTCTGTCTATCACTGCGCGTACATGTTCGCCCTTGCGGAAAAAATCGCTGGATATCTGTTCGGTTTTAGGTAAAAGAAGTTCTTCTTTTTCATCGTCGAGAAGCAGTATTTCCTTTTTCCATATCTGGTATACTTCTCCGGATACGATTTCCCCGATTTTTTCTTTATAGCGGTTATAAAGCCCTTCTTTCTGGAGTTCCAGTATTTTTGAAGTCAGCGTCTGGCGTAAATTCAGTATGGCGCGGCGGCCAAAATCTTCAAAGAAGACTTCGTCTGTCACATCTTCGCCTACTTCAAAATCCTCGTCTATCTTTCTTGCTTCCGTAAGCGAGATCTGGGTATTCGCGTCTACAAGTTCATTGTCTTCCACAATTGTGCGGTTACGCCATATTTCGAGATCTCCTTTGTCGGGATTGATAATAACGTCATAATTTTCATTCGACCCGAAGAGCTTCGCGATTACATTGCGGAACGAGTCTTCGAGAACGCTTATCATTGTCATCCTGTCGATATTTTTCAGTTCCTTGAATTCCGAAAAAGTATCGATCATACTAATAACTTCTTTTTTAGCCATAACAGTTATTTAAATCGTATTAAGTATTTTGTGTATTTAACTTCATCATAGGCGAATGAAAGAACTTCTTCCATGGCTGTCTTTTTCTTTGCGCCTTCCGGTTTCACCATTTTTGTAACGGCGATCGCAAATCCGTTGTTATCGGATGTCTTGAGTATGCCGGAAAGTTTTTGTCCTGCTTTTGTAAGCGTTTCCACTTCGTTGCCTTCATTTTTTTTGTATTGACGGGGCGTCTTAAGCGGGGATGCGATGCCTGAGGAACCTACTTCAAGCTCAAAATCTTCGACGTTTCTATCCAACCTGGATTCTATCTCGCGGCTGAGCGCCATGCAATCGTCGATACCGATACTTTCGTCGCTGTCTATTTCGACGGTGATGATATTTCCCGGCTTGACAGCGACGTCTACAAGAAACATGCGGGTTCCCTGTAAAAAATTGTCTGCGATATCCTTTATAAAATTTTTATCTGTCATTTGCTTTTATGAACAACAAAGAGGAAGCCACGGCCTCCTCTCCCTCTATTTCGGTTACAAAAGTAGCAAAAATAATTTTTTATACCAAATTTTTATAATAAATAACTCTATATCTTTGCATTTCTTGTATTCGATGTGATGCATGGACGCTGTCTAAAAACGGCTGTGTTTTATTGTAAATGATTTATAATTAGCTTGTTGTCCTGGTTGTTGTTTTGTGTCATTTTCATATTATGTTCGTGCTTTTACGTTTATTACACAATTACTTTTTTCTTGGATTTTCCGTTGTCCTTTTATCGCTTCGGCGCTCAAAGGAATATTTATTTAATGAATTCCGGACAGTTTCTTAGGCTCCACTTTGTTTCCTGTTGACGGCTTTTACTCCTTTGATCTTTGTGATGCGGGAGCATAAGGTTTGCAGATCATTTATATCGTGTACGTAGACAATGATCCGTCCCTCGAATACTCCGTCGTTAGACTCTATATTCATTCCCTTGATATTCAATGATCCTGCGGTGATTACTTTTGTGATATCATTCAGCATCCCCATTCTGTCTATGCCTGTGACAATGATGGAGGCAAGAAACGGTAATTGCGTGTAGCTGCCCCATTCCAGATCTACGATTTTATCTCCGTGGCTGGCTTTCAGTTTCAGTCCTACGGGACAATGTATACTGTGCACATCTACTTCGTTGTCATCTGTCAGGTAGCCGAAAATTTTATCTCCGGGTATGGGGTTGCAACAGGCGGGCATGCTGAAATTCTTGCTGAAAGAATCTTCTTCGAGGATATATGTTTTTTTAGGATTTATCTGTTCGTATTCCTGCGTTTTCCCGACCTTGTCCTTATCCGCTTTCTTGACGGCATGAAGGGCCTGTTTCATATATTTGACCAGGACATTATCGGAGTTTTGTCTTTTAAGCGAGGATAGTTTTTCTATTTTCTGGGGAAGGGCGATGTCGCGGTTTCCTATGGCGTAAAAAAGGTCTTCTTTGGTTTGTTTCCGGTAATAATCCTGCATTCGGTCTATGATGTCGGGTCGCAGTTCAACCGATGAGCCGTACAAGGCTTTATGTAAAAGTTCTTCACCCTGTTTAGCCATTTCTCTTTTGTGCTTCCGTAGGGCGTATTCTATTTTTGTGCGGGCTTTGGCCGTTGTTACCAGGCCGAGCCAGTCATGCTTTGGTATTTGTGATTTTGAGGTCAGTATTTCTACCTGGTCCCCGCTGTTCAGTTTTTCACTGAGCGGTACCAATTTGTGATTGACCTTTGCACCTATGCAATGATCTCCTATATCGGAATGCAGGTCGTAAGCAAAATCGAGGGCTGTTGCTCCCTGCGCCAGGGTTCTTATCTCTCCTTTAGGCGTGAATACGAAGATCTCTTGAGAGTACAGGTTCAGTTTTATGGTATCCAGAAAGTCCATCGCGTTCGGACTGGGATTTTCCAGTATTTCCTTGATGGTTTTCAGCCATTTGTCCAGTTCCGTATCTTCTTCTATTTTACCTTCCTTGTATTTCCAGTGTGCGGCGAATCCTTTTTCCGCAATATCGTCCATTCGCCGGCTCCGTATCTGTACTTCTATCCATTGCCCGTCCGGGCCCATTACCGTAAGGTGCAAAGCCTGGTACCCGTTTGCTTTCGGGCGGCTCACCCAATCTCTTATTCTGTCGGGACGAAGTTTATAAATATCCGTTATGACCGAATATATGTCCCAACATCGCTTTTTTTCATCTATACCCGGTTCGTTCTCAAAGACTATACGAACAGCGAGAATGTCATATATTTCTTCAAACGGAACTCCTTTTGTCTGCATTTTGTTCCAGATGGAATAAACGGATTTTTCCCGCGCTCTTATCTGGTATTTGAACCTTAGTTCGTCGAGTTTTTCAATTACAGGTTTAGCAAAATGCCGATAGATATCCGCTCTGGTTTTGTAAGTCGCCTGCAATTTATATTGTATATCGTTATATACTTCCGGATTTTCCCATTTAAAGCTAAGTTCTTCCAGTTCTGTTTTTATGGCAAACAAGCCTAACCGGTGAGCCAGGGGAGCGTATATATACATTGTTTCTCCGGCAATCTTATACTGTTTGGCCGGAGCCATGGATCCCAATGTACGCATGTTATGCAGGCGGTCGGCTGTTTTTACCAGTATGACCCTTATATCGTCAGACATGGTAAGTAAAAGCTTTCGGAAATTTTCAGCTTGAGCCGAAACATTTTTGCCGAACATCCCGCTCGATATTTTTGTCAGACCATCTACAATCTGGGCTATTTTATCTCCAAACAGCGCCCTCATGTCTTCGACGGTATATTCGGTGTCTTCTACCACATCGTGCAACAATGCCGCGCAGATGGATGTGGAGCCAAGTCCGATCTCTCCACATACAATACGGGCCACGGCAATAGGATGCAATATATACGGTTCTCCCGAACGACGGCGCGCGCCTTTATGCGCTTCCTTTGCGAAAAGAAAGGCTTTGGTGATGATTTCGACCTTGCGCCTGTGGTTCGTTTTTAGATAATCGTCTATAAGAGCGTTAAATTCCTGTTCTACTAAAATATCATCCTGAATATGTGTATCCTTTTTTACCATAAGTTTTGAGTAAGAGAACAAAAATAGTAAAATCAATTTTAATTAAGAGTGATTCGTATCATAATAAAAAACGATTTAACATTACCGATAAAAAACAAAATAAAATTATCGGTGAAGTGATACTTTCAAATCTTCTATAAACAGTTTTGCTCTGCGCTCTCCTCCCGGATTGGGCGCCCTGCTTGCGAGACATGGGTCGGAGCCGTAAGCGCTGGCGAGAGTCAGGTTACAACGCCTTCTTGATGCGTTGGCCGCTAGTCGTGTGTCAGCCGGCTTTTGTCCTTTCTGATCATAGTTGGAAAACGTTTGAATTTTGCCCGTCCAAATTTCCAGGACTGTTTTCAGGCCGGTTTTTTTGTGAAGCGACAATAGCGGGTTATCGGAACCAGGCAAAGGGAAGGGGGGGAACCCGGACAAAAACAGACAGAAGATGAATGAAGAAGCGGAAACCGGCGAAAACCAAATGCAGGTGTTATTTGCGCAGGAAAATAATTCGTTGAAAGTTTAAACGGTTTCTTTGCAATTAGCGGAACAGTGCAGATGAATTCGAAAAGATGAAACTCCTGTCTCGTGACTGTTATTGAAAATATGTTGAAAAACATATAAAAAAGTCGTCAAATTGTAATGTTTGGATAGCAATTATTGCTATCTTCGCTTGGCAATATGGGCGTTTTTTGTCCGTTGTAGTTGTAAAATGGGATTGTTAACGTAAAAATAAGCGATTATGGACCGCTATGAAGAATTGATGAATGAAATTCATGTAGCCAGAAAGCGATATGAGGATTCATACCGTGATATTTCCCGTGAGGATATGGATCTATTACTGGAAGAACTTGAAGTGATGTCAAGCGAGTTGCAAGCTTTGCATAAAGGGGCTGGTTAAGAGTGAAGAATTACGGATCGCTTTGCTTTGCTTTGCTTTGTGTTGTGTTGCTTTTTCATTTTACCTCGCTTTCCCGTATCTGCTACCGGAGTTTTGTTGCCGCGTATGTCGCCCGGAATTTCGGATATGATGCGCTGTATATTATGCGTCTGCATGTGCGTTATTCCGGCAAGTGCACAGTAATGTAATTATGATTATTTAACGCAAAAAGCGGACTGTTTGAATTTACTTTTTTCCATTTCTCAAGTCATAGTATACAATATGTATAACTTAAAATTTTGACCTTATGAAGAAAGCAGTGTTATTTTTTGCAATCGTATTGTTTGCGACAAGCGGTTTATTTGCTCAACAAAGACAACGGGCTACCCCGGAAGAAAGAGCTAAAAGGCAAACCGAAACGCTGGTAAAAGAACTCGGGTTGACCGACGACCAGAAAACGAAAGTGCATGAGATCAACTTGAAATTTGTCCAGCCGAACGCTGTTCAAAGCAAAGAAACAGACAGGGAAAAACTCAGAGCTGAATTTCGGAAAATTCAAGAAGAACGTATTGCCGCTATCAAAGCCGTATTGACGGAAGACCAGCAAAAGAAATTTGACGAATATCAGAAGAAAGCGCAGGCTGGCCGCAGACAGAGAAACTAAAGATCGGGTTTCAAGAATTGGATTTCCTGCGACGGAAGAAACTGATGCACCAAGGGCGAAGAGCAAGCCGCTATGAAGCCTTTTGGTGCGTCTGCTGTTGTCGTGAAGTTAATGGCGCCAGCCGACACACGACGCGACAAGCCGCAATGAAACCTTGACTTTCTGGTCAGGCAAAAAAGTTAATTGAAAAGAATTTTCCGCAAGGGATTGCATATATTTTCCGGTTTGCTGATAACTCTCTGCAACAAGAGGCTCATTCAATCAATGCGCGCTTTCGAATTGCTCCAGAAACCGTTTGTCGTTTTCGGAGAACATGCGCAGGTCTTTCACCCTGTATTTGAGGTTTGTTATACGTTCGATGCCCATCCCCAGGGCGTAACCCGTGTATACTTTGTTGTCGATACCGCAATTATCCAGCACGTTGGGGTCTACCATGCCGCAACCCAGTATTTCCACCCAGCCTGTGTGTTTGCAGAACGGGCAACCTTTGCCGCCGCAGATGTTACAGGATATATCCATTTCGGCGCTCGGCTCCGTGAACGGGAAATAAGACGGGCGCAAGCGGATTTTGGTATCGGCGCCGAACATTTCTTTTGCAAAGAACAGCAATGCCTGTTTCAGGTCGGCAAACGATACGCCCTTGTCGATATACAAGGCTTCCACCTGATGGAAAAAACAGTGCGCGCGGTATGATATGGCTTCGTTACGGTACACGCGTCCCGGACAAATGATACGGATAGGAGGCTGTTGTTTTTCCATTACGCGGGTTTGTACGGATGAGGTATGCGTACGAAGCAATATATCGGGACTGCGCGCTATGAAGAATGTGTCCTGCATATCGCGCGCCGGATGGTCTTCGGCAAAGTTGAGAGATGAAAACACATGCAGGTCGTCTTCTATTTCGGGGCCTTCGGCGATGGAGAAACCCAGACGGCGGAATATGTTACAGATCTCTTTTTTAACGATTGACAGCGGATGGCGGGTTCCCAATGCTATGGGCGCCGCTGTGCGCGTGAGGTCTATGAACGAGTCGCCAGTCTGTGGATCTTCGAGCGATTCTTTCAGTCGGTTTATTTTCTCCTGCGCTTTTTCTTTCAGTTCGTTGAGCTTCATGCCCACTTCGCGTTTCTGTTCGGCCGCTACATTGCGGAAATCGTTCATCAAAGCTGAAATCTCGCCTTTCTTGCTCAGATATTTAATACGCAGGGTTTCTATTTCCTCTGCTTTGGCCGCTTTCAGGTTGTCGATTTCGGACGACAACCGGTTAATTTTGTCAATCATATATCATTTATTTTCCAGGAAACGGGTGCAAATATACATTTTTCTTTCTTTATATCCGCCGGGCGCTTCATATTTTAATGCAATATGATGCGAGACGGATATAACAATGCTTGTCAACCAATTGTTTATGCGTATTTCGATGCCGAACTTGAACTTCGTGTAAATCCCGGCCGGCTTTGCGGTTTCAATATCTTTTTTTCTTTTTGTCCGAAAAAACAAGGACGCCTGAAAAAGCGTCCCTGTCAATATCCGGTATTATCTTGTTACTTGGCGACGGCGGTAAATACAACCACACGGTTCCATTGGTCGATGGGGAATAACTGTTTTTTGTCGCCGCCGGCCTTTGTAGTAATGCGGTCGGTCTCGATACCGTATTTTTCAATCAATATTTTAGCCACAGCTTCGGCGCGTTGTTCCGATAATCTTTGATTGACTGCGGCGGTGCCTGTACTCTTGTCTGCGTAGCCGGTAACAATCACATTCACATCCGGGTTATCCATCAGATAACGGGCTGCGTTGAAAATATTGATATCCTGATTCTGTTCGAGTTTCGCGCTGCCGATATGAAATACGACAACAGCATTCATCAGTATTTCCGTTTGTTCTTTTATCTCTTTGGTTTCCTGCACAATCACTTGTGGTTCAGGTTTGTTCGCCAAGTCGGTTTTAAGTCTGTCGATTTCGGAATCTTTGCTGCCAAGAAGAGCCTTTTGGTCATTGATCCGGTCATTGAGCATCTTCAATTCTTCGGGATCAGCCGCATTCACCATTTTGAATCCGCCTTTAGACAGGTTGAAAGCGACGCCCAGCAAGACGTCCAGCATACCGTCGTATTTGCAGCCTTCCGTGTATCCGTTGAAGTTATCGGGCAATAAATTTCCTGTCGCTTCAAGATTCAGGCTTACGCCTTCAGCTACGCGGAAACCGGCTTGCAGTCCGGCACGCGGAACAATACTGTTTGTTTTGGCTATACCCCTGTCCTTGTTTTCAAAGCCTCGCGCATAGCCAAGTCCGGCTATACCGACCAGGTTAAACACACGGTTTTTCCTGTATGGCAAAAACAGGTTTGTCAGATTCAGCAATCCGTCGGCATTTACCTGAAGATAGTTGATCTTGTAAGCGCCATCGTTATTGACTGATTTATAATAGTTTTTGGATTCCCATCCTCCGGCTTGCAGACGCAGTCCGGCTGTTGGCGAAAGATATTTACCCAAAGATATTGCAACATGCGGAGATGATACATCCGGAAGCGAAGCCTCTTTGTAATATTCTCCGACTGTATAGGATGCGCCGCCTTGCAATTGTATAAACCAGTTATCGCCGAATTTGGATGGGACGAAAGCTTTTGTTTGCGCCAGTGAAGGCATTGCGGATATGGCGATTGCCGCAACAATTAAAATTACTTTTTTCATTTTATAAAATTTTGTTACCTTTTCATTTAAACGAATATGAACAATATCAATTGTCCTGCTACAAAAATAGAATAAAATGTCAAGAAAAAATCATTATTCAAGAAAAAAATTGCGATCAGCCTGAATGCCTTATTGCCAGCGAAATAAACAGGATGGAAAATGAAATAAATAACTGAAAATTAGCGACGGCTTGGTTTATTCTTTCAAGAATCGTTTTTTTTTGCTACTTTTAGAATCTGTTTAATTTTTGCCCGTTCAAATTTTCGGGGTTGGTTCCAAGCTGGTTTTTTCTTTCGTGAAGCGATAATAGCGGTCTATCGAAGTCGGGCAAAGGGGAAAACCGGACAAAAACAGACCGGAAAATGAATGAAGAACCGGAAATCGGAGAAAGCCGGATACAGGCCTTGTTTGCACGGAAAAGCAGTCGTGGAAAATTTAAACGGTTTCTTGAATGCTGAAAATATCTTTCGGCTATATCTTTGAAAGGAACAGGAGAAAACATGCACAAAAAGAATTGGATACACAAAAAAGAATTATTATAAATATATGGCGCATCTTCCGGATTTTATAAGCGACCTGGCTATAATACTTATTACGGCCGGGGTTGTGACTATCGTGTTTAAGTGGCTGAAGCAACCCGTTGTACTTGGGTACATTGTCGCGGGATTCTTTGCGAGTTTGCATTTCAAAAAATTTATTGAAGGGCTTGTTGTAAAGCTAACCGGTATTTCCGAAACTCAGGTTGCCGATGTTTTTAAAGCCCTGCCCGAGATGTCGGACATGGCCAATGTGACTATCTGGGCCGAAATCGGGGTTATATTCCTGTTGTTTGCCCTTGGGCTGGAATTCAGTTTCAAGAAGCTCATGGATGTGGGCGGGAAAGCCTCTATAGCCGCGCTCGTCAGTATGAGTTCGATGATAATTACCGGGTACCTGGCAGGAGAGTTCTTTATGTCGCGCTTTATAGACGAGTGGACGTCGATGGATAGCATATATATGGGTTGTATGCTGTCCATGTCTTCCACTACCATTATTATCAAGGCGTTTAACGATATGGGGTTGCAGAAAAAGAAATTCGCCGACATAGTGTTCGGGATACTTATTGTCGAGGATATTGTCGCCATAGTGATGATGGTATTGCTTACCACATTCGCTTCGAGCCGGCATTTCGAAAGCGGCGATGCGGCAAACAGCGTGGTCAAACTTGTCTTCTTTATACTTATCTGGTTTGTGGTGGGTATTTATATGATACCTACAATGCTGAAAAAGCTGAAAAAATATTTAAATGACGAGACTTTGCTGATTGTTTCGATCGGACTTTGCCTGGGAATGGTTTTATTTGCGTCGGCTGTCGGTTTCTCCGCCGCGTTGGGAGCGTTTGTCATGGGATCGATTCTTGCCGAAACGATAGAATCGAAGCATATAGAGCATCTTATCGAACCCTTGAAAAATCTTTTTGGCGCCATATTCTTTGTCTCGGTGGGTATGATGATCAACCCGGTGATAATAGGCGAGCATGCTGTGTTGATACTCGCGCTTACGGTGATTGTCCTTATCGGACTTACATTCTTCTCCACAGTAGGGGTGCTGGCGTCTGGCGAAGGACTTAAGGTTGCCATACAATCGGGTTTCAGCCTCGCCCAGATTGGAGAATTTTCATTCATTATCGCCTCCTTGGGTATGGGGCTGGGAGTTATCACGGAAACACTTTATCCCATTATTGTCGCGGTATCGGTGATCACTACGTTTACAACGCCATACTGTATCAAGGGGTCTGATTCGGCTTACAAATGGCTGGAAAAACGTATTCCCGGGAAATGGGAAAAGCTGGTAGACGGGTACGCCATGTCGATTAACACGGTAAACCGGCAAAACGACTGGAAAAAATTACTGCAAAGCATACTCAAGCTAGTCGCTGTCTATTCTTCCATTTCCGTTGGAGTTCTTCTTGTATTCCAGAACTTTATAAATCCGTATATTGTGGAATACGTGCCGGGTAGCGTTTGGGGCAATGTATTGGCTGCGGCGATTACGCTTACGTTGATGGCTCCGTTCCTGCGCGCGATAATGATGAAGAAAAACCGTTCGGCGGAGTTCAGGAATCTGTGGAAAGACAACCATTTTAACCGGGGAGCGTTGGTTTCGCTTGTCGCTTTCCGTATCATTATCTGTATGGCTTTTGTCCTGATGGCGCTGATTCCGTTGTTTCCCAAGCTGACAGTGCTGATGGTGATCATATCGCTGGCGGTGGTTGTATTGATTATATTTTCACAGGGCTTTAAGAAGCAATCGCGCAGGATTGAAGCCCGTTTCCTCGAAAATCTGAATCTGAAACAAAAGCATGACGAGAAAAAAGCGGCCTTTTTGCCGACAGTGGCAAACGACCTGCGTTCAAAAAACATACATATCGAAGAGTTTGAGATTTCCCAGTCTTCGCCCAGTATAGGAAAAACGTTGCGCGAACTGAATTTCAGGCAAAAGACAGGCGTGAATATTGTGACCATAATACGCGGAAGCAAAAAGATAAACATTCCTGATGGCAATGAACGCCTGTATCCTTTCGATAAACTTGTGGTTTCCGGCTCCGACGAAGAGATGCAGACGCTGGCGCAGTATCTTCTGGATAAAAAAGCGCAGGCGTCGCAAATGGAAGAAGAGGCCCAGCACCATGTCAGTTTATCGCAATTCAGGGTGGAGCAGGGCTGTTCGCTTATCGGTAAAACCATTGCCGGCGCGGCAATACGCGAGAAGACGGAGTGCATGGTTATTGGCATAGACAAAAATAATGAATCCATTATTCAATTCACGCCGAACTATATGTTTGAAGAAGGCGACATCATCTGGCTGGCGGGAGAAAAGGAAAAGTTGAATTCGTTTGAAGAAAATATCAGCGATTTGCTGCCGTTGCTGGTGAATAGAATATAATAAAGATGAATATCCGTTACAATGTCGCCCTGCCCAATCCCTTTCATTTTCTTTTTATATTTATAAAGCTCGCGCCTTTTCTATTGTTTGTTCCCGAAAACTAAAAGCAGGGTTTAAAACGCTTTGTTTTTTAACCCCTGTTTTATTTCCGTTATACGGTCGTTACATACTTTTATATAGTCAACAGGTTGGACTTTATGTAAAAGTACATCTTCATTTTTTTCTATGCCAATGTATTCCCTTCCTTCCAGCAATGCCGACAACAAAAAATATCTCCCATATACGATGAATGAAAAAGTTATCAACAGTTGCATGTCTAGATCTTGATCCATTTGCCTTTACAAAACTTAAATTCCTGATATTTCTGTTTAGACCGGCCCAAAATATTTTTCCCATTCAAGTTTAAACGTAGTTTGTTGGGGTTATCCGGCTCACTCGTGCGGTTGGTTGGCAGATTCCTCCTTTTGTCGGAATGATGTTGCAGGTATAAAAAATAGCCTTTTGTTCGGTTCTTTATCCGAATTCCGACAATTGAATATAAAAAGGCGGGAATGTGCAACAACTCGTCCGGTCAAAGTGAATGTCTTTGCTCCATAAAAAATCTTTGATGCGCAAAAAACATATCACATACTCCATGAATAAAACAATATCGGCAACAGGATCAGTACATCGAAAAACGTTTACTCGTTTCTTCGGGCAGGCGTTTCTTCTCTGTTCTTTCGGCCTTGCGCTCCGTATAGACAGATTGCAAGCGGCAATATGGAAAACAGCCTCTTTGTTCGGTTTGCGTTCAGAATTCCGACAATTGAATATAAAAAGGCGGAAATACGCAACCGATTATCCGGGCAAACAAAATACCTTTGTTGCATAAAAGGGATTAAATTTAACCGTTGTTAACATTCTGAAATCATATTATCTCGCATGAATAAAACAATATCGGCAACAGGATCAGTACATCGAAAAACGTTTACTCGTTTCTTCGGGCAGGGCGTTTCTTCGCTGTTACGGAGCTGTAATGCCGGCGGTACAGAACAACCGGTGGCAGGCGCCTTTTTGCGTTTTTTTCCGGCAATGCCTGTCATCCTGTTCTTCCTGTTCTCCCTGTTGTCGGTTTTATCGCCGGCACAGGGTCTTCCGGTCGCCGGAACAAAGGCTATCGGAATCAGTCGTATCGGTCCTTATGCTCCCAAGGTGTTTTACTTTCCCTTCGGCAGTTCTGATTTGCTAAGGGATTACGCCGATAACCGCAGGATGTTCGAGGCTTTGGATTCTCTATTGCGTACAGAAGAGATCGTTTCATCTATCGATACATACTGTCCAGATACTCGCCGGTTGTTCGCCTGCCGGTAGCGAGGGATACATAAAGAATTAAGAATTAGGAATTAAGAATTAGGAATTAAGAATTAAGAATTAAGAATTAGGAATTAAGAATTAAGAATGAAGAATTAGTAAATCAATGGGAGACAGACAATTTATAACGGGACTTGTCGGGACGATTGAATTTTGTGGTGTATCACATCCCGGGATGTATCGCCCGGTAGAAAGGAACATGCACCACTGTTCCCTGCATCCTGTAGGGATACAACCTTGACTGAAATTAGGGATGGAGAAATCAATGAGAAATAAAGATATAAAATCAAAAATGCGGATTTGTAGAGACGTGGCGCGCCATGTCTCCGGTAAAAAGCACGGAAAACAGCAGGACGTGTGTCACATCTTGCATGCTTTCGACAATTGTCATCAAGAAAGGAAATTCGTTCGGGAGTTATCCCGGCTTATATACTATTGTTTAATTATTAATTTATTAACTTAAAAAAGAGAGTTATGATTACAAAAAGACGAAATTTCGTTTTCCGGTTTTTGCCGGGGTTGTTTTTGTCCGGACTGCTTTTGCTTTCCGGTTGTTCGCAGGATGATGTTTCCAACGTTCCTGCAGGTTCTCGCGCTATTGGTTTCCGCGCTCAGGGCGGCATGTCTTCTTTGAAGGCCACTACTGCCGGTGCTACCGACATTCACAGTTTTGTTGTTAACGCCCATTACGGTGCCGGTGCATGGGATTCTTCTGCCGACAAATTCCTGTTACAGGGTACTACCGTCTACCGCGGCGAGGATAACGCCTGGACTTATTCTCCCAGGGCTTACTACCCTACCGAAGATGAGGGAAACGTCGAGTTCTTCGCTTATTCTCCGGCAAACAGCAAGCATGTGACTACTAGCAAGCTCGGTTCGGCAACCGGTGCCGACCAGACTATCAGTTACAAGGTTGAGGCGCCGTCCGCATTGCAGGGTTCTGCTACCGTCCAGGAGGATCTTCTTGTTGCTTACGAGAAAGAGGCAAGTACTTCTTACACCAGCCCTACTTTCGACGGTACTGTCAGCTTGACATTTCGTCATGCCCTGTCGCGGGTTCTTGTCGCTGCGGGTAGCAAGATTGAGGAGCCTGTCACTATCAAGAGTTTGAAGTTAAAGAACCTGTACAGTGAAGGCACATTGAGTCTGGCCGGTAATACAGCGACAAATGCCGCTAGCAAGAGTAACGGTATTCCTGCCGCTTCTGCCGCCTATCCTCATGGCAGTTGGGTTTACACGGCTGGCGATTACGTCACTCTTTGGGATTACACCGATACTCAGACTAAAGAGTACCCTTACCTTTTGCCTGAGTCGGGTGTTTCTGTCGGGGAGTACGTTGAATCGCCGGCACCCCTTCCATTGGTTACCGGTAAGGATCAGGGTATGTTCATTCTTCCTCAAACTACTGCGAATCTTGATACTTCCAACGAGTTTGGTTTGGAGGTTGAGTATTCCGTCGGTAGCGGTAGTCCCAAAACATCAACCATCCACTTCGGTGATCTCGACAATCAGGTTGGTAAGGGTGTTACTTTCGAGATTGGTCGGGAGTACGTATTGAACCTGGTCTTTTCCTCCGGCGCTTCCGGTACTCCTGGCGGTACTGACGGTGGCGGTATAACTATCGGGGCTTCTGTCAGCTTTAGCACTATTGCCGATAGTTACAACGATCCTGTTTATGTTGACGCTGCCACTCCTGACAGTTTTCCGATTTGGGCGCAGTCGAACATCTACTTCGAGGAGGATACGGATGACGAAACCGGTACTACCGGTTGGCTTGTCTTCGCCGACGAGACAGACGATTCAAAAAAGCTTTACCAGGGCGTTTACTTCAAGTGGGGTAGTTTGATCGGTGTTGACCCTGTTAGTAGCAGTTTCGGTACAGGCATATATTTGTACATACCAGACTTTGTATCCGGCAAGTACATCAAGACTACCGTTGGCGATGTTGGAACCAATGCTCCTGTTTATTATGCTGCTGTAAGCAATACCGTCACTTGGGGTTCAATTCCTTGCATTGAGGACGCTCTTGACCCTTATGACCGTGCGAATGATGACTTGAAGGCTTATTCCAATACCGCAAGTTATCAGGGTTACAAGGGAGATATATGCAGATTCCTTTCCAATGGAAATGGGGTATCCGGTTCTTGGAGGCTTCCGAAGTCTGCGGAGTTCGGAAGCTACGGTGATTATGATCAAACCGGTATGACTGGCGCTGCAACCGAAACTACCACTGATGTCAACGGTAAGGCTGCCATTTCTTATTACATTACTTCCGATAAGATTTCTCATAATGGCAAGACAGTAACCTTTCCCGCGTCCGGGAGCCGTGGCTACTACGGCAACGGCGACCTGCGCTACGTCGGCAGATACGGCGACTATTGGTCGTCGTCAGCCTACAGCTCGTTTAACGCGTACTACTTGGCTTCCAACGTCAACGTGAACCCGCTCTCCAACGACGCTCGGTCCACCAGCTATAGCCTCAAGTGCGTCAGAGAATAATAGCGCTATCGGCGCGTATTCGATTGATTTGATTTATTCCTTCCCGCATTGATGACAATGCGGGGAGTTTCAAAAACCTTGACAGGCGAATCTGTCTGAACCTTGAATCACTGTCTGAACACGATTAAAAGAATTAAAGGATTTTCCTGATTGTGTCCGTAAATCTTTTAATCCTTAAATCTGTAAATTCAGAACTCCTGGCGTGGTAAAGTTTCAATTGCTTTTAATGGATGATTTATAAAAACAATACCCCGAACTGACATTGTCGTGATCTTGACAGTTTTAATATCGCAATATGCTTTGTATAAATATATTGGATATTCAAGCGCCGTAAAAATGCGACGGTTTATTCTGTGCCAAGTCGGGAGTTCTGAAATTATTTATTTCTCATGCCCGAATGCTTTTCGAGACAGCTCCTGCTGATGTTAGTCCAGCCGCATGATGTTTGCACCCAATTGATTGAGCCTGACGTCTATATTCTGGTAACCTCTGTCTATTTGTTCTATATTGTGTATTGTGCTTTTTCCGTCGGCACACATTGCCGCAATCAGCAAAGCAATTCCGGCGCGGATATCGGGCGAGGTCATTGTGGTTGCGCGTACCGGTCGTTTTCCCGTACCGATAACAGTTGCGCGGTGCGGGTCGCATAGTATGATCTGTGCGCCCATGTCAATTAACTTGTCAACAAAGAACAGGCGGCTTTCAAACATCTTCTGGTGTATCAGCACGCTGCCTTTTGCCTGAGTAGCTACTACCAGAAGCACGCTGATCAGGTCGGGAGTCAGGCCCGGCCATGGCGCATCGGCAATGGTAAGTATAGACCCGTCGATGAATGTATCTATTTCGTATTCTTTTTGGGCCGGAATATATATATCGTCGTCTTTTCTTTCGAGTCGGATACCTAACCGGCGGAATGTATCCGGGATAATTCCCAAATCGTCGTAAGCCACATTCTTTATAGTGATTGCCGAGCCTGTCATGCCTGCCATTCCTATAAAACTGCCGATTTCAATCATATCCGGCAAGATACGGTGCCTTACGCCGCCCAGAGATCTTACTCCTTCTATGCGTAGCAGATTCGATCCCACTCCGGAAATCCTGGCGCCCATCCTGTTCAGCATTTTGCTCAACTGTTGCAAATATGGTTCGCAAGCCGCGTTATAGATGGTTGTTTCTCCTTCGGCCAATACGGCGGTCATCAGTATATTGGCGGTGCCTGTCACTGAAGCTTCATCCAGCAGCATGTATGCGCCTTGCAGCTTTTTGGCTGTAATGTTGTAGACTTGTTGCGCATCATCATATATAAAGTCCGCGCCCAGTTTTTGTATGCCCAGGAAGTGGGTATCCAGGCGTCGTCGACCAATCTTGTCTCCTCCCGGCTTTGGCAGCGTAGCTTTTCCAAAGCGGGCTACAAGCGGGCCTATGATCATAACCGAACCTCGAAGAGACGCGCTTTTCTTCATAAATTCGGGAGATTGTAAATAATCGATATTTACATTTCCGGCTTTGAACGACCACGCGCTTTCGGCCAATCGCTTGGTTTCCACGCCCATTTCGCCTAACAGGGCAATGAGGTTATTTACATCCAGTATGTCGGGGATGTTTTCTATTATAACTTCTTCGGGTGTAAGCAGTACGGCGCAAATGACCTGTAGCGCTTCGTTTTTTGCTCCTTGCGGGGTAATTTCTCCGCTGAGGCGGCAGCCTCCCTGTATAATAAATGACGCCATAGTCTTGAGTTATAAGTCTTGAGTCATAAGTCTCGAGTTAAGTTCTGTAACTCTTAACTTGTTTACCCTCAACAGATTTAAAATATTCTTACTTCCGGTTCCAGTTCTATATTAAATGTATCTTTGACTGTTCTTTGTATTTCCTTCATAAAACGCACAATCTCATTGCCGTCTCGAGCGCCGTAATTTACGATTATGAGCGGCTGGGTAGGATATGTGCCTATATCGCCGGTTCTTGCTCCTTTGTAGCCTGCCTTGTCGATAAGGAAAGCTGCCGAAGTCTTCACCAAACCGGTTTTCTGCAAAAAAGCCGGCAGTTCGGGATAATCAATTTTTATCCTGTCTGCTTGCTCCTGGGTGATATACGGGTTTTTGAAAAAACTGCCGGCGTTGGGCAATACTTTTTCGTCCGGTAATTTCCGTTGACGGACGCGTATCACAGCATTGCGTACATCCTGTATTGTAGGATTTTCCATATCTTCGAGTTCCTTGTTCAGGTCAAAGTATTTGGGAGTGTAAATAAATGTGCGTTTCAGATGGAATACGACCGAGATAATGCAATACCTGCCTGTGCGTTTAAATATGCTGTCACGGTACCCGAATTCACATTCGGTATTGGAGAAGGAAACCCCTTCCCCGTTTTCCATATCGATGGCCACTACTTCATGGATAACGTCTTTTACCTCGGCGCCATAAGCTCCTATATTCTGGACGGGAGCGGCCCCGACAGTACCGGGAATCAAGGAAAGATTTTCAAGGCCGGCGAATCCGCGTTCGACACAGTAGGCAACGAATTCGTCCCAGTTTTCGGAAGCGTTCACTTCTATGAATATGTCTTCGTCTTCTTCATCTTCGTCCGATATTTCACGAAGGCCTTTTATTGCGGGGTGGATGACCAGTCCGTCGAAGTCTTTGGTGAAGAAGATGTTGCACCCTTCTCCGACAATCAGTTTTTTTTCGTCCCGATGCCCGGCCAAGCTTTTTCGGAGTTCTTCCACACTTTTTGGTTGACAAAATATCTTTGCCAAAGCTTCTGTTTTAAATGAATTGTGATCTTTCAATGAGGTTTGCCTGTGATAGTCCATTTCGGAAATAATTGGTTCGACATGATCCGGCAACCGTTCAGGTTCAATACCGGAAATTGATATGGCTGAAACAGCCGGAATGCCGGTGATAACCGGAATCTGTTTAAGTTTTTCAGGAATATGATTTTGAAATATAAAACGGGCTGATTTGCAGTCTGAATTTTAGAGTTTAGCAGGCTAAACGATAAGATCTTCGGCAAATAAAGAATCCTTTTGGAGCAGGAATGTTTCATCGACTAAAATTTAAACAGATTCTTGATCCGGTTTGTTTTTAAACGTTCCATATTCTTTGATTACGGTTACCGGTTTCCGTACATTTGTTCGTAATATTTCATGTAATCTCCCGATGTTACTTCTTCAACCCATGCCTGATTGTTGAGATACCAGTAAATTGTTTTTACAATACCGGCATCGAATGGCGTTTCCGGTAGCCAACCCAACTCGTCTGATATTTTAGCCGGATCTATCGCATAGCGGATATCGTGTCCCTGGCGGTCTTTTACAAATGAAACAAGGTCGTTGTTTATCCAGCCGATATCTATGCTTCCGTCCGGCGCTATTTCTTTTTTCTTTAGAACTTCACGGTATTCCGGCTCTTTTTCCATAATATCGCGGATGGTTTTGATTAGCAGTTTTACTATGTCGATATTCTTTTTCTCGTTATGCCCGCCCACGTTGTAGACTTCGTTGACGCGCCCCCTGTGAAGAACTGCATCTATTGCTTTGCAGTGGTCTTCCACATACAGCCAGTCGCGTACGTTGCCGCCATCTCCATATACGGGGAGCTGTTTGCCTGCCAGTATATTGCGTATGATAAGCGGGATCAGTTTTTCAGGAAAATGGTATGGCCCGTAATTGTTGGAACAGCGGGTTATATTTACGGGCATTTTATACGTTTCTCCGTATGCATGCACTATCAAGTCGCCTCCGGCTTTACCGGCGCTGTAAGGAGAGCGCGGGTCGAGCGGCGTGGTTTCCGTAAAATATCCTTCATCACCCAACGAGCCGTATACTTCATCTGTGGAAACTTGCAGATATTTTACGCCTTCCCGCCAGACAGGATAATTGTTTTTATCTTTGCCGGTAGTCCAGTATTTCTTTGCTGTATCCAGCAAATTCTGGGCGCCCAGTATGTTTACTTGTAAAAAAAGCCGGGGATTTTCTATACTTCTGTCAACGTGGCTTTCCGCTGCAAAATTAACAACATAATCGATCCTGTAACCGGAAAAGATCTTTTCGGTCACAATTCGGTCGCAGATATCTCCTTTTACAAAAACGACTCCGGGGTCCTTTAGTTCTTCGGATAAAGTTCCAAGATTTCCCGCATAAGTGAGCGCGTCAAGTATTATCAGTTTTGCTTCCGGATATGTTGCCAGCATATACTTTACGAAATTTGAACCGATAAAACCGGCTCCGCCTGTGATTAAATATGTCATTTCTTTTATTTAATATCAAATTTCTTTATTCGCAAAAATAAGAAAAAAGTGATTAAAAAACATCTTTATATCCGGTAAAGTTAAATCAATTTTTAATCCGGGATCAAATATCTTTGGAAACTGTTTGAATTTTGCCCGTTCAAATTTTCAGTACCATGTTTCAGGCCGGTTTTTTTCTTTTACGGGCGTTATCCCGAATCCGGTTATAAACCATGCCGATAAGTAATTGTAATTTATTATAAATAAACTGATTATATAAATATAATTGTGTAATATAATACCGTGTATGGCATATTTGCACAGGGAAATATTTGTGGAAAATTGAAACGTTTTTTTGCTTTGGGGGTTGTATTGTGCTGTGTAGCTGCCGTTTATTCTATAAAACGTAAACTTTCCACTTTTCCCAACCGCTTCTTTAGTTCGTCAAAACGGGCTTTGCGTATTTCCAGAGCCATCAGGCAATCCATGTTGTAATCTTGGCTTGATATGGTAGGTTCCAGGTCTTTTACCACTTTCATCACATCATTCATAAAAGGGTATTCGAATGCGAAAGAAATCTGGCAGTCCACTGTCTTTTCTACAATTTCGGCTTCTGAAACAGCTTCCGTTGCGGCTTTTCGGTATGCTGCCATCAAACCGCTTGCGCCCAGTTTAATACCGCCAAAGTAACGGACAACTGCAATCAGGATATTTGTCAGTTCGTTTGAATTTATTTGTCCGAGTATCGGTTTACCCGCTGTGCCGGAAGGTTCGCCATCGTCGTTCGCCCTGAAATCTTTTCTTTCCGCCCCCAGCATATATGCCCAGCATACATGGCGGGCGTCGTAATATTCCTTACGCAGCTTGTCTATTTCTTTTTTTACATTTTCAACGGATTGAACGGGGATGGCGTATGCAATGAACTTACTCCGTTTTTCGGAGTAAATTGCTTTGGATGTACCGGTTATTGTTTTGAAAGTATCTTCCATCTATGCAAATGTACAAAAAAATATTCCAATCATCTAAAAAACAAGCTTTTGCCTCAAAACAGATCCACAATGGATAACGCTTTGAAAACGAGCGGTCTTCTTTGCTCTGCTTTTCCATTGTTTCAAAGAATTCCGCCATAAAGATATTACTTTTTTTGAAAGGGCAGAAGTTATCAATATGTTTGCGTTAAATATCAAATAAAGCAATGAACAGATAAATCGACTGAGTGATCAGTGAAAGTTTCAGTTGAAATCTCATGGCAAAAAATGAGCCGGTTGTTTGTTTTATTCGGCTCAAAATTGTATCTTTGAGCCGAATATTGTGATTAATCGTATCAAACAGGATGTATAACTGGCAACAAATAGAATGGGCTAATTTTACTTATAACCATTTGGAAACAAGTAAAAAAACTGCTGATTCTTTAGATAGTTTTGACGAGATGAATTGCGTTTTGGAAGGATTAAATACCGCAGAACAGCAAAATGAACTTGTCGAGTTTATGATTTCGGAGGCATTGAAAACTTCTGAAATTGAGGGCGAACTTATTAGCAGGCAGGATTTGCGTTCGTCAATCCGAAACCGTTTGGGATTGAACGCATCCTTGGAAAATGTGAAGGACAGACGCGCTGCCGCTGTTTCCAACATGCTTGTTGCCGTCCGCAATTCTTTTTCCGAAAAATTGACCGAAAGCGCAATTAAGCAATGGCACAAACTGCTTTTTGAAAATTCAAAACACATAAATGCAGGCAAATGGCGCACAGGCAACGAGCCAATGCAAATTGTTTCAGGTGCAATGGGACGCGAAATTGTGCATTACGAAGCCCCTCCTGCCTATCGTGTGTCTGCCGAAATGAAACAGTTTGTAAAGTGGTATAATTCATTTAAGATCAGCAATAAGAATACAGATCCTATAATAAAAACCGCTATTTCACATCTCTATTTCGAGAGTATTCACCCTTTTGAAGACGGCAACGGACGTATTGGACGGGCGATTGCCGAAAAATGTTTGGCGCAGTCGCTTGGAAAACCTGTTTTGTTGAGTTTGTCGACAACGATTGAGAAGAATAAAAAGCAATATTACGACTGTTTGGAAAAATCGCAATCTTCTCTTGACATTACCGAATGGATTTTGTTTTTCGCAGA
>JAISSD010000029.1 GCA_031273295.1 Prevotella sp.
CGACATATAGACACACCACTGGATTGCTTCACTGCGTTTATAATGACGAGAATTTACAATCGGCTAAAAATCAATCAATTCTCGTCATTTCCCCTTTTTGATAAACGCAGTTTATTGGGCACTCGCAATGACGGATACCACTTAATTATAATCAGCTGTAAATCAATCAATCGCCATCATTTCCCTTTTTGATAAACGCAGTTTATTGGATACTCGCAAAGACGGTATCAATTCAGCTTTCAGCCGGACGGGAGCTATTTTAAACGGGACGGGAGCTATTCTAAATAGGTCGGGAGCTATTTTTATTTGGACGGGAGCTATTCCCGATTCTACACAATTGTATAGCCCCGGCTACCTAACTGTGTAGTCCTGACTACACAATTGTCTGTGTCCGACAACACAATTGTCTACGCCCGGCCACACAGTTGTCTACGTCTGCCTACACAAAGGCGCCGCCCGCGCGAGTTTTGTGGAGCTTTATGTGTTTGATTTTATTGATTGAGTTCCCTTTTCATAAAGGAATCTTGCATTTAATGTGTACTTTTGTTGTGGAATACATAATATCAGTAAAGCAAAAAAACGATGGACTGGACACAGTTACTTTCCGGTAAGCGGTTGGGGATGGAAGAATACCATGAGCGCAAGCATGAGCGGACGGACTTTCAACGGGATTACGACAGGTTGATCTTTTCTTCCCCTTTCCGGCGGTTGCAGAATAAGACGCAGGTTTTTCCTCTGCCAGGCAGTATATTTGTACATAACCGGTTGACACATAGTTTGGAAGTGTCCTGCGTCGGGCGTTCGCTGGGGAATAATGCGGCGAAAGGGTTGATGCAGAAGTATCCGCAGGGAAGCGTTAATTTTCCGGAGATCGGTTCCATCGTTTCCGCCGCTTGCCTGGCGCACGATATGGGAAACCCGCCGTTCGGCCATTCGGGGGAAAGGGCGATATCGGCTTACTTTTCAGAAGGGAACGGTAGGAAGCTGGAGGCGGACGTCCGTAAAGAGGGGGGGCGCTGGGAAGATTTCGTCCATTTCGAGGGCAATGCCAATGCGATGCGTTTGCTTACCCATCAGTTTGCCGGCAGACGGCCGGGCGGTTTTGCCCTTACCTATTGTACACTTGCTTCGATCGTGAAATACCCCTATTCTTCCGCTATGCTGGAAAAGGGGGGGAAGTTCGGCTTTTTCCAGTCTGAGGAGGAGACCTATATCCGGATCGCCACCGCGTTGGGTATCCGCAACAGGCAGACTGCTCCGGCCTGTTATATCCGTTACCCGCTCGTCTACCTGGTCGAAGCGGCGGATGATATCTGTTACCAGATTATGGATATCGAAGATGCACACAAACTCCGTATCCTGAACAGCGAGGAGACGATACAGCTGTTGCTCGACTTTTTCGAAGGGGAGCGGTTGGCGCATGTAGTCAAGGTGATGCAGATGGTGGACGATACGAATGAGCGGATCGCCTATCTGCGTTCCGGCGTTATCGGGCTGCTGGTGAATGAGTGTTCGCGCGTGTTTCTGGAGAACGAAGAGGCGATCATGGAGGGGGATTTCGACGGTACGCTGATCAAACGGATTGACGAACATGCCGGAAAAGCCTACGCCGCCTGTTCCCGCGTGGCATACAAAAAGATATACCGCGCAAAAGAGGTGCTGGATATCGAGCTGGCCGGGCATCATATCTTCAGCCGCTTGATCGACAGCCTGACCGAAGCGGTGATCAACCAGGGACATGCCTATAGCAAGTTGCTGTTGCAGCGTATCCCGGAGCAATACGATGTCAATGCGCCGACGACTTATGGCAGGATACAATGCGTGCTGGATTATATTTCGGGGATGACCGACGTCTATGCCTTAGACCTGTACCGGAAAGTGACGGGTATGAGTTTGCCCGCCGTCTGATCCTCCGGGAGCGGTATTCAATATTCTTCGCGGTATTTGCTCTCCTCCTTGTCTTTCATAATACTGAGGTAACTTTTGTAGCGCGAAAGGCTGATGCGGCGATCGCCGATCGCTTTCAGCACCGCGCAACCGGGCTCGTGGCGGTGGGAGCAGTCACTGAACTTACAATCGGAGGAGAACGCGAACAGGTCGCGGAAGTAATGGGATATCTCCGCCCCCTCCATCTCAAAGGTGCCGAACCCTTTTATACCCGGGGTATCAATCAGATAGCCTCCGTCGGGGATAGGAATCATCTCGGAAAACGTGGTCGTATGCACCCCTTTGTTGTGGTATTCGGAGATGCTGCCGGTCTTCAGGTTGACGTCTGGGATCAACCGGTTGATAATAGTCGATTTACCGACGCCGGAATGTCCCGAAAGCAGGGTGATTTTGTCTTTTAGCTCACTCCGCAGCTCTTCCATCCCTTCGCCGCTCTTTGCGCAAAGCCTGGAACAGGGATAGCCGATACCGGAATAAAGCGCGATCAGTTCGTCCATCGCCTCTTTGTCCGCACCGTGAAAGCGGTCTATCTTGTTAAATACCAGCTTGACCGCAATACGGTAGGCTTCGGCGGTGGCGAGGAAACGGTCGATAAAAATAGTAGTCGTAATGGGATAATTGACCGTCACAATCAGCAATGCCTGATCGATATTCGCGGCAATGACATGCGACTGCTTGGAGAGGTTGGACGCCCGTCGGACGATATGGTTTTTCCGCTCTTCGATCTCTGTAATAAAGGCGGTTCCCTCATTGTTGATATCAATCTCCACCCTATCTCCTATGGCGACAGGATTGGTGCTGCGGATATCCCTCAGGCGGAAATTCCCCTTTATCTTACATTCGATATCCCGCCCATCATCCGTATGAACCGTATACCAGCTACCCGTATTTTTTATCACTAACCCTTTCAATGCCGGCCTACACTGTCATGATTTCTTTTTCCTTTGCCGCATACAGTTCGTCTACCCTCTTGATAAACCGGTCGTGTATCTTCTGCACTTCGGCTTCCGTGTCTTTTTCCACATCTTCGGGGACGCCCTCTTTCACACTTTTCTTCAACGCATCAATGGCATCTCGTCGTGCGTTGCGGATGCTGATTTTCGCGTTTTCCGCCTCCTGTTTCGATTGCTTAGCCAGCGTGCGGCGCCTCTCTTCCGTCAGGGGGGGGATACCCAGGCGGATCGTTTCGCCGTTATTCTCCGGTGTGATACCCACTTCGGAGTTCATAATCGCTTTTTCAATCTCCTTGATCAATGGTTTTTCCCATGGGGTGATGAGAATCGTCTTGGCATCCGGAGTCGTCACGGAGGCCACGTTTGAAAGAGGAACCATGCTTCCGTAATAAGATACCTTGATTCCGTCAAGGATCTTTACGTTAGCTTTACCGGCGCGGATATGCGCCAATTGTTCGTCGAGATGGGCAATGGCGTCCGACATTTTTTCTTCCGCCGTCTTTACATATTGTTTCGTATCTACCATATTAATACATTATTGTTTATAGTGAACAAAAGTAATAAAGTTTTCCTGATTTCACAAACTTGTCAGTCACAATGCAGGGTCAACGCATTAAAATTTCAGCAGAGAAATAAGGTAGTCCTTGTTCCAGGCGGCTTTGAGGCGTTTGGAAACCAAACTTGCTTTCGTAGTCGTGTCTTTCTTCAACAGATTGAGTGCAATTTTTCTGACAATAGCAAAATTTTCGGCAGCCCGCTTGTCACAGTAGATGCTTCTTTTTGCGGTTGATATGCGGGTCGGACAATTGTCTGAAAATTCGATGTAGCGATGTTTCTGTCATACATATTTATTTTTCTTCAAATATACAACAGAAAAACGAATCTATACATCTGTACAACAAATAGTTATCAACACACCGGTATCTTTTTTGTTAATAACCCCGGAGTTTGTCATTTTTTTATGCGTTGACCCTGTTTGCTTTTCTCCTTTTTTTCTTAGGTAGACTGCTTGAAAAGGGGACTGTCCTACCTTTTGGACAACCCCTTGCTGTACGACCATTTCTAATTCATTCCATCTCGTTGTAAATTAAAAAAATCTTTGAAAGAAACACAATCAATGTAATATTTTCCTTTAGTAAATACAATTTTAGTGGCATAAATCGTTTCGCTTGGCAATAAATTAGAGTTAGTTTCCTCTTCTTTTTTTATTTCGGAAAGATTCCATTCTGAAACTAATCTCGTCATATATTTTGTAAATAAACGATTCTTTGTTGATGCAAGTTTTCCACTTTCATTTGTATAAGAAATAGTATCACTTTTATTCCAAGCCGTAAAAAGATAATTACCCTGAATGCCATTCATCTCTAATATGTAAATTGTATCATTTTGCTTGGGGTAGTCAAACATATCAAGGTGATTTACTTGCTCTCTGTACTTGTTTAATAATTTCATATCTACTTTATGACAATCATAAATTTTTGCGTATATTTTGGGATTGTATCCATACTTTTGTGTACTGCAACCCGCTACAATGAAAACAAGTATTGAATAAAACAAATATAATTTCATATACTTACCTCCTATATCGAAATGGTGTAACTAGCAATGGAATACCATTGGGGGACACTCCATTCGACTGATTATAAAACAAACTTACTCCGCTTCTAACTATTCGAGTACTTTCCAAGCCAACTCGTGTTCCTGTACTCGCATCTATTCCATAGTGAGTTCGTAAAGAAACATTATTTTCAGCTCTTAATTGATTTTCTACATGTGTTGCATGTTTTTCGGCATTTGGAATTGTTGCTCCTCCTACTGTTACCCACGTTGAATTATCAATCGTTCCGTTCCAAGTGTCCTGTATATGAGCCATTTCATGCCCTAACCCTATGTATGCAAGTCGGTTTTCTGTTCCCATTTCATTCATTCCGCCCGTTGTGGAATTAGGATTCCATCTTATATAAGTACCTCCAAGGTCTGCGGCATTAACACCTTGCACTATTTGCACCGTATTTGTTGAGTTCATCAAATTACTGACTAAAGCATTTCCCGTATTTCCTCCTGTGCGCAAACTATTTACTGAAGTCGTCAAAGTATTTACAAATACATTATTGCCTGAATATATCTGTCCGTTTGCTCCAATAAATCCATAATTTTCATTCGCATCTTGCCCGTAGTAATACCTATCGCTTTGAATGCTTGTAGTACCATCAGGATTTGTTATGGTGGAATTAATAACAGTTGTAATGCTATCCCCTCTTAAATCTATGGCGTTTACGGGATTATTTCCACAATACGCATAAGGCGAAATGGAGTAATACTTTTCAGCAAGCGGATCCATCGTCGTAAACCGTCCGAGACCGGGATCGTAGAAGCGGGCGCCATAGTCATAGAGATTCAACCCGTGAC
>JAISSD010000033.1 GCA_031273295.1 Prevotella sp.
TAAAGGCTTCGCCTGCAACAGGCAGTCAACTGACAAATTTTATCGTGAGCGCCTTTTGGTCGGAAGGAGACTGGGATACGGGAACCAGACGCCTGTTCGATGCCCAGAACGTTTATAAAACCGAAGGCGGGGATTGGGACTATCGCCCGAAGAAAATCTGGCCTTCGACAGGCAGTGTCGCTTTTTATGCTTATGCTCCTGCCGGTAGTCCGAATACCGACGGACTGAGTGGCAAGGGGAGTTCTACCGATCAGGTTCCCGAGATAACCTACACTGTTCCGGACAGTCCTGCCGACCAGGAAGACTTCATGCTTGCCGTAAAATCTTACGACACCGGCGATTTGTCGGGGGCAGTCAGCCTCCGCTTTCGCCATGTACTGTCTTATGTAACTGTTTCCGTGCAGAACGCTTATAATGAAAACATACGCGTAAGCAAACTCGAATTGCGCAACATACATAAAGCGGGCAGCCTGAAGCTTGAAGAAGATGACGGAACGGGGGCTGCCAGCAACGGCATACCTGCCGGCGAGACAGGCTTCCGTTACGATGACAGTGGACAGGTCACCTTGTGGACGACGACGGATAATATCAACCATGATGCCGCCGCCAACAAGATTGCATTTGCACTCGAAGGCGCTGGTGGCGTCACTGTTTATGAAGGAGCAACCGTATCGCTGACGGGCAATACCAACGGGCTGTTTGTGTTACCGCAGGAACTGGAAGACGACGGTAACGATGCTCTTGATGACGGTGAAACATATATCCATGTAGAGTATGCCACATACAGTGAGCCTTCCGTGACATTGACGGAAAACATCCGGCTTGATCTGGCCGCTTTCGAAGCCGGACGGAGATATACAGTCGTGACAAGCCTTTTCGATCCCGACCATGACCCTGCCGCCGTAAATGTCTGGGCGGCTTCAAATATTTACTTCAAGCCGGACGTCCAGGTTGCCGGCGACGGTGACGGTATTGGTGACGGCGATGTCGGTACTCTTACATTCGCCGAGTCCAAAGCCGACGGGACGACGTTCGGCGGGAAGGAGGGTTACCAGGGCGTTTACTTCAAGTGGAGCAGTTTGATTGGCGTTTCGACTAACACTTCCGGAACTGATTATGACAATGATAATGTCTATCTGTTCATTCCCAATACGGATACGGGCAAGTATCATAAATACAAAGTTGGCAATGTTACAGCTGCGCGGGATGACATAGTCGATGCTTACCTTGGCAAGGCCGGTGGTAATGGCTGGAATAATATTCCTTACGAGAACAATAATCTGACTGCCGGCCGGGAAACAAATGCCTTGTCGGGTATCAGCCCGGAAAATTACACGGGCGATATCTGTAAATACCTTTCGGATAAACGATCGACTAACGGTAGCGGTTTAACCAAAACGTGGCAGACGCCTGTCAGCGACATGTTTGCGGGAGGTTATCCCGATACTTTCCCTTACTACGCTGACGACGGTTCGGAATGGGATGCTTTCGAGGGTTGGTCCGGTTTCAGCGGGACAGACGAAAACGGCGCCTCACAAACTACAAATGCTTTTGTGGTTTATACTCTTCCTACTAAAGAAACCGTATTCTTTCCCGCTTCCGGGTACCGCTACCCCGACGGCAGAGTTAGCAGCGTTGGCAGCTACGGCTGCTACTGGTCCTCGTCAGCCGACTACGCGCCGAACGCATACGGCATAGGCTTCAGCAGCGTTAGCGTGAACCCGCTCGGCAGTAACCTGCGGGCGTACGGTCAGAGCATCAGGTGTGTTGTAGCCAGAGAATAGCGACGACTTGGGTTCTATTTGATTTATTTTTTCGTTTACAGGGGATGGCGCTCATCCCCTGTTTTGGTTTATCGGGATTTTAAAGGTCCTTTTCTTTTTTGAACATAAAAATAAAAAGCAAACTGATATTTTATGAAACGGATTAGCTGAAACAAGCAAAAAAAACACTATTTTTGTTCTTCACATAAATACCCGTAACTACAATAAAGCTATAATATAATCAAAACCAAACAAGCATGGAAAGTAATGATCTGCTAATGCAAGTGACAACCAAAGCCAAGGTATGGCTTTCGGACAAATATGACGAGGAAACAAGAAAAGAAGTGCAAGCATTATTAGACAGGGAAGATAAAACCGGGTTGATAGAAGCTTTCTACAAAGACCTTGAATTTGGAACAGGCGGTCTTCGCGGCATTATGGGAGCCGGTACCAACAGGGTCAATATATATACCATAGGCGCGGCCACACAGGGATTGGCAAACTATCTGCTGAAAGAATTTTCTTCGCTGAAACAAATAAAAGTAGTGATCGGGCGCGATTGCCGCAACAACAGCCGGAAATACGCGGAAATATCCGCCGCCATACTGTCGGCAAACGGTATCAAAGCATATCTGTTCGAAGACCTGCGCCCTACGCCGGAAGTATCTTACGCTATCCGTAAACTGGGTTGCCAGAGCGGTATCATGATCACAGCGTCTCACAATCCCAAAGCGTATAACGGATATAAAGCCTATTGGGAAGACGGAGCGCAGGTCATTCCTCCGCACGACAGGAATATCATAGCGGAAGTGAACCGTATAAACGTCGAAAACATCAAATTTGAAGGCGACAGGCGCCTGATAGAAATATTGGGTAAAGAGATGGACGACGCATATATCAATGATCTTAAAACCATACTGCTTTCGCCTGACGCCATAAAACGCCACAGCGGAACAGGTATCGTTTATACCCCGCTGCATGGAACAGGATTTACCGTAATACCACAGGCCTTGAAAGCTTGTGGATTTACGAATGTGATCAATGTTCCCGAACAGGATGTACTGAGCGGCGATTTCCCAACCGTTGTTTCTCCAAATCCCGAAGATCCCGCGGCTATGGCCCTCGCTGTGAAAAAGGCCGTTGAGACAAACGCCGAACTGGTATTTGCCACCGACCCCGACGCCGACCGTTTCGGCGCCGGTATCCGCAACGACAAAGGTGAGTTTATCCTGCTGAACGGGAACCAGACAATGCTTATTCTGATCTATTACATCATTACCCGGAAAAGAGAACTTGGACAACTGACCGGAAAAGAATATACTGTGCGCACCATCGTTACCAGCGCTTTAACGCAGGCGGTTTCCGAAAAAAACGGAGTGGAAATGTTTGAATGTTATACAGGATTCAAATGGATCGCCGCCATCATGCGCGAACTTGAAGGCAAACGTAAATACATTGGCGGAGGAGAAGAAAGCTACGGATTCCTGGCCGAAGATTTTGTCCGCGACAAAGACTCCGTGTCGGCGGCCATGCTATTCGGCGAGATTGCGGCATGGGCAAAGGATAATGGAAAAACATTATACGAAATGCTGCAAGACATTTATGTGGAATACGGCTTTTCCAAAGAAAAGGGAATTTCTGTAACTAAAGAAGGACGCAACGGCGCGGAAGATATAGAAGCCATGATGAAAAACTTCAGGGAAAACCCGATCAAACAGATCGCAGGCTCCAAAGTAACGCTGATCAAAGACTTTGTGTCCCTGAAAGCGAAAGACCTGGCTATCAATGAAGAATATACGCTAGAGATGCCCACCACCTCGAATGTACTGCAATACTTCACCGAAGACGGGACAAAAATATCCATCCGTCCTTCGGGCACAGAACCGAAAATCAAGTTCTATATAGAAGTAAAAGCCAAATTGAAGGCCAGAACCGATTATGACGCAGTCGACGCCAATACGGAAAAAAAGATAGAACAGGCCTGCAAAGACCTGGGTATCTGAAAAATGACGATGACAAAGATAAAGACAAAGCCGGATAGAAAATTCTCTTCCGGCTTTTTTACCGGATATGTTTTGTGAAAACAACACCGCTTGCGCTAAAATACAATTCCTTCCGTTTCCATTCAAAAACATGTTTTATAACATGTTTTTCCATAAAAAACATTAAGAAAATAAAATTACTTATTATATGGCAAACTTATTATAAGTACACTTACTATATTTGTTTCGAATTTTAAAAGAACGAAATAAATGGAGGGAAATTGCAAACTGGGGAATCCAAACGAAGATATAGGATATTTAATATGGCGCGTTTTCAAATACTGGCAAAAAGGCAAGCTCAAAATACTGGACGAGTTTGGGCTTACTTCGTCCCAACTTGAATTATTGGGGGCTATCTATCATATATCCAGGCTAAAAACAGAAGCCACCCAGATCATTTTATCACAGGAAACAGAGATAGACCCCATGACAACTTCCACAATATTGCGGAACCTGGAAAAGAAAGGGCTGATAAGCAGAAGAGAAAGCGCCACCGATACAAGAGCCCGTATCGTAGAATTAACCCGCGCAGGAACCGAACTTTTCGAAAAGGCGATTGCGAAATTAAAAGCGGGACAAAAGCGGCTGTTCCAAAATATCGACGCGGAAACGTTGAAGAACCAGTTAAGGATGCTTTTACAGGAAATGGATAGACTAGACAAAACAATTTAAATAAATTTTATTAGGTATGAATGTGAAAAAGATTGTTATCGGAGCTATGGCTCTATTGGTTATGGTATCTTGCGGGAACAAGAATGCCAACCCCTTCGGGGGAGGCGCCGACACGCCTCGGGAATATAAGACGGCTGTTTTGTCCAGACAGTCTGCGCAATTGGAATCCGTATATCCTGTGACAATAAAAGGACAGGAAGATATAGAGATCAGGCCGCGTATCGACGGTTTTATAGATGCTATTTATGTGGATGAAGGTTCTGTTGTAAAAAAAGGACAGATCTTGTTCAAGATAAACTCGCCTGCGGCAGACCAGGCCGTGACTACAGCCGAAGCCGCAGTCAACAGCGCCAATGCCCAGGTTCAGACTGCACAACTGAATGTAGACAGAATAAAGCCTTTGGCCGATAAAGGGATCGTAAGCGCTACACAACTGGAAACATACCGGAATGCTTTACTGTCGTCACAGGCGGCGCTGGCCCAAGCCAACGCGCAACTAAAAAACGCAAGAGCGACAAAAAGCTGGGCGGAGGTGACAAGCCCGGTCGACGGAGTGGCAGGCTCCATACCTTTTCGTTTAGGCAGCCTCGTGAATTCGGCAAACGTACTGACCACAGTGTCAAGTATAGATAACGTATTCGCTTACTTTTCCATCAACGAAAAAGATCTGGTCTCGTTATTGGCCGGCCTCGAAGGTAACACGCAGGCTGAAAAAATAAACAACTTGCCCGAAGTAACCCTGAAAATGGCTGATGGCGCGGTCTATCCCGAAAAAGGCAAAATAAAAACCATCACGGGACAAGTGAACATAACGACCGGATCGGTAAATTTAAGGGCGGATTTTCCAAATAAAAACGGTTTGTTGAGAAGCGGATTCAGCGGAAACATATCCATTCCCCAATACATGGAAAACGTCATCGTTATTCCGCAGGACGCCACTAAAAGCCAGCAAAACAAACACCTGGCCTATAAAGTGCAAGGCGACACGGTAGCGGTGCAAACCGTGATAAGCGTAATTTCCACACCCGACGGGAAAAACTATGTGGTAACCAACGGGCTGAATGTCGGCGACCGCATTGTGACCGAAGGTATGGTTACAATGACTGACGGAAAGAAAATCATCGTGAAAAAATAAAATCCGGATATAAATAATAAATATAAAAGCACAATGTTAAAGACATTTATAGAAAGGCCTGTATTATCCACCGTTATTTCAGTCATCCTCGTGGTACTGGGTATAATCGGTTTGGCGACGCTGCCGGTAGAGCAGTATCCCGATATTGCGCCGCCCACAGTGCAGGTACAGGCATATTATGTGGGCGCAAACGCCGATGTGGTGATGAACAGCGTGATAGTTCCCCTCGAAGAGCAAATAAACGGCGTGGAGGGTATGACATATATGACGTCGTCTGCCAGTAACGGACAAGCTTCCATCAGGATATTCTTCAAACAGGGAGTGAATCCGGACATAGCCGCCGTAAACGTGCAGAATCTGGTCGCCCGCGCCACGCCCTTGCTTCCGCAGGAAGTAACGCAGGTGGGCGTGACGGTGACCAAACAGCAAAACAGCACATTGCTGGGTCTAACGCTGACAACCGACAACCCCGACTATGACGGAGAGTTTTTGCAAAACTACGCCAACATCAATATCCTGCCACAAATAAAACGCGTATACGGCGTCGGCAATGCGAATGTATATGGAGCGAGAGACTACTCGATGCGTATCTGGCTGAAACCAGACGCGATGGCGTCATACAGGATCTCTCCCCAAGAAGTTGTTGCGGCATTGCATGACCAGAATATAGAGGCCGCTCCGGGCGAATTGGGCCAAAACAGCGACCAATCGTTCCAGTACACGATGAGATACACCGGAAAACTCAAGACAAGCGAACAGTTTGGCGATATAATCCTGCGTTCGCAAGACGGGCAATTGCTCCGGGTCAAAGATGTGGCCGACGTGGAACTGGGTTCGTTGAATTATAGCGTGGTTTCGCAAACGAATATGAATGACGCTGTTTTTATCGCCATCAGCCAGACCGCCGGTTCAAACGCCGAGGAAGTCATCGAGAACGTGAAAGCCGTGCTCGATAACGCGGAAAAAGAATTTCCAAAGGGCGTAAAGATAAACTACATGATGGACTCCAGCGAATTCCTCGACGCGTCCATCGAAAAAGTAATACACACGCTGCTGGAAGCCTTTGTGCTGGTGTTTATCGTTGTATTTGTGTTTCTGCAAGATATCAGGTCTACCATTATCCCGGCTATCGCCGTACCGGTTGCCATTGTGGGTGCGTTCTTCTTCTTGCAGGTATTCGGTTTTTCCGTAAACTTACTGACTCTGTTTGCCCTGGTGCTCGCCATTGGTATCGTAGTAGACGACGCCATAGTCGTCGTCGAGGCTGTCCACGCCCGGCTCGATGCAGGAGAGACAAACGCGAAGACAGCGACCATAACGGCAATGAAAGAGATCGCCCCTGCCATTGTATCCATTACGCTGGTAATGTCGGCTGTATTTATCCCCGTCAGCTTTATCGGAGGAACTTCGGGCATATTCTTCAAGCAGTTTGGCCTCACGCTGGCCATCTCGATTCTTATTTCGGCAGTCAACGCCCTGACGCTGAGTCCGGCGCTTTGCGCCCTGTTCCTGAAACCTCACAACGAAGAGCATAACAAGAAAAAATTCCTGAAAAAGTTCTATTACTACTTCAATATAACGTTTAACAGCGCCACCATGAAGTACAAAAAGAGCTTGCATTTCCTCGGCAAAAGAGGCCATCGCTGGATCACGGTCGCCATCATAGTCTTTGCGTCGGTTGTACTGTTCGGATTGATGAAATTCCTCCCTACAGGCTTTGTGCCACAAGAAGACAGCGGCGGCGTAATCGGTTTCGTAACGCTTCCTGCCGGAGCGTCGCTGGAGAGAACAGACTCTCTTGTAAGCGAAGTCGTAAAAATAGCGCAGGAAATAGAGGGCGTGCAAGCGGTAACCAACATTACCGGAGTGAATTTCATGGCCGGTACGGGCAGTTCATACGGAACTTTGATCGTAAAAATGAAAACATGGAACGAGCGCAAGCTTTCCACCAACGAAGTGGCGGCCATATTGAAAGATAGAACCATGCATATAAAAGACGCCACATTCTTTTTCAACCCTACGCCTACCCTGCAGGGATTCGGGTTGGGAGCCGGAGTGGAAATGCAGTTGCAAGACCGCATGGGCGGAGATATAAACAAGTTTTATGACATCACAAGGAATTTCATAAACGAATTGAGCCAACGGGAAGAAGTGATGATGGCGATGACCAACTTCAACCCGGATTTCCCTCAAAAACAAATAGAAGCGGATATACCGAAAATCAAGGCGGCTGGGCTTACCCTGTCGCAGGTGATGAACACCCTGCAGGTATACGTCGGCAGTTCGTACATTTCCACATTCAACCTCTACGGAAAACAATTCCGTATAATGGTACAGGCTTCGCCCGAATACAGAAGCAAACCGGAGGACCTGAACGGGTTATTCGTACAGACTTCGAGCGGAGAAATGGCGCCAATCACGGAATTTATACATATCACGGACGTCAGCGCGCCTCCTACCCGAAGCCGTTTCAATATGTACTCGTCAATGGACGTGACCATTATTCCCAATATGCTGAAAGGATACAGCAGCGGCAATGTGCTCAAGATCATAGACGAGATGTATCAGGACAAGACGATCTTCCCGGAAGGATATACTTACGAATATGGCGGCATGACCCGCGAGGAAGCAAACAGAGGCAGCCAGACCATACTTATCTTCGGTATCTGTATCATATTCGTATACCTGCTATTATGCGCGCTGTACGAAAGTTACATTATCCCGTTGGCGGTGTTGTTCTCTTTGCCTGTCGGCCTGGCCGGAGTATTTGTCTTCCTGATGATATTCGGTATCTCGCAAGGCATCGTAAACAATATTTATGTCCAGATATCCATGATCATGCTCATAGGACTACTGGCTAAAAACGCCATATTGATTGTGGAATACGCTTTGCAGCGCCGCCAGCAGGGAATGAGCATTGTGGAGGCCGCCGTAAACGGAGCCGTAGCCCGTCTTCGTCCGATACTGATGACGTCCTTCGCGTTCATCGTCGGACTGCTCCCCTTGATGTTCGCTTCGGGCGCCGGAGCCACGGGCAACAGGTCTATCGGTATCAGCGCCGTGGGAGGCATGTTTATCGGCACAATGCTGGGAGTGCTGGTTATACCTTCGCTTTATATCATATTCCAGTCTCTACAGGACAAGATAAGTAAATCGGGAATGATAAATTCAAATGACGAGTTCATTAACAAACAAGAGAAATTATGATGAAAAAATACACGAAAGGCGTAGTTCTGTCGGGAGTAATACTCTCGATGGGACTCGCATCCTGCGGGATTCTGAATACAAACAAGTATAAATCGCCCGAGGTGGATACGCAGGGTTTATTCAGAGGAGAAGATCCGACAGATACAACTACTGTTGCGAATATCCCCTGGAGGGAATATTTTAGCGATCCGGCGCTGCAGTCTCTGATCGACGAAGGCCTGGCAAACAATTATGACTTGCGCCTGGCATATAACCGCATTCAGCAAGCCGAAGCCGGATTGTATATCGCAAAATCGGCGTATTTCCCTACCATAGCCATGGGCGGACAAATCACGCATACCCAGAGGAGCGCTGACAACGGAAAAATATTGGGTCATAACGGAGGCGACCAATGGGGCTTGGGCTTTGTTGTGCAATGGGAAGCGGATATATGGGGGAAACTCAACAGCAAAAAGAAAGCCCAGTATGCCAATCTCGTTAACACGCATGCATACCGCAATCTGATACAGACATCCCTGATCGCCAACATAGCTACCTCTTATTACTCGTTGCTGGCTCTTGACGAACAATTGAAGATCACACAAGAAACGATCGATTTGCTCAAGGAAAGCGCCGAGACAATAGAAGCCATGATGCAGGCAGGATTGCCAGGCGTTAACCGCGCGGGAGTCAAACAAAGCGAAGCGCTGCTTTACAATACCCTGGTAAGCGTGCCTGATCTGCAAACGCAGATCAACCGGATGGAAAACTCATTGAGCCTGCTACTGGGGCGTAAACCGGGTTCCATTACCAGAACATCTATCCGTACCCAAACGGTTCCCACGGGGTTACAATACGGTATTCCTGCGCAGATGCTGGCCAAACGCCCCGATGTATTGCAAGCCGAGATGGGCTTCAGATATGCCTTCGAGATGAAAAATGTAGCGCAGAGATCGCTGTATCCGTCACTTACATTGGGCGCTTCCACAGTTGGTTACGCTTCTAACACACTGGCCCAATTCTTCAGGCCGGAAAATATTCTGGCCAATATCGTGGGCGGCCTTACCCAGCCCATATTCGCAGGCAATCAATTGAAAGGGCAATACAAAATAGCCAAAGCCCAACAGGAAGAAGCCTTGCTCGCATTCGAAAAAGCAGTGCTGGCAGCCGGCCAGGAAGTATCGACCATTATGTTTGCATATGAAACTTCATTTAACAAGAATGAAAACCGCACAAAGCAAGTGGAGGCTCTTCTGGTTGCTGTCGCCGATACGCAAGAATTGCTGAAAGCCGGCGAAGCCAATTACACAGAGGTTTTACAGGCCGAACAAAGCCTGCTGCAAGCGCAACTTGGACAGGTAAGCGATAAACTTGAACAGCTGCAAGCATCTGTAAATCTGTACAGAGCGCTTGGCGGCGGCGTCAAATAACAAACAGTCCGAACAGTCCAACAATGAAAGGAAAGAGGATATCTCCGTTTGGAAATATCCTCTTTTTATTTTACCGCAAGGGCCGCCCGGTCTTATTTTGCCGGCCCGTTGATAATGGCATTCGCGCGCGCAATCGCAACATTGATATTATCGCAAATATTCTCCGCCCCTATCATGGCAGGTATGCCCGATGTTCCTATCATGGCGTGTACCTTCGGCCTCACTCCCGAAAGGATCACCTGAATACCGTCTTTCATGGATTTCCTGCAAAGGCTCTCCAGATTATGCAATCCCGTGGAGTCGATAAAGGGAACTTTACGCATCCGTATAATGCGGATCTTCGACTTGTCGCCGATTATACGCATACTTTCTTCAAACTTGTTGGCGATACCGAAAAAGAAAGGCCCGTCAATCTCGTATACTTCCACATCGCCGGGTAGAACAAGGATCTCTTCATCCCGGGTAAATTCGCTTTCATCTGTCAAATCCAGCTGGTTTTTTATTACGGAAACATGCGTCACTTCATTGATACGTTTCATGAAAAGTACCACAGCCAGCAACAACCCGACTTCAATAGCGATGGTAAGGTCGAATATGACGGTGAGGAAAAATGTGATGAGCAATACAGCCACGTCCGATTTCTGGTTTCTCGTCAAGGCCTTGAATGTGCGCCATTCACTCATGTTATATGCCACGATAACCAATACTCCGGCAAGGCAGGCCATCGGGATATACCGGGCCAGCGGCATTAACAAAAGCAAAATGAGCAACAGCATGAACGCATGGATAATACCCGCGACAGGCGTACGGCCCCCGTTGTTGATATTCGTCATCGTACGGGCAATCGCTCCTGTGGCCGGGATACCGCCAAAAAACGGAGTGACGATATTGGCTATGCCCTGCGCTATAAGTTCAGTATTGGAATTATGCTTCTCCCCTCCTGTCACGCCATCGGCCACGGTAGCCGACAGCAATGATTCGATCGCGCCAAGCATGGCAATTGTAATTGCCACCGGAAGCAAACTGCTTATCGTCGCCATATTGATATCAGGCATTACCGCATCCGGCAATGCCGCGTTTATCCTGAACCGGTCGCCTATGGTATCAATGGCCGTGATCTCGAAATACGTTTTCATGAAATAGACAACGACTGTGACCAGAATAATGGAGACAAGCGATCCCGGTATCTTTTTCACAATGCGCGGAGTCAATACGATTATCAAAATGCTAACTATGCCGACTATTGTATTCCACCAATTGACGGTATCAAAATATTTAAAATAGATCATCCATTTCCCGATAAAATCTCCCGGCGCCTTTTCCCCTCCAAAATCAAGCCCGAAAACGTCGGGGATCTGCGTTGTGAAAATAGTCACGGCAATACCGCTGGTGAAACCCACAATAACGGGATAGGGTATGAACTTGATGATCTTCCCCAATTTAAAAATACCCAGCAACACAAGGATGACCCCGGCAAGGATAGTAGCAATCAGCAATCCTTTTATTCCATGGGTTTGCACCACGCCATAAACTATGACGATAAAAGCGCCCGTAGGCCCTCCTATCTGTACACGGCTACCGCCGAGAAACGATATTATAAACCCGGCGATTATCGCTGTGATTATACCCTGCTCGGGCGTGACGCCCGACGCGATGCCAAAGGCCAGCGCCAAAGGCAACGCCACAATACCCACAATAAGACCTGCCATGAGGTCATTTATGAACTTTTCCTTGTCGTACGTCTTCAGTGAAATAAACAACTGGGGCGTGAAATTCTTAAGAAGATCTTTTTTCATGTGCTACATAACTTGTTTTTAAACGGTCATCAGGAACTCGCAACATGCCGGCTCCGCCGAAGCTTGGTCTCATGCTCGTTGGCGTTGCTTTTGCATGCTCGTTCCATGTCAAAACCGGAAACATATTTAAATTGATAATTAGCGAACAAATATATAAAATACTACCGAATAATCGTTTATTAAAAATACCTCCAGCCTGCCCGGAATGCGGCCAGATAACCCGTCTAAAACGGCCTGTTAGTATTTTTTAAGGGGGCAAAGTTACAAAATGATTTCGTTTCATTTCTTTTAAGTCGTAATAAATATTAATTTTGTAGAAACTATCAATTTAAACTATCAAAAAGTTATGGAAAAAAGCATTAAAGGTACAGAAACCGAAAAGTGTCTATTGAAATCATTTGCCGGAGAATCCCAGGCAAGAATGCGTTACACAATGTTTGCAAGCCAGGCAAAAAAGGAAGGTTTTGAACAAATCGCCGCCATATTTCTTGAAACAGCGGATCAGGAAAAGGAACACGCGAAACGTATGTTTAAATTCCTCGAAGGCGGTATGGTTGAAATTACGGCAATGTATCCTGCCGGAAAAATCGGTACGACAGCCGAGAATCTGACAGAAGCCGCCGCCGGCGAACACGAAGAGTGGTATATAGACTATCCCGCATTCGCTGAAATAGCCGACAAAGAAGGATTCAAAGAGATCGCCGTGATGTACAGGATGATAGCCAAGGTGGAAAATATGCATGAAGACCGTTACAAAGCGCTGCTTGCGCATGTGCAGAACAATGACGTATTTTCGCGTGAAGAAGCTATCGACTGGCAATGCCGCAACTGCGGATTCGTTATCAAGAGCAAAACGGCCCCCAAGACTTGTCCCGCATGTTTGCATGCTCAGGCATTCTTCGAACCGTTAAAATGGAATTTCTAGGAGAGAATTATAGATAGTCCGGCAGGCTGCGTATTTCGCAGCCTGCCGGACTTGTTTTTCATTTTGTATTGATGCGTAAACGCTTCCATGTTTGGTTCCGCCGATTTTGACTACGTCGATTTTCAATTCAATTCAATTCAAATTGTTGCACTGCAAGAAAATCCATTTAACACAAAGTGTATCACAAAGGACACAAAGCATTCCTTTGCGGATTTTGCGGATTCTTTGCGTTAAAAATTTTGGAGCACAAAAACCTCGTTTCCACCTAATTTTCTTGACAAAACAACCTCAGTATCAATGAGTCGCTCCAGATGCCCCAACCTCATTACCTTATTGTTTTTCAACTCTTTTGTTACCAATTATTTGCTGATAAAATTTAACCTACCTTTCGTATTCTTGCAAGTACATTTCTTTTGTGGCGTGGCGTTCTTCCTGATTTTCATTACATTCCACTTTTATATACTTTATTCTTAATTAATTAATGAGTCCCCTATCATTTTCATGCAGCACGCATGATAGTAACACGGGGAGTGTGGTATTTCAATGAGGCTTGAGGGGGATGTTACATAAGAGGTTGAGGGACTGTATGATTCCATAGCTACCGAGTCCCCAAGCGATGAATCGCCGCCCGCAAAAAGTAACTGGAAAACAACGCCTTAGCGGTTTGCCATAAATTTAGTTACATAGAAGGTTGTTTTGTCAGAAAAAATTAGGTGGAAACGAGGTTTTTTTACCATATACTTTCCAGTCGCAAAACCATGCCGTGCACGGTATATATTGGAGGATAGAAACTCATCGTCTGTAATCTGCGTCCATCCGTTCAATCCGCGTCATCTGCGTGCAAAAACAGCGCTACGGAACGGGCGCTTCGACTACGTCGATTTTCAATTCATATAGAACAGGATGGACGGCGTTATTTATACCATGCACGGCATACTTTTGCGCATGGAAGGTACTTGGTAAAAAACGCATGAATAGATAAATTCCATGCGTTGTTTTATAATGTATTCCTGCACAAAAGTATGCCGCGTGAAGTATATTAAATTCCGGCGCCGCTATTTCTGGATACACCGAACAGAGTGGCCATACGCACGATAGGCCTCAGCCACACTATTCGTACCACTATTGAAGTGCAACCTAAATGCGCCAGTTCCGCTAACGGTAGACGACCAGTAGGTGCCGCCCGTACTCCGATCGTACCACGAACCGGTATTAGCGCGGGTGCCGGCGGCAGGCAAATATACTATACTTGGTTATAAATTGAGTTATCGTATAATTGAAAATTGAGAGCCAAATGAGTCTTTAGAGCATCCCCGTTTTCCTTGTTTGCCGTTTTCGCGAGAGAGTGATTTATCGC
>JAISSD010000068.1 GCA_031273295.1 Prevotella sp.
TTAAAGATAGTATAACGGCACTTTTACTTGACAAAATGATAGAATTTAACTATCATTAGCACAAAAAACGACCAAATAGAGCCCCTTTTTGGAGCCGTTTTTATTTTCTTCACATTCATAGAAACCACTGATCAACAGCGGTTTCCGTCATTACGAGTACCCAATAAACTGCGTTTATCAAAAAGGAGAATTGACGAGAATTGCTTGATTTTTAGCCGATTGTAAATTCTCGTCATTATAAGCATTAATGAGAAATATCTTACAACATATCAGCTATTTCCTCTCCATTTTTTCTAATGATGTCCATTAGAAAATATTGCTCCCAATATCAGGGGGTAAGATAGTCGAGTATCCCTAATGGACAATTTGGGATGAATTGTTTTCGTCATGATTTTTCTCAAAAGCTTGTCATTCCTTCCAAAAGTATCAAAAAAATATTATGTTGATAACTTTTTCAAGTTTTTACTGGTAGAAACTTGAAAAAGTATTATCATTGCATTCGATAACAAAAACATTGTTATGTTTGATATTTATAGAATAGTAACGTAGGTATTTATTAGCTTATGCAAGATTGGAAGCAAATATTTTCAAGTATCTATTTCCCAAAAGTTGGTTCTCTATGGACTGCACCCAATGGTATATGGGATAATAATGACAAGAAACAAATATGAAAAATTAAATCACATTCCAAATTTAAATAATTATAAATAATGACAAAGTCAGACAAAATAGAAGACAATTACAACCCTAATATCGAAGTGTATTTAAATCACTTTGTCAAAATATTTCGCAACTATAATAATGACAAATTTTTAATTGCTATTTCAGGACTAAAGAAGTTTATTCATGATGATAATAAGGTTTTAACTTACTTATTTGAGCAACTCAATGAAAACAATTTTACCATAGAATTTGAAGGCAATATTGAAAGTATCGATCACATAGACATTACTTGCAAAAATATCACAAAAGATATGTCCTACAACTTTATTTATCAAATTCAAAATCTACTTTCTATTTTTGAACTTTCAAGTAAAACAGACATACCTGCCGTTGGAATAATCATAATGAAGATTGTTGCACAAATAATTATCAAATCAAAAATATTATATAAAGCGATTGTGCTTGATTTAGATGACACATTATGGAAGGGAACACTTTCTGAAGTCGGAATAGATAAGATAAGAGAAAATATGTACTCTGAGCAAGGGACTCCGTTTATCGAATTTATGAAATTTATTAAAACTATAGCGGATGTGTTGGGCGTATTTATTACAATATGTTCAAGAAATGATTCTAAAATGGTTGAATCAACAATAGAAGAATTGGATGAGAATATTTTCCCATTAAAAAATCAGATTGATTACATTATTGCTAATAATAACGATAAAAGTAAAAATATTATAAAAATAGCGGAACAACTCTCCATTTTGCCAGAATCAATCGTATTTATTGACGATAATCAAATAGTTAGAGATGAAGTAAAACATAAATTGCCAAAAGTATTTGTACCAGAATGGGCAAATCATAATGGGCTAGTTACTAAATTAATTGCCGGATGTATATTTGAAAGAGTTGAGTTATCGTTAAATTCGCAGAATAGAAGAAAACAACAAAGAATAATTCAAACAGAACGGACTCAAAACCCTTTACCAGAACTTTCAATCAGCGCAATTAAGGACACTAATCACGTAGAATCCAAGAAACTTTATTCAAAATCGAACCAATTTAAGTTTTCAGATAATGATGCAATTTTTGACGAAAACGCGAAATCTTTGTATTTTGAATTATGTAGAGAAAATGGTGAAAATTTAGGAATCTGCTCAGCAATTACATACACCCTTTCATGCAACACTTTTCTTGTTCACAATTGGGCAATAAGTTGCAGATATTTTGAAATAGGACTTGAAGAGTTTATTTTGATGTACATACAAAAAAATGCTAATGCAAATAAGATATTCATTAATTATCAACATTCAGAATACAACCAAAAAGTTAGTGAACTGTTGACTAAATATTCAGATGCTTTCATGAATAATGATAAAAACAATTTAATTGAAATAAATTTCACAAAAGAAATTGTAGATAATATTAACAAAAATACAAATTTAAAGATGATATAAAATGGATAAACAAAAATTATACACACTGGGCTATACGTTATTTCAAAATAGAAAAGACATTGACATTGAAAAAATATTCAAAACTTTAGAAGAGTTCAATGTATCTCATTTAGTTGATGTTCGCTCTATACCATATTCAAAGCAGTATCCACAATGCAATGCCGATAATTTAAAAGTGGCAAGTAAGCATTTTTCTATTTCATATATTCATATACCAGAACTTGGGGCAAAAGCAAGTCATTTGCAAGATGTTTTTTCTAAAGCATCTGATATTTTTTTTGAGGACATATTTCCCATTTCAAAAAGCAACAGGCCTGAAAATACGGAACTTTATGTTGATGAAGAGATAGTTGATTTTCAAAAATTTAGAAAAGATGAATATTTTTCAAATGGTATAAAAAGAATTGAAAGAGCATACGATAATAATTACACGCTTGCTCTTATGTGTAGCGAGAAAAGACCAGTTGACTGTCACAGATATTTTTTGGTAAGTAAAAAGATTGAGCAAAAGTTTGGAGATTGGATAGAGGTAGAACATATTATTCAAAATCAAAATGGCAAAATTGATACTGTCTCCAATGAAAATCTAAACAAGCAGTTATCGGAAATAGTATTAAATAAATCCGAAATTAAAAATTTAGATGTTTTAAATTCTACATTTTTTGAACCAGCAAAAATTGATAATTATCTTGGAAAGACAGAGCAAGAAAAAGTAAATGACTTCTGTGACAGATACTGGAACTTAATGCACGGATGGAAAAAAGAAACAAATAAGAACAATAATAATTTTGAAGAATATGATTAATTTATTTAACATTGGTTTTACCAAGAAAACAGCAGAAGAATTTTTTGGGATTTTGAAAGACAATAAAATTGATTGTCTTGTTGACATTAGATTAAATCCGAATGGGCAACTGTCACGCTTTGCTTTTGAAAAGGATTTGCCTTACTTTTTGGATAAATTAGTTGACGGCTGTACATATATGCACAGAGTTGATTTAGCACCCAAGAACGAATTATTGAAAGAAGTAAGAACCAAAAGTTCTGCTATGAATAAAGATTACAAGTTGTTTGAGAAAGCATTTAAGCAACAGTTGGAAAGTGAATCAAAGATTGAGAATTTTGTAGAACGATTTAAAAAATATCAAAATGTTGCTTTGCTTTGCTCGGAGCCTACTACTGAAAAATGCCATAGAAGATTGGTCAGCGAAATCTTGCTCATTAAATTTAGCAAAGATATAAAATTTGGAGGGAATTTGTAATGAAAAAAAAAGTATTATTATTAGCAGTAAGTTGTAAAAATCGCGGTTTATGTCCCGGAGGGCTTGATTTAGATGACCCACACAAATGGATTCGAATAGTTAGTGATGATGGTCAAGCAGGTGCTATTCAAGGGCATGAAATTGACTTTGCAAAACCTCTTGATATTATTGAGTTTGATGGAAGACCAATGCCGCAAGGTAAACAGCAAGAAAATTGGGTCATTGATAATAATTCCTGTAGGAAAACTGAAAGTAGAACCCAAGAGGTTTTAGATTGTGTATATCAACAGTACGCTTATAAAAGTTTTTGGGGAAATTATAAAGCATACTTAAATGAACAGGAATTTGCTGCTGTTAGTGCCCCGTCTGAATCAATAATGAAAGTGTCGAATGTAAGAATTTATAGAAATCATAGGGATAAGGCAAAAATTGATTTCAATTGGAGTGGAGCACGAGACAAAATTATTGGAATTTCTGTGACAGACCAAGATTTTTATGACAAAATAAGAGAAGGAGATGTTACTTTTGATAATGCATATATTGTAACTTCAATCCCAAAAGAATGTGATTGGACTCTACCTGAAACAGACGAAAAACGAGCATATAAATTTGTAAGTAAGATTTATGGAATCTAATTCTAATAAAAACTGTAAAGATGAATTTAGATATTAATAGTATAACTAATGTTTCGCACTTCCCTTTAACTCGTTGACAAATAGAAGATAAGGGGAAGTGTTAAAGTTCCATCTATTTGTATATGGATCAATTAACATTTCCATTTTTTGTTATCCGGTCTCTTGAATACTGTTTCCAAGCATTTGCGTAAGTCTTTGTTCTGCAATGGGGTCTGTCAACATCTTTTGCAGCAATTCGTCGGCATCCGTATTAAACAGATCCGCTACTAACTGAATCATCTCAAGAAACAGTCCCCATAGCCGTAGGTCGAGTGTTTGACGGAGTCTATCGGCATTCATTGACCTATACAGAGCGCCCATGGATTCATAGTTGTCATAACGATACCGGAATGAGAGCAAAATGTAGGTAATCATGGAAATAGTCGTGTCCGCGATTTGTGCATCAAAGTTACTCGATTGGCATCCTCCCAGATTCAACAGCGATTTGGCCTCCTTGAAAAACACCTCAACAGTCCACCTAACTTGGTAATGCTCAACTGTTTTAATGAAGCTCAAACTTGTATCCGTGGTCAAAATTACTTTCCAATCATCTCTTTTCCCGCGACGAGAAAAGAATAATGTCAGCCGCACATCATTGTAAACCACATCTGCGCGTTTGTATTGATAACCCAGTTTCCGGCACCGTTTTGGTTTGCCCAATCGGTTGTTTATCTGCGCGTATGTTAATGGTGTTCCTCTGAATTCAAACTTTGTTTTGGCTATCTTATACATCCCTATCAAATGGATGGTTTGATCTTTGACTCCTCGAACCGCTTGTATGAACGTATCACAAGTAAACCAACTGTCAACCAATACGTAATCTATTTTGATACAGCGATAAACAGCCGAATAAAACAGCCTCAAGGCCACGGTTATCTTGTTTATATCCAACTCTTTTATCCGTTTTCCGGAGTAAGATTCCTTTACCCGTTTCTTGCTGTACTGACGGCGAAGGTCTTTTTTTCGCATCCCATAAGGATATTCTTCCCTTTTCTTTTTTTCTCTATGAATACTGAAATCCAAGGAGATAGAAGATACACCATCCCAATACAGCATGACCAACAATTTGAAGCCCAATACACTTCTATGTGTCACATGATCCCATACCCGACCGATAAACTCCATCTTCTTTCCGCTTTTCTTTATTGTCGTATCATCGAATATCAGATAGCGGGGTTTGTCTTTGCATGTCGTACTATTAGCGAATGTTATAGCCAAAAATCGACTGGCTATATGCCATAGTATCATCCGCCAACCGATCGTTTCACGATTCTTTAACCGATAAAAAACGTCTTTCTTCATACCGACTTCCGAGCCAAAGAATCCATCCAGACAAATAGCTATTGACTGTCTCTCTGAATGAACCACCATCAGTATCAAAACCGACAAAACGACTTTAAAGCCATATCCGCGCTCTTTGATGTTTTTGAACGCTGAAAAACTTTCTGTCAGCTTCAGCGCTTTGAAGCTGCTTAAAATACTATGGCCATCAACCCCATCGGGGGCATATGACGTTTGTAACTCTGAAATCTTATTCCTATCTTTGTTCCGTAGCATATTTATGGATGTGGAAATCTTTGCTAAGATAATCATTTTTAATGACATATTAGCTAAATATGCTACTTTTTTATCTCTTTCCCGCCTTCTTAAGCCCGTTTTAATTGGTGCGAAACATTAGTTATTTACTTTTATCCTTAATACTGCATCTGGAATTTGTCCCTTGTAGCCGTTTGGGCAATCACCGATTGGCAAACGGTGCATTTGACCGGAGGGTCGATTTTTAATTCAAATTGTCGCGGTGGCTCAACGACCGAAGCGCACCGCGGTATCGCCGATTTTTTACCGCAGGTTATTTTATTGATGTAATGTGTTGAAAATGAGGGTTTTATTCGATGCTGATCATGAGGATGGGGATGACGTGATTTTGTCATTTTGAAAATACAAAATGTCACTGAAAATGGCCTTTTTTTGGCATTTTGTAAAGAAAACGGGCTTTTCAGCAGGGGCGTATTTTTTGCATTTTGTTGAATTTTTCTCTATTTTTGGAGGGAAATTTCGACGTTTTGGTGAAAATGACAACGATTCGCGGAGAATTGTTCGGAATCATCTGGATGATGTCCGGACATCATTTGAATGATTTCTGAAAGGAACCAGATGATGTCCGGACATCATCCAGATGATTTTCCGGGAAGTTTCGGATGTTTTGTTAGCAAGTCTTAATCTCGCGTTTATAAAGATTAAAATGGCAAAATTTAACGGCAAAATTGATCAAAAACGGCGCTCGGATAAAAAGGGGTAAAATGAGCGGTTTTTCGCCTGATATTCATTTATATATGCCGGCAAAGCGTGGCTCCTTAACCCCCGTTTTCCGGCCATATTCGGAAGCGGCTCGTCCCGTGGGGCGATACAGCCGATTCTCAGAGAGTTTAGGAGTGGTAAAACTATCATTTTGTCATTTCGCCATTTCGCGAAAAAAAACCGGCGCCAAAATGACAAAATGATAGTTGCCCTTGCACTATGATCGGCTTGTTTATTTTGCCGGTGAAATACAATACGTGGCGCCGGGCTTTGTGTTTATGGCGATGCGTTCGCTTTCATACGTTTGGGCATCGGCGCCATCTTCCGTCACCTCTATTTTGCGGTTTTTCCAGGGGTTGAGCAGATGTAGAGGCCTGCCTTTCTCGCTGAAAATGGATACATCCGTCACTTCACCGTTTTTCAGCGCGGCGGAAACCAGGAATGCGCCCTCTACACGGATTTGAGAGAAAGAGGCATCCTTGTCGCGCGGCCAGACGGGGAACAGGCGCACCATGTCCTGGTGTCCCATACATAGCATTTCATTGATCGTGTTGGGTACGGTACTCCAGTTCTCAACGCCGTGCGGGTTGTTCAGCTGATAGCCGTTGGCACAGACATGATGCTCCGAGTAGCGACGCAGGTGGTGCAGGATCGTATCCGCATCGTAGCCCACGCGTACGGCGGCGGGGAAAAAGCTGTTGCTACCGTTGCCGTCGACCCATCGCTGCATTTCCTGAATGGTGTTACGCGCGACGTCGAGCAGTTCGGGATCGCTGTCCAAACCGATCTGGCCGGCGGGATAGATATGTTGGATACCCAGTGTGTTTCCGTCTACCCAATCCGTTCCTACTTCCGAATAGCGGAACACCGTCTTCCCATTTCGTTCAAACAGCGGGTAGGCCGAAATGTGGTCGCGGATGTGCAGCCATTTTTCCCGTTTGCCGGCGTCCGTTTCGAGCAGTTCACCCATGTCAACGGCCGTTTGCATGACCAGCCTGATCAGCCCCAGGGAGAGCAGCGGGTTTGTATCGTCCGTCCCCTCGTGGATGGCATCGTGGTAATCCACGTAACGCCCGTCCTCATATTTGAGGTAGCTTTCCCAGAAAATGGCCGTATGCTTGACGAGGGGATATACCTTGGCGGTAAAATCCCTGTCCCACGTATGATAAAACTGCATGGCCAGGTTGACGACGGCGTAGGAGGAATTGCTTCGCTGTTTCCAGAACATGCCCTCATCTTCTATGTTCCCGGTCTCTTTCCACCACTTGCGGTATTTTTCCAACTCCGGAACCCAGCGGGTGGTTTCGATACCCAAGGGGCCGATGCCGACGGGAAAGAGTAGGCCGTCCGGAATGCCTGTGATTTTCTCCGAATAGTACTTTCCGCGCGGAATAAACGCAAGTATAGGGCCGTAATAGGGGTCGGCCTGTTCGATGCGGTTGGCGGAATAGAGGGCGTAAAAAGGCGCCATGTGATTGTAGTTCAAGTGATAGTCGCCTTGCCAGGCCGGTTGTTCCATGGTAATCCACGTGCCGAAAATAGGCGGAGGAAAATCCAAATCGCGGCAACAGGAGGCTGTTCCGTACAGGGAAACATAATACTGTTGTTCAATCACGCTATCGGGGATGGAGACGAACGACTTTTCCCAGTAATTGCGCCACCACTGCTTGTGTTGTTTTTCCGTTTCCCGGCATTTCGCGGCAGAAGTTTCCTCCGCTTTCCGGATCACGGCGGCTACGCAATCGTCGCTTTTAAAGTTGCTCGAAAAGGCGCAGGCAAAGCGAACCGGTTTGCCCTCCTCAAGCGTAAACCGCCCGTCGGGAAACCCCTCCACCCGCATGGCCATGGCCGCTTTCGTCGGGATATCCACCGAATCCTCAAAGGCGCGGGAGAGGTAGTGAATGCCTTGCGGAGTGGTATTGATCTCCGTTGTGCCGAGAGGGGCAGGCGTCACGGGCGGCTGGTCGAGCAGCTCCTTTTCGCCGGGCAGCTCAAGGCGGAGACTGCCCTCGAGCGTCCCCTGGCCTTTCATGCTGACTTCCACGACCAGGAGGTCTTCCGTAGCGGCTACATACGCCCTGTACGCAACCGAAAAGTTGTCTTTTTCGAAAGAGGCCGTCGTGACGGCGTCGTACAGGCGTTGCTCCACCAGAAAGGAGGCGCCTTCCAGCTGCGGTATGCTCAGTTCGATCTTTCCCAGCATGGCCGCGTAGCCCTCGTAATGCACCGCTTTCAGCCGCCAGAAATCGTTCCGCGCTACATAGAAAACCTGTTGTTCGGGATTCCCGGCCAGGGCAACGCCCGTAAAGCCATTCCCGAGCAAAGGCGCATGGACGGCCAACTGTGACGGGATACGCTCTCCCGGTTGCGTAAACCGGATCACGTGTTTGCTAATAATGGATTCCGCCTGCCCGGAACGCCCGCCATCCGGCGTATGGCATGACGACAGGAGCAAAAGCGTCATGACAGTAAACATGGATAAGTTTTTCATATTGGTCATTTTTTTGGATTTATGCAAAGGTATTAGAATAATATTAATGTGTATCTTTGTGGAAAAATAAATAAAATAAATGATTGAATGAAAAGCATCACCACAACGGCATTATTGATTGCCATCGTAAATTTCCTGCCGCTTTTTTCGCAGATACAAGACGATAGGGACATCCACTATTATATGATGGATAAAAAAGATAAACACCTGTTACCGGCTGTTCCCGGGCGGACATATCTCTCTTCGGATGAGAAGATTGCACTTGTTGCGGGTAACAGTATCAACGCCGTTGCCGACGGCGATTGCGTTATTTATGCCCTTGCCGGCGGCCAGCGATGCGTTTTTGCCCGCGTAACGGTGGGTTGGCAGGTGCAGAATCCCGTCCTGCCCTACGCGTGGGATATGTACATCCCCGACAGCGAAGTGCATAATTTCGGCGGGCAGCTCTATGTCTACGGCTCTTTGGATGCCGGCAACGCCTTTTGTTCGCCACATTACATGTCGCTGACGACCAAAGATGTGAGGCGTTGGGAAAGTCATGGGTACAGCTTCTCGTCGGCAGATGAGGGGGAGGAGAAAGGCCGGGTTTTATGGGATTCGGACGGCCATTACTACAACGGAAAATACCTGCTTTACGGCTTTTACGAGTGGAACGCAAAGACGGAAAACTATACCTTTGTCCTGGAAAGCGACGACCCGATGGGGAAGTTCCACAATTTCCGGTGGATGACCGGCAAACAGTCGGGCAAGAAAATCGACGGCATATCGGCGGAAGTGTTTGTCGACGATGACAACCAGCGCTATGTCCTGTACGCGCCGACAGCGCAGCAGGTGCATGAAAATTATCCCGTCATCGCAAAACTGGTGGACGACGCGGTGATCGACGAAACGGCCGTCACCAATCTAAGTCCCTACATCAAGGACTTTTACGAAGCGCCCTCACTGCGTAAGCGCGGCGATACCTATTATTTCGTTTATGCCGAAAACTGCGGAACGATTACCGACGGCAATCATACGCCCAAACGCCTCTCGTATGCGACAAGCAAACATATTTTTGGGCCATATACCTATCGCGGCGTGATCATTACGGTCGAACATATTGAAGGAAACAGCAATATCCAAGGCTCCATCGAACCGCTCAACGGCCAATGGTACGTCTTCTATCATCGCGCCCCCAATGCGCAGTGGAATCGCCGCGCCCTATGCGTCGAGAAAATCAGTTTCGACAAAGATGGCCTGATCATCCCCGTAGAGCCCAGCAGCAGCGGCATTGCCGAAGGATTGAACACCTCGAAACCCATTTATTTCAATACCTCGGTTATCCGGAAAAATAGCAGTTTCAGCGGCAAAGTCGGCAAATACGGCGGCGCCACAGTCAAGGACAGCGCCGAAATAGGTTTCCGCTATGTTTCGCTTACCGGCAAGGAAAAGCAGATCTCATTGCAGGGCGA
>JAISSD010000077.1 GCA_031273295.1 Prevotella sp.
TTGCATCCATTTTTCAAACCGGAACCGTATTTTTCAGCAAAACAGCCGAAAAATACCGGCTGTACTGTTTTCATTTTTTAACTGACGATCGAAATAATAGGGTTTTCGGACAGACACTAGTTAGAAAATAAGGTAGAGAGTTTTTAATCAGTAAATTAAATTATTATGACAAGGATTTTATTTTTATCGGCGATACTTTTATCGCTATTGACAGGATGCGCAAGTATTGTAAGCAAGTCTTCGTATCCGCTGACAATCAGCAGCACGCCCAGTGAAGCAAGAATCAGTATTACAGACCGGTCCGGTCGTGAGGTCTACGCTGGCACCACACCGACGATAGTACAATTGAAGGCCCGTACGGGATTTTTCGCGAAGGCTGAATATCAAGTACGCTTCCGGTCGCCGGGGTATAATGAAAAAGTAGTACCGGTACTATTTAAGATTGACGGGTGGTATTTTGGGAACCTGCTTCTTGGCGGCGTGATTGGGATGTTAATAGTAGATCCCCTGACGGGCGCTATGTGGAAACTCGAATCGGATTTTCTGCACGCTACCTTGGACAAGGCTGATATGTCGGGCGATCCCCAACTGCGGATATTGAACGTTAACGATCTGCCTGACGAATGGAAAACGCATCTTGTTAAGCTGAACTGAGGCATTTGCATTGAGAGGCCGGACGCCTGTCAGACGCCCGGCTTCTTTGACTGTTAGCGCTCGAATTTCTTCTTCGGATAAATTTACTTGAATAAGCATGCTGCATTTCTTTGGCAGATTTTGCAAATATGTTTGTTTTTTGCTTTGCACAAAACCATACTGCGTAAAGTACAAGTGATTATCTTCCATTGCCAACGCCAATTCGCGCCAAATCGTTTATAACAAGAGCCTGCCATTGCCGGCAAGCTCTTGTTTCTAATTTTTTCTTCTACTTCAGCAGCTCTGTCAATTTAGCGACAGCCTTGTCCGCACTTAATCCCCGTGCGATAATTTTACCGTCTTTATCAAGCAGGACAAGATGAGGAATGGAATTCACGCCATAAGCGGCGGCAAGTTCGCTGTCCCAGTATTTCAGGTCGGATATCTGGGGCCATGTGATGCCGAGATCCCCGATTCCTTTTACCCAGTCTTCATTCGTTTTATCCAAAGAGACGCCTGCTATTTCAAGCCCCTTATCCTTGTATTGTTTATAAGCCTCCACCAGCTTGGGCATTTCGGCACGGCATGGAGGACACCATGAAGCCCAAAAATCGACAAGCACATACTTGCCTTTACCGGCATAGTCAGCCAACGCGGCATCCTTTCCGTCAGGGGTTTTACCTTTCAGGTCAGTAAAAGGCTGACCTTCCGACGTGGCATTTAGGGCCTGTATCCGGGTATCCAGTTTCTTCATCCAGTCATTGGTCTTGTCCTCCGGTTTTACCGAAGCAAATAACTCCTTCATCTGATCCAGAGTAAACAGATACGATCTGGACGCAAATACATAAGCGCCTGTCTGGCTTTGTATATTCGCTTTCGCATAATCATATATTTCTTTTGTTTTCCGGGCGTTTACCTCTTCATACTGTTTCTCGAATTCGGCCTGAGCCACTTTGGCCGTATCAAGCTTGGATTTTTCATATATGGCCTTTAGCTCGACGTCCAATTCGTTCAATTTTGTATTTAGCGCCTGATAAGCATCATTGAGAACTGTTCCTCCAATACCGGATACGCTATCTAAAGCAACTTTGATTTGTCCCGGTTCAACAATCAACAATACCGGCCTTTTTACCTTGTCTGTAGGTTCGGCCAATGCTATGAAATGAATTTTAGCCTCTTCCTTTGCCAGTCCTTTAAACTCAAACTTGCCATTGGCCACATAAGCGGAATCTATAGCAACCTGATCTTTCCAGTTATTTTCCAGTTTTTGCAAATACACCTTGACGCTATCGGATGCGCCGGCCAATGTGCCGTTGATCGTAAACTGTTCTTTTTTGCCACAGGCTGTCGCTAACATCAGTACAGCCGAAAGTAATACTGTAATCTTCTTCATTTTCTAATAAATAAGACGGTTAATATATATGGAATATGTGTCGCATCGCTTATTTCAGGATCTCGGCGATTTTTGCTTCCAGTTGCGCGCCGCTTAATCCTTTCGCCACGATGATACCGTTTTGATCGAGCAAAATAGTGTGAGGTATGGATATCACGCCATATAATTCAGACGCGGCTTTGATATCGTCAGACAATTGTATCCATGTCATTTTATGCGCTTTTACGGCGTTCAACCATGCTTGCCTGTCATTATCTATCGAAATGCCGACGATTTCAAGGCCTTTAGCCTTGTATGTATTGTATGTTTTTATCAAGTTGGGTATTTCCTGGATACATGGCCCGCACCACGAAGCCCAAAAATCGACAAGCACGCATTTGCTTTTGCCTGCGTAATCTGACAGGGAAACAGCCTTGTCCGCCATATCCGCCAACCGGACGTCGGTAAACGGCTGTCCTATTTCCGGTACAACCCTGTTCAGTTCTCTTTCCAAGGCTTTCACCTCGGGGAAATTCCGGAAAGCGCTGTCTGCCAAAGGCAATAATTCTTTGACTTGATCCGCCGTGAACATGGATGCGGCCGAGTAAAAAAGAAATTCTCCGGCCTTGTTTGCCATGTTCGCTTTCGTGAACTCAAAGCTGGCTTTCCGTATTTCTTCCTGTAATGTCTGTATTCTTGTTTCAGCATCCGGTATGGCCTGCATGCCTCCGGCATCGTCCGCTTCTCTATACAAAGCCGTCATATTATTCATAGCGACCTGTACTTTGTTGAATTCATCGTTTTTGGGCGTGCCGCTGGAAGTAGCGGTATTTTTATCCAGCGTTATCTTTATCGTTCCCGGCTCCAGGATAAGCATTCCCACAGGAGAATCGGGTTCGGGCGATTCCAGTTTTCCAACAGAGACAAAGCCCATAACAAGCTTATCGCCGGCAGAACCTTTGAATTGGAATTTCCCTTCTTTCAATACAGCCGAGTCTATCACTGACGACGATTCGGCTCTCATGCTGTCTATCTTTTGCAGATATATCATTTTACCGTCAAATGTATTTTCAGTGAAATCGCCCTTGATAGTGTACGCATTTTTATCCTGACATGAAACTAATACCACGGTCAGAATGGATAGTAGTAATGTGATTTTTTTCATTAAATAGAAATGTATTATTTATTTTTATAAAGTTTTTATTGATTTGCAAAGATAACCAAATACTTCGGATAGCGAGTTATTTGCAGGTATTACTTGATGATTGACATATAATTATATTTCAACAGCTTTATCTGTACGATGATAAGCTAAAAGTCGCCGGCTACCGGCTTTTAGCTTTCGACAATTGACCAAGGCTTTTTGCCTCCATTCTTCCCGGAGTTTCCTTGCTTGCCTGTTAACCTGACGGCTATGTCCCTGCAGGATGCAAATCGCAAGGAGGCCTGTACTGTTTTACCGAGTGACGCATTCCCACGGGATGCCAAATAAAAGTTCTGCAAGGCAGGGAGTGCAAAATAGCTGTTAAAAATGATTGTCAATAATAGATCCATCAAGAAAAGAATCCCTTTATCAAACTCATTCTTTTATGTCGTTTTTGCGCTTTGTAAAAAAAATATTACTTTTGGATTAGGATTAAAAACGATTCTTTAAGATGATATTTAGATTTTTACTTTTATCGGATGAGGCGGAAGATTTCAAACGTGAAATTCAGATAGACGCAGACGCCACTTTTTTCGATCTGCATAAGGCTATTGTCAAATCTGTTGACTATAAAGAAGGAGAAATGGCCTCATTCTTTATTTGTAGCGATGATTGGGGAAAAGAGCAGGAAATCACTCTTGTGGAAATGAACACAAGCCCGGAAGAAGACTCGTATACAATGGAAGTATCCGTGCTAAACGATTTTCTGGAAGATGAGCGCCAGAAACTTATGTATGTATTCGATTATATGACGGAGCGCGCCTTTTTTATGGAGTTGCGCGAAATCATCACAGGCAAAAATCTACCGGAAGCTGTTTGTACCAGATCTGTCGGGAACCCGCCTGCGCAATTCGTGGATTTTGATACTGTAGCGGCGGTTTCTTCGCCTATAGATATCGGTGAAAATTTCTATGGCGATGACGGTTACGACATGGATGAACTCGACGCAGAAGGGTTTGACGGCCTGGACCATGCTCCGTTGCCCGGCGACGAAGAGTATTGATGAAACAGCTTATAGTATTGCTTGGCCCTACCGGAGTAGGAAAAACCGCGCTTAGCCTGAATCTTGCCGGACATTACCGTTCGCCTGTTATCTCTGCCGACTCCCGGCAATTCTTTAAAGGTCTGGAAATAGGATCCGCCGCACCCACAGCGGAACAATTGTCGCAAGTACGGCATTTTCTCGTCGGGATGCTTGATATTGCGGATTATTACAGCGCCGGCGAATTTGAGCGGGACGCACTGGACATAATAGCCGAACAACATAGATCACATGATGTGTTGGTTGCCTCCGGCGGTTCCATGTTATATATAGACGCGTTGTGCAATGGTATAGATGATGTGCCCGCAATAGATGAAGGACTGAGAAAAGAAATATATGCTCTTTATGAAAAGGAAGGACTGGAATCTATCCGCGCCCAACTGAAAGTCCTTGACCCCGATTTTTATAATGAAGTGGACCTGAAAAATCATAAACGGGTGATTCATGCGCTGGAAGTGTGTCTGGAAACAGGGAGGCCATATTCTTCTTTCCGCGCCAATACCAGGAAACGCCGCCCTTTCAATATCGTAAAAATAGGTTTGATGCGCGAACGTGAACAGCTTTACGAACGCATCAATCGCCGTGTGGATGAAATGATGGGACAGGGTTTGCTTGAAGAAGCAAAACGATATTATCCACAGCGCCATCTTAATTCCCTGAATACGGTAGGTTACAAAGAGTTGTTTAAATATCTGGACGGCGAGTGGTCTCTTGATTTTGCCATTGAAAAGATAAAACAAAGCAGCCGCGTTTATTCCCGCAAACAAATGACATGGTTCAGACGGGATAAAGACATCCATTGGATAAATCTGTCGGAAACGACTGATAATGAGGCTTTACAAAAGATAATTGCATTAACGGGTTCTTGACTCTATACCGTGTACGGCATGGTTTTGTGCATGGATGGTATACGGTAAAAACCTTATTTTCACCTGATTTTTCCAACAAAACAACCTCGGTAGCAATAGAATCATATAGTCCTCCAACCTCTTATGTAACATCCCCCTCCAACCGCTCATTGAAATACCACACTCCCCGTGTTACTATTATGCGTGCTGCATGAAAAATGATAGGAGACTCATTACCCATTGAAAATAAAGCATATATGCCGCGTGAAGTATAATACTTTTATTTTTCACTGACAAAAAACGCGCAAAAAGTAGCAGAATAATGAAACTTTTCTACCTTTGCGGCATGAATATGAACTGAAAACCGGATACAATGGAAACATATACCGTGTGTTTTTTATTTTCGACGGCGGGCAAATAGTAGTTTTGTTCAACGGCTTCCAAAAGAAAACACAAAAGACGCCGCCAAACGAAATAAAAAAAGCATTAAAAATAAAGGAGGAATATTATGCAGACAAACAATCACAAAATCGTTGATTACGACGAGGTACTCGATGCAAAATTCGGAAAAGCAGGTACGCCTGAACGGGAGGCATTCCGTCGCGAGGCATACGCCTATTACATGGGGCAAGTAATAAAGGATGCCCGCAAAAGCGAAAAGATAACCCAAAAAGAACTCGCCGGACGCATCGGGACAGACAAGTCCTACATTTCCAAAATAGAAAACGGAGAACTGGAGCCTGGCGCGGGTACGTTTTATCGCATAATAGACGCGCTCGGGCTTCGTTTCGAAATAGTAAAGCCTGTATATTGACAAACATAAAAAAGGGCTTAACCGCCCTTTTTGCGGCGTTGTGGAGACGCGCGTATTATTATACCGTGTACGGCATGGTTTTGTGCATGGATGGTATACGGTAAAAACCTTATTTCCACCTGATTTTTCCAACAAAACAACCTCGTAGCAATAGAATCATATAGTCCTCCAACCTCTTATGTAACATCTCCCATCAAGCCGTTCAATTGAAATACCGCACTCCCCGTGTTACTATTATGCGTGCTGCATGAAAAATGATAGGGGACTCATTACCTTCTCTTTGTTCAGCATACCGGTCTCCGCCCAAAGCCCGTCGGCTGTCGCAAGAGTGAAATAGGTTTCGACACAAGCCGACCCTGTGAGGCGGTTGTGCAGGTCGCCGCCTTTGGGCATGAAAAAAGACAATAGTTAACAAAATGAAATTTTACGCTGAAATATACTGAATATCGAATAATATTGATTATTTTTAATACTGAAATATACTTAATACGGCAAAATATGAATATTATCAATCGTTTTAGCCTATTCATGGACTATGTAGCCGATATGCTTTCAGTGGATGGATGCGAAGGCTTTATCGGTCGTTCCCGCCGCACGGTCTATCTACTCCTGATCCTTTGCCTGCTGGGCGGCATACCCATGGCCATGCTGGGCTTCGCAGGCCCCTCGACGCAATTTTTCGACGTGCTCAACGGCTCACGTTTGGTCTTGACGCTGATTCTGTGGATGCTTTACCGCTTCGGCAGGCTGCCCTTGTCCGCAGTCCTCACCGTGCAGCTACTCCTTTCACAACTGGACATATCGACGGAAATGATTTATTCCGCCCTTTATCCTTCAGAATACCACCTGATGCTCATTACAGGAAACCTCGTCCTGTCGGCGGTGATCCTGCTGGGTTCCGTTATCGCCTATATGAACATCCTGCCATACGTGCTGGCGGCCATGTCCATGCTAACCTACGCCGTCTGCATGGAGATGACGGCAAACATGCCCCTGCAAAGCTTCTTCCCCGTGTTCCTGATCTGCTTTCTGGCGATATCCCTGCTCGGAAACCGCCTGGTACACAACTTCCGCCGGATGGAAAGGGAAAACGTGCTCATGAAGGATGAAGAGCGGGAATTGCTTGATATGTTCCGCATGAACAGGGAACAGTTCAGGGCATACGTTCGCCTGGCCAAAAGGAAAGGTTCGCAGCAGGAGAAAGTCGGGGAGATACTGAATTTCATGAGCGCGGAACAGAGGCATGTCCTGATGGAAAAGGTGTCAGCCTGGATGGTCATGCAAAAAGCCGGCGCCGAAACGCTCGAACGGGTCTTTCCCGAACTCTCGGCCTCCGAACTGGAGATATGCCGCCTGATACTCGGCGGGAAGAAGATCCGGGAAATTTGCGCTATACTGGCAAAATCGGAAGGAAACATCACCAGCCAGCGAACCCATATCCGCCGCAAGCTGGGGATCAAACCGGAAGAAAACCTCAAAAAGGTATTGATGGAGAGAATGGAACAGGTAATAAGTTAGGCTATGAATTCGTTTCCTCTTGGAAGACATGTTTCTGTTTGACGGTTTGATGTGCATCCGTCTCCGTCTCTATCTCCATCAGGCGCTTTCGTTACTCCTGAAAAAACGTCCTTTCGAAATGGAGAAAAACGTTAAAATACCGTAATAGACCCTGCTTTTCGTAATTTCAGTATATTTCAGCCATAAAGATAATCCATTTCTGAAGTTTTTCAGTATATTTCAGTATATATTATTCTTTATATGTATATTCTTTTTATTTATTATTTTGTTTCTTTGCAGTAGAATAAAATTTAAGCAATACTGTTCCAGCAAATGCCGTCCCCGACATTGGCGTGTTTTTAAGATCCGCACGGTAAAAAACGAAAAACAGGATCCGGCGGATGCAGACTTACACCGATGTTCCGGTTTGTTTAAATTAATAAATTAAAAAGTATGAGTGTCAATATCAAAGAACTGGCAGGTTCCTACGCCGAAGAATACTGCAATGGCGCCATTCATCCCGCGCATCTGTTCAAGGCCGCGCTTCACAAGGAGAGCGGACTGGCCGCCTTTGTCGAGAAGGATCTGGACAAGGACTATTACTATTTGCAGGAATGGGCGGACGTCCAGATGCAGTTGCTACCCAAAACGGTGCGTCGCGTCGCTGGCGACCTTGCCTGTTCGCCCGAGGCGGTAGCCGTGCTGGAAGAAGCGGACAATTACAAGCTGAAATTCGGCTTGACCGAATGTGAACCCGTGTGTGTGCTGGCCGCGCTGGTCACGCCCGGCGTAGGCTTTACGTTTGAGCAACTGAAAACCTTGCCGCTTAATGCGGCGGAGATATGTGCGAAACAAGGCTTGTCGCCCGCACGGACGCCGGTCGTCGGCGCGGCTTCCCCAGCCGGCGGAGGACAGACAGGCAAATACTGCATCGACAAGCTGGCGGAAGCGCGCGAGGGTAATATTCCCACAGTCATAGGCTTTGAGCGGGAGATCGCCACCATCTACGAAAGCCTGAGCCGAAAAAACAAACTCAGCCTGCTCATCACAGGCGAATCCGGAACGGGGAAGACGTCCCTGCTGAACGGGTTCATCACGCAACTGGCAGAAGGCCGCGTGCCCGCGTTCCTGCGGAATGCTTCGGTATATGAACTTGATTTGGCCGCCATCTCCACCGACATTTCTTATAAGGGTGAAGTAGAAAACCGTTTCAAGAGCCTTGTGAGCGAGGTGACAGGCATGGAAAACTGCATCCTGATCATCGAATCCATCCACAAACTGTTCGATAAGCAAAGCAGTCTTTATGGCGCTTCCGACCTGCTGAAACAGGAATTAAGCAAGGGACGCCTGTTGCTGTTGTGTACCGCTACCATCGATGGCTATACCAAATACATCGAAACGGACAAGGAGTTCGTGAGCCGTCTGGAAAAGATTAGCGTGGAACAGCCCAATGCCGATCTCTGCTTGCGCATCCTGAAAGGGGCCACGCCCGCCTATGCCGATTATCATCACCTGACCCTGTCGGAACCCGTTCTGGTGGACGCCATCAGGCTTTCCCGTCGCTACCTGACGGAGAAATCCCTTCCCGCCTCCGCTTTCGACCTGATAGACCGTTCGATGGGGCTTGTCAGAACCATGAACGACATGACGGCCGGCATCTTGTCTCGCCTGACAAAGGAGCTGGATGCACTGATTGCGCAGTCGAAAACCGGAGACGCCGATGAAGCCACACTGATGAAAGAACTGGAATGGCTGAACTATGAAATGACAAACACGGTGAGTTGCATCCTGCTTGCCCGTCTCGATACCGATACCGATTTCAGCAAAATAGGCGCTGTGGAAGCCCGGATTGACTTCCTGAAGCAAACGCTAACCCGGCTGGGAGAACTCGGTTCGACCAGACTTTCCGAATTGGAAAGCGTCGACCTTTCAGCCGTAGTGGCCAAAGAAACGGGCATTCCTTTAGGAAAAGTACAGTCAAAGGAACGCGATCGCCTCGTCAATGCACAGGCTACCCTCAAGCAACGGGTCGTGGGACAGGATTACGCCGTGAAGAAAGTACTGGACGCCGTGTTTGAATCCCGTTCGGGACTGGGCAAGGAAGGACAGCCCATGGGTTCGTTCTTTTTTCTCGGGCCAACCGGTACGGGTAAGACGGAGCTGTCGAAAGCCTTGTCATCGTTCCTTTTTGAGGACGAATCCTCGCTCATCCGTTTCGACATGTCGGAATTTAAGGAAGAACATTCCGTAGCCTTGTTATACGGAGCTCCTCCCGGATATGTAGGATATGATGAAGGCGGTTTGCTGGTGAACAAGATCCGTCAGAAGCCTTATTCGGTAGTTCTGTTCGATGAAATAGAAAAGGCTCACAAGTCCGTGTTCGACCTTTTCCTGCAGATCCTGGACGAAGGGAAATTGCATGACCGTCTGGGGCGCACGGGAGACTTCTCGAATGCGTTGATCATTTTCACTTCCAATATCGGCAGCCAATTCATTGTTGACTCGTACGGGAAGGGGCAAACGCCGCAGAGCAACGATCTGCTGGACATCATGCAACAATATTTCCGCCCTGAATTTCTGGGTCGCCTGACGGAGATCGTGCCGTTCTCGCCCATCACGGAAGAAACGGTCACACGTATTTTCGACATCCACCTGAAAGGATTGCTAAAACTGCTGGATGCGCAGGACGTCAAGCTCGAAATGAGCGACGAAGTGAAACGCGACATCGCCATGAAAGGTTTCAATCCGCAATATGGCGCGCGTCCTATTATCGGCGTCATTCGCAAGGAACTGCGCCAGCCGCTCTCCAAATTGATCATTACGGGACAAGTGAAGTCGCACGATACTGTAAAGGTACAGTCGGAAGACGGACAATTGAAATTTATCACAAAGTAAATATAGAAAACTAATCTTAAAAATGTTATGCAAATGAAAGAGAATTTCATCTCAATGGCGCCGGACGAAGAATCCAGTGCGAAGGTCTCCCCCATTGACAGTAACAAGACGCTTATGATTGACCAGTACACTTCGGACGCCGAACCCGGCAATCCGGAATTGGTGGAAAACCTGACAAACATCGATGAAGCATTCGCCCACTTCAAGCCGAAAGTGGAGGTTAGTTTCACGGATGCAGATGGAGGTTCCGTAACGGAGACGCTCCATTTCAACGAACTCCGCGATTTTGAAGCGAACGGGGGGAAAGGTCAATTGGTGAGGAACAGCGAATTTTTGTCCGAAGTGAAGAATCAAATTGACACCAATGCAAAGATCCGCAGGAGCATCGAACAGAACCGTAAATTGCGGGACATACTGAAAGACAGTTCCTCTAAAGAAGAGCTGAAGCAAATGCTGGAAGCCATGCTTGCAGAACTGGAAGATAATAACCCTAAAAAATAATAAATTATGGCAGAAGCAGAAATGCAAAAACAACAGGTTACCGAACAGACTGTTCCAGAACAGGTCCAACGGAATTCGGAAAAGGATATTTCCAAGCTGCTCGCGTCATTCGGAGGATTCAACGCCGTCCGCGGTTTTCTGCCGGACGCCGACAATATGAATCCGGCCCATAAAGCGGCAAAGGCCGTGTTCCTGAATGACAAGCGGTTCAAGGAAAAGCGAGAGAATCTGATAAACGACATCAATGGATGGCTTCAACTTCTCAATGAGAACGACGGCACTGCCACAGAACTGGTGGACGCCTGCAAGCAGAAAGAAGAAAAATATACAAAAGTATTGAGCCAGGGTATCACTGACGCGCTCTATGCGACAGCTCCTTTGGAATGTTCTTACCGCACGCTGGACTCTTTCTTCAAGACCTCCAATTCCGACAAGGTGAAGAATCTCCGTGTTATCAACGTTTACAAAGACGACATTGCAAATCCGGATTCCGGTTTTGCCAACGAGGTGGCGGAACTCCTGCGCAATGGATTCGATCGCTTGAGTCTGAAAGAATGTTACAGCTTGTTGGTAGTTCCGGGAAATGTGTTCCAGGACAAACCGACGTTGCTTCAATGGGCAAAAATCGCTTTCAAATACAAGGTGATGCTTATTACGGATCATGCCAATGAATATTCTTTCGATGACCTCTTCAACAATACCGAAGGCTACCGCGACAGTGACATCGAGCTACAGAACGTGATAGTAACAGCCAACTGGGTTGTAGGTCGCGAATCGGAAAAGATGTCGGAAGAGGAGAAGGAGAGCCCGGCATTCTATATCTGTCCGTCAGGCGCATTGGCGGGTAAACTCTATGATGAGAGCGCCAATATGAGTCAGGGCGCCGGCGGTAAAAAATACGGTACGCTGGATGGTGTGAAAGGGGTAAAACTTGATCTGTTGAAGTCCGAGATCGCGGCGCTGATGGATAATCAGGTCATTCCTATGGTATATTCGGAAGGTCGGGTAATGGCATTCAACAATACAACGCTTTACAATGGGGATAACACGGCCATGAAGGAATATCCCATCGTGCGCGTGTTTGACTGGGTAAAGAAAGTTCTGATGAACTACGTGCATGAGGTCGCACTCGAAAACTGGGATCCGTACAATTCGCCCAAGAACTTGAAAGCCAAAATTCAGGCATTCCTGAACGACTACAAAGGTTATGGCAATCTGTTCCAGAATTACGAGATCAAGGAACCCAGTCAGGATCCTGTTACGAAACGTATTACTTGCGACATCAGTCTCACTCCGTTTTATTCGGCCAAGAACTTTATCATTAAAGTTTCTGCCGACAAGCGGAACAAGGATGCGGAAACCGCATAGAATAATTCTTTCATTTTTATTCACTTTTTTATAACTAAAAAAAAATTGTATGGCTAAAACACCTGTTAAAATTGAAATTGACGGCTACAAAGAGCGTGAAGTCATGATGGTTACCTACGAATTCGATCAGGCAACCGATGTAGAAGGACAAATGTCCGGAATTCCTCGCGGCGGTCGGATCATCGTCCGCGTAAAGGCAATGAACGATGGTACTCCTGACCTTTTGGCATGGATGATTGAAAGAAATCTTCCAAAGAATGGCACTATTACTTTTCTGGAGACCAAAACAGGAAAAAGTATGAAGACAATCAAGTTCACGGGAGGTTATTGCGTGGACTTCGACGAGAAATGGGAAGACAAAAAAGGACACTACGAAGAGGTTGTCATCACTTGTCAGAAAATCGAGTTCGGGCAAGTCGTTTATGAAAACGATTGGGCTTGACAATGCTATCAAATCAAATGTTTAACATTAAAAAATTAAAATAATATGGCAGAAAATATGACGCCCGTACAATTGGCGGTCAAAGATTTTGAGGTTCGCGAGGTTATCATGATAGATTATCAGTTTTCGCAGACAACTGACAGGGAAGGCCAGATCTCGGGTATACCCCGCGGCGGACGCGTTACCATTCGGGTAAAAGCGATGAACGACGGTAACAACCAGTTGTTGCAGTGGATGCTCGCGGAGAATGACCCGCGCGACTTGAAGGTTACATTCTACAACACAGTCGATGGTTCTACCATGAAAGAACTGGAAGGTACCGCTTGTTACTGCGTACACTACGTGGAAAAGTGGGAAGATGGCGAGGAACATTATGAAGAGTTGCAGATAGTATGCCAGGAATTGAAGAACGGCCCTGTTGCATTCCAAAATCCCTGGAAATAACGTAACACTTGAGATTAGGCGCGAATACACATACTATCGGGGTGTGATTCGCGCCTTTACAAAGACAACCCGTACAAAAAAGAAAGTTTATGTCATTGATAGCCCGTTTACTCATAGGAGACAACGATACCGGACGCTACACGCAGGAATATCTTGTGGAAGAATGTAGCTACCGGTTCATGCGTCCTTACCATTATCTTTATCCCGAGGCCGACGCAAGATGCGAAACGGTGAAGTTGACACTCCCGGCGCCGGGAGTAAAAAATCTGAATCTATATGAGTGGTATATCGGACAGGGCGTCCTGAGCGGGTGCATCGTATTCGATCTGTCCTGTCAGTTCAACGATGACGGCGAGATCAAGAAAGTCTTGAAATTTGAAGACGCGCAATGTTTCTTCCTTTCCGAAAGTTATGACGTCAATCGGACGTCCAGACGGCAACTGAAGCTGGAGTTCGTGTCCAGGCAGATCATCGTAGATGACGTGGCTTTTAATCACCTTAACCCCTGAAATCATGCCGCAAATCCTTTCTAACCAAGTAAAGGCTCTTTTTTTTATGGAGAACATGACAAAAGGAGCGCCGATACCACAAAGACAATGCCTGACTGTACAGCATTTTGACTATTGCAGCAAGCGTACCCTGAACAAGGAAGGCTGGCCTTATGGCCCTTCCTCGTCGATCATCTTGCATGTCACCGTCAAGTCCCAGCCCAACGGACGCTACAAACAATTCTATCAATGGCTGAAATCGGACGAACCGCTGACTTGTTCTCTGCTGTTCAATGCCGCATTCGATAGCGACCGAAAGGTCAGGGATTATGATGGCGCCATGGTTTTCACCGGTTATGTGGTGGACGTCGAAGAAACTTTCCTGAGCCATGCTCCCCAAAAAAAGGATTCTCGCCAGATGCTGACGGACTTGCAGATACTGGTTAGTAGCATCGAATATGTGGGAGCCGGCCAAAACCAGACATTATTTATTATACAACCTGAAAACCTTTAAAGATATGGTTATTTTGAATATTGAAGATGTATGCGAGATAAGGTTGACGGATGGAGGGACAATAAGCGGTACAACGAGTGCGAATGAATGGTTCGGCTCCATGGTGGTCTCTCTCGACACCCTTTCATACAAGAAAGAGATGTATCGTCCGGGACGGCTCGAAATGGTACTATGCCTGGGAGCACACGACGCCGACATGCTGGCGATAGTCCAACTTTTTAAAGGGAAAAAAACGGATTACTTCGACGATTATGATGACAGTCAAATAGAAAACATCGGCATCCAAAAGGCGGTTTGCCTTAATTATTATATCTTTGAGGTCTATCCTCAATATATCGGTAGAGCATTGACAGTAAGGCTCGTGGCTTACAGCCCCGACAAATATCTTACGATGAAAAAATACAGCAAGGCCTATACCGGCAGGCGGCTGGTGCAAGATATTCTGGTGGAAGAACTTCAACATTTCGTTTTTCCCCCCGATATAGTGCAAGAAGGAGAATGTATCGTAAAAAGCAAGATTTACGACAAGGACAACAAGACATGGAAGGATGAAAACCGGATACTGACAAAGTGCATGAATGTCACAGTGGATAGCGCGATTGGAGAACTCAGGCATTTGTCGTATGCCGTGACAATTAATAGCGGGAATGTAAAAAAAGAGTGCATGCTTCCCTATCTGGTGCAGTACAACGAAAGTTTCCATGATTTTTTAGTGAGAACCGCCAACCGTTGCGGTGAATATCTGTATTACGAGAATGGAACCTTTCATCTGGGATTGCCTGCGACTACGACTATCCAGGATATACTAAGAGATAGAGTCGAATCCATCTCCGTCAATTATGTGGAGGTGGGGGACGGCTCTATTTCCACCAATCAGCGGTCATACAATTATTGCAATGAGGACAGTAGCAAGTATGTAAACGACCGAAGCTACAATCCCGAAGTGTGGGATGACGATTACGCGTCCCCCCTTCCATCTTCTGTCATCAAAGGAAAAGATGATAATATGGAATTTGACTATGTGGTTTTCAATGATGATTATGTTGGCGCAAGAGATTGGATATCAATGGCTTGGTCTGCCTTGAACCAACCCAACATAAAGAGCATGGTGACATCCGTAGTCGCAGAAATTGCAAAGATGGAAGTGTCGATCGAAAACATAATCATCAAGAAAGCCAACAAAAGCTATAAAGAAAAATACCTCGAAGTGAACGCGAATATTCCTCCCGACATACTGGAAGAACGCGACAAGGGTAAATATCTTTACAGTTCAAAACAATTGTTGACAGGCTCTGCTTTCTATAAAAACATGCTTGATAAAGAGATAATGGCGGAAAGCCAATCCATCTGCATCGATATGGAAAGCAAGAGTTCTTATCCTCTGCTTCTTGGCGACACAGTGACGTACAATGCCAAACCATATACCGTTGTCGAGGCGGAAGGAACGATCACTGTACAAAGTAACGCAATGGTTAGAAGCCGGAAATACATAGTTATTCCGTTTGTCGAAGACGCAAACGAAGTTAAGCCCTATCCGCCGCTGGTTGGTAGAGACAGCATCTGCCGTTCAACGGCTCAATCAGCTTTTGTTGTGGAAAACAAAGATCCGTTGCGTATGAACAGGGTACGCATCCGGTATCCGTGGCAAGCCGATGGAGAGGACGCCTCTCCGTGGATCCGCATGGCGTTGCCCATGGCTACGGAATACGGCGGTTTCAATTTCATACCCGAAGTAGACGACGAAGTGATGGTCGATTTCGAGAATGGGAATGTGGAGCGTCCTTATGTGGTTGGGGCGCTGTACAACACAGGACACAGGCCCAAGGATTACTATAACGAGCCTACGGACTACAGTGGTCTCAATGGCGAGACGCGTTCAATCACTTCACGAAACGGACACCGGATTATTTTCAGCGACCCTTCATCCGCCGCCCGTTTCTTTGATTCTTTTTTCCCGATGGGAAGCGTTCTGGGGCCATTGGTTGGTACTTTTGGAAACAGGCTTGATCTGACCGGCGACGAACAAAAAAAATTGGCGGGCGGTATTGAATTGACTGATGAATACGGAATGTACTCCATCAAAATGTCTTCTCATGCCCGCAACATTACCATTGATTCCCCTTTCGGAACGGTTAACATGAATGCTTTTAAGGGTATCTCCATCAATGCCCCGAACGGTGAAGTGAGTATTAAGGGCAAGAATATTTCTATTGAAGCCGGCAATAACCTCACATTGAAATCGGGAGCAAATATTGCCAAAGGATGGATTTTAGACAAGCCTAAATCGGACTGGGACAATGCCACATCGTACACAAGCAGCGTTATGGATTTACTCAAAGCAGGCGTCAATATCATTCCGGTCGATCTTGCACTTATGCGTTGTGTTCTGGAAGCGATTATACGCCCGGTCGGCGGCACGATGCTTATCAAATCCCATCGTTACATGTGTCTGGAGGCGGGAAAGGGCAAAACGGCCATCAAGAAAGAAAGAACAGTAAGGGACGCCGGTACGTTATTGTCATCTGTGGCGGGTACCTTTACGGGAGGAGTTGTAGATTTGAAAGAAACGGACAAAGAAAGGGCACGGCAAATGATCCTGAACATACCGCGTTTCATAGATGCTTTGAAGCAGGCCTATATAACTGATTGGCAGTATCATGTGGATCAAGGCCAGACATATGAGGAAAAGCGCGTACAGGCTAATGGAGCATTGGAGACTTATGGGAACGCGAATGGTCGACCTGCTTTACCGGATACTGACACTAAATGGAATGATAAGATTGGGGGGGGGAAGGATTTCGAAGATGTTGTGAATTATATGTCTAATAATATGCTTACGAATAGAGACATCAACCTCAACGCAGGAACAGAAGTAGAAGGTTACAATAAATATCTTGAGGCAATGTCCATAGCCATAGAAATCCGCAACCATGCGATGAACCATACGATGCAAAAAATTTATGAAAATACGCTTGGAACCCAGGATGAAATTACACGTGAATTTTTGGATTATAACTTACAGTGTTCTGCCGGTAATACAAATTTGCCCAATCACGTCTTTTTTCAAAACATACACAGAGTGACTACCACTCAGCCTGGTAGTTTTGATGCAAATAAAGATATGTCCATGAATGTTAAAAAGGAATTGACGGGATGTGCGTTGAACGTTATTTATAAGAAGATAACGGGAAATACGGACGAAGCATTTCAGATACCTATAAATGATAATACTGCTTGGAACAACGGGGTCGAAAAATTTATAGATGCAGTGGCGCCTGTGACGCCTGAAGCGGGCACGGCAAAAAAAATCGGGTTAGCCGTGGCGAATTCTCTGTCCGCGCCTGTGGATGGCTTCCTCGATCAAAACGTATGGGGAAATGCAGATGCTGGAGACTTGCTTATCTCTACGAAAGAGAAAACCACGATGCATGTGGCGAACAAAAGCATTGATGAATACGTCAGGAACGACGAAAGAACCGACTGGCTCAAGATAAAGAATGAGCTATTACGTATCACTTTATGAAAAACAACCATGAAATCTATATCGGAACAGTTTGCCCTGTGGAAATCGGCTTTGGACGACTTCCAAAAGAATGTGGAAAAGGACTTGGATGAGATCCGAAAGGAGAAATCCGAAGTGCAACAGATGAAAAACGCTATCCTGGATCGCATGGATAGCGGCCAGTACATTCGCGACGAAAAACGCATCGTGCTCTCGGCGCCGGAAATCGTCATCGGGAATGTGGACCATAGCGGAGTCTTGTGGGACAAGCTGGCGCCGTCGCGCATCACCATCCGCGGCAACAACGTGGCCTTGGAAGCCGTAGGCGTGGGTGGCGCAGGAACGGGAACCATTGTGAGCCGAGCCGGAAGCATCCGCACTATCGCGGTAGATCCCGGCAAGGACGGATTGGAAGAAGTGGCGGGAGAGACCTCGGAAATCGTGATGCAGGCCCGGAACATCGGCTTGGTGAGTGATAGCGCGGCAGACTTCTTCGCCGAACGACCCTTTGCGGGAACCGGCATCCGCATCCATTCGGACAAGCAGGTGGATATAGAAGCCACCCCCTCGTGCGAACTGCGGGAAACCCTTCTGAAAGATAAAGAAAAAGGACTGAATGGACGCGCCGATGCACTGAAGAAGACCGCGACCAACGAGAAAAAAGAGATAGAAACCCTCATGAAGCAGATGGAAGATTTGGTGGGCCAGCCGGATCTGGACGCCGACCAGGATCTGTTGCGCTCCAACTTCGTGGACCTGGAAGAGCGGCACGCGGAGTTTCAGGCGCTATCCACCGCTCTGTACGACAGCATGACCGGCTACTTCCGCACCCTCTCTCTGTTGGCGGAAACCAACCGTCAGGCAACCAGCGTGAAAACGCAGAGTGATGGAGTAAGCAAACTGAAAAGCGATTTTGCCAAACAAAGCACAGGCGCCGGTATCAGCTTGAGAGCGGAACGGGTGGATGTGGCTTCCGTAGACGGGGACGGTAATTTCCGCACCAACCCGGAAGCCGGAGTCAGTATGCAGGCCCGAAACCTGTCTTTCGCCGCCAACAATTTCGACGGTTCGCTGGCCAAGGACGGAATGATGAGCATTTCCGCCCAAACGGTATCGGTGAGCACGGTCAATCCCAAAATGGAAAAGGAAAATGCGGACTATCCCGCCGCCGGCGACGTCATTGTCACTTCAAAGAACATTACGCTGGAAGCCGTGGATCGGGAACTGAAAGACAAAAAGATACAGGAAAAAGCCTTGACGGCGGGAGGAACCCTGTCTGTCAGAGCCGAGAAGATAGACGTATCCGCCACCGATACGGAAGGAAAGGCTGCCGGACAAGTCAGCGTCAATGCCAAGGCTTTGGAAATAAAATCCATGGATGTGGACAAGGACAAGCGTACCGACAAGAGTTTGGCGGCGGGAAGCACCCTGCTGCTGCTTGCCGAGAAAATGTTTGCCGGAGGCAAGGACAAGGATAACAAGAGCAAGTCCGTGCAAGTTTCTTCGGACAAGGTAGGCGTGTTTGCCAAAACGACCTTGGAGTTGCAACAAGACGAAGGAAAGTCGCTTGTGCAGATGGAGGGAGGCAACCTCTCCGTTTCCGGCGGCAAGACCGCGCTCTTTGGCGAAACCACGGTGAACGGCAAAGCCACGTTCAAGGCGGACGTCAAGGCCGGTACGGTGGAACTGGACAATATTAAAATCGGCACATCGTTCAAATCGCCTTGCACCAGCGAGGGAGTGGCGATGCCCGCGCCGCCTTCCACCGCCCAGTTGAGCGCGAAGCTGAAAGAAGAAGACGCTCCTGCCGGAAAGGAACAGTCATAAAAAGAACAAGTATATGGGAAAATATGTAACTATGGGCGCACTGCTGAAGTGTTCGTTTGGAATGGCTCCTTCGCAATTGATGGTCACAGCGCCTTTGCGCCCGATGATTCAGGGAAAACTCAAGGCTAATATCATGGACTTTGTTCCAATGGCCAACGTCATGCCGTTCGGTATGTGTCAATCCATGAGCAACCCCACCGTCGCTTCGGCCACCGCGGCGGCTATGGGAGCGCTCACGCCCATGCCTTGCATTCCGGTATTTATAGGCCCCTGGGCGCCGGGTGGGCAACAGATGATCTGCAACTTTCCGGCGCTGCTGGACAACTGCAAATTGAATTGCGCCTATGGGGGCAATATTGCCATTAATTTTCCGGGACATACGGAAAATACGACGGGAAAATGAACCTGTATGCTGACGGATATATGAAGCGATACGTTATTTTTTTCTGCACTTTGCTGCTTGCGGTTCTCCCTTTGGAAGCGCAGCAGATAAAGGTTGAAAACTTCGTGCAGACAAAGCGCAGGTTTCTGACCCGTCAGACGGTAAAAAAGGACAAGAAGCAAGCCATACTGGATTTTCATACCAACGAAAAAGGATTCACTTTCCTGCCCAACGGCGGAAATGCGGCAGCCGCGGAAGAGGGCGATGGCAAGATCACGCTTCTATTGCCTCACAAGACCGCTTTCCTTGTCATTCAACACGCCGACTACGGACAGCTGACTTGGAAAGTTCCGGACAAAACCCTGCGCAAGAAAAAGCATTACGAAGCCGATTTGCTGACATCGGACCCCAAAAAGGAATACAAACCGGGACGGCAGTGGGTTGTATTCTATGTCCGGCCTGAAAATGCCTTGGTAACGGTGGACTCAACCGGCTACTCCTTGCGAAACGGCAATCTGCAACTTTTATTGCCTGTAGGACGGCATATCTGCAAACTGGAAAGTCCTTTCTACGAAACATATCGGGACACGCTGGATTTGAACGACAGCACGCGACTGGAGATCAGGAAAGAATTGCAGCCGTTCTATTCGTATCTCAAGGTAAATACCCGGATCCCGGAGGGGGAGATCAGGCTGGACGGCGAACTGATAGGCTGCACAAACGCCAACACGAAGCGCATTATGCCGGGTCGCTACCGCCTGACCGTGACGCGAGACAATCTATCTTATTATGACGAACAGATAGAGGTGGAAGCGGCGGAAAAAAAGGTGCTGGATTTAACCGGGGCGGATTTGGCCGCAGGACAAGGAAAGAGTGATTTCCAACAACAGGAAGGCGATTCTCTTTATCAAGCAGATGTTTCCCGTCAGGAGACGTCTGATACGGGTTCTTCTCCGAAAACACAGGCGAGCGCGCCCATACGGATCAAAGCCTTCGACAAGGATACCGAGATATGGATCAATCGCGAGCCAAAAGCCAAAGGAGAATGGGAAGGCGTCCTGTCCACAGGATTCTATGCGGTCAGTTCGCGAAAAGACGGTCTGGAATCCGAAACCTTCTACTTATGGGTGAACGACAATCGTCCAAAGGAGTTAAATTTAGCTTCGCCGCTAGCGGATTACGGTATGCTAAACGTGTCGAGCAATGAAGTCGACGCCACTGTATGGCTGAATGGAATCGCTGTTGGACGCACACCCTGCATCATCAAGAACCTGCCGGCCGGCCAAAGCTATACCGTGCGGTTAAGCAAACCGGGTTACAAGGCGATCGTGAAGGAGATCCTGTTGCGGAAAAACGATATGGCGAATCTAAGAATGGAAATGAAGAAATGAATGACTGAAATAAAGAAAAAGGAACTATGAATTCAACTGTAATAAAGCTGCTGGGAGACGCCCAGAAACGTATGAACGGATATACCGCACTCATGAGCTTCCGCTTCGTAAACCTTTGTACCAAAGCCGATCCGCTGGCCTTGCTACCGGTGACGGCAACCATAGATGGCGCAGACTATGACTTGGAAGCTTTGGCGCAGGTTTGCACGCCTGCGGAAGATCAATTCCTGGTCACTCCCAATGACCAGGATCATATCTTTGCCATCTGTAAAGGTATTGCCAAAGCGCATCCTGAATTCAAGATAGAGAAGGAAGCGGAGCCAAAGGGAGACAATGACGGCGGGAACGGGAAAAAGGATGAAGATGAACCGGACGCCGAAGGATCGGATGAAGAACAGAAACAGCTGATACGTTGCACTGTTCCGGAGGTAAACAAAGACCGGCATGACCTCATTATGGAAGGCGTCGGACTTCTTGCCGATGAAACGAAAGGAAAAATAGACAAGATCTTTACGACCTGTACCGCCAAAATTGTGAAAGCGATGGCCGGACAATCTCCGGAAAAGCTGGATGAAGCCAAAAAATTGCTAAAGGAAAATTATGACTGGCATACCGATATGTGCAAAAAATACTGCGAGCTGAAAAAAAAAGAGGTGGAAGACGCCTACCAACGGTATCTGAAGCAAAAGACAGAAGAGGAAACCGAAAAAAAGGAAGAAGAGAGATCGAAAGGCGAAAATACGCGTTTCAGCATGAAGTTCAATAAAGAAGAAGAATAAACGGATGGAGGGACAGGAAAAAGGCGTCCAGGCATGGGGCGAAGACATTTACCCCGAATTGTCCTGGTTTGAGATCGACAAAGTACGCCAAGCCAAAGTGATGGTGGTCGGTTGCGGAGCCTTGGGCAATGAAGTGCTGAAAAACCTGGCGCTTTTCGGCGTGGAACACATAGTGGCAGTTGACTTCGACCGCGTGGAACCGGGTAATCTGACACGTTCCATCCTTTTTTCGCAGACGGACGCTCTCGCCGGACGTTCCAAAGTAGAGGCTGTCGCCGAACGCTTGCGGCAGATCAATCCGGCTGTCGTAGTCGCTCCCATAGAAGGCGATATAGCCTATGAAGTGGGACTGGGATTGATTGGAGGCATGAATGTCATTATCGGATGTGTGGACAACCGTCTGGCCAGATACCACCTTAATCGCTTGTGCATGAGGGCTGGCGTTCCATGGATAGATGGCGGCATGGAAGGATTGGAGGGTACGGTACGGGTATTTGTTCCGGGAAAAAACTGCTATGCCTGTAATTTGGGAACCGAAGGCTTGAAAGAACTCTCGCGCAGGACGTCCTGCGCCGAACTCATACGGCGATACGAAGAGAATGGCAAGGCGGCAACAACCCCGGTCGTTGCATCGGTCATTGGAGCCGTGCAGGTGCAGGAAGCCATGAAACTGCTGCATCGGGACAAACTGGACAGGGGGGAACTGACCTCGTTATGCGGCAAGATGTTCTATTACGAAGGACAACATCTGAGTTCCCGTATTGTTGGATTCACAGGCTATGATGATGATTGTCCCGTACATGAACCGTGGACTCCCATAGTGAAGAGCGACCTTCGCGCTGAAATGACAATAAGGGAAACATTGGATAGCCTCGCCGAACTGCTGGAAGCCGAGCGAGTAGATATCTGCCTGAGGGACTACAGTTTTGTGGACTACGTGGCTGAACGTGCCAACGACCGGAAGACAGATGTAATGCTTCCGGATTACAAGGTATCCCGTTTTGTGGAAGATCATCCTGTTTTGCGGTTCATGCCCTATGGCGAATTGTACCAGCATGAATATTCCACATTGGGAGCGGATTTTCCTTATCAAACGCTAACCTTGCGAGAAACAGGGATCCCGGAATGGGACGTGCTGCATGTGCGAACCGAAAAGGGAGTCCGTTATGTGGAAACTTTAAAGACCGTAATTATATGAGCGACAGGGTGAATATAAAGGAGATAAGCGCTGAAATGTTGCTTGATTACCTCTATCCCGAGCTGTCGGACAAATGGACGGCGCGATACGCCGGCGCTTTCTACCGCAACTATAGTGAGGATATAGTGAAGCTTGACGCGGACGCTTGCCATGTGACCTTGACACGGGACGGAGCGCTGAAGTTGTTACCGCAAGGATTGCTGACCACCGACGACGAGCTGAAAGAAGGCGACTTCAGTGAAAAAGAGAAAGCGCTGAAAAAAAGGAAAAGCTTGTTAGAGGAAATATTCTTGCCTTTTGACTCTTTCACTTTTAGGAACAGTCTGCACATAGAACGGCAAATATCGCAGTTGCTTGATGAAAAACTGGATCTGCTGTTGAAAAAATATTTTCATTACGATTTGGCGGCGGAAACGGACAAATACGTGAAAGAACTGGCCGTAATGCTGCCCTTTACGAGCAGATTGCGCGCCGATTTCGGATTTATAGGCGATGTATTGTCCGGCCTGACAGGATACGGGGTGGAGATGTTCGCCGGACGATACAGTGAAAGCGACGACACGGTATGCTGGTTGCCCATGGTGAAATACGAAATATTGGCGGAAGATCTGGAAGCGGAGGAGTACAACGAACTGAACCGGAGTATTGATCCCTTGCGCAACTTCATCCGCGAGTGGTTCATACCTTTCGACACGCATCTGGAGATCGTGGTGAAACATCACGGCATACCTTTCATTCTACAAGAGAAGTTAACGCTTGATTACAATACGGAAATAAACAAATAACCGGTTATGGATATAAATTCAAGAATAGACTGGCGTGCCGGAATGGAGATCACGGCGCAGACATTCAGAGAACTGGACGGGAATATAGACCTCCGCCAGGAAGTAATCGGACGGATAGCCCATGCGGGTTTGACAGGATTGTTGCCGAATGTCCCCTTTTGTTGTCATGGCGCATTCGTAAAGAACAAGTTTGAAATAGAGCGTCTGGCTTGCATGGCGTTGCTTCCTTCGGGTCGAGTGCTGAATATGGACGAAGCGGTGGAAATTTCCATACCGATGCTGTACGGTGACAAGTATTATTTTACGGCGGGATTTGGAGATGGCAGGACGGAATTTGCAAAGGAGGGAGCGCCTTACAACCGTCCGAACTATGATTATGCTATCCATTCACTGGAGGAACTGGAAGGCAGTGATCTGCTGCCATTGATGCGCTTCAAAGTCAACGAAGACGTATTCTCCATTGACGCCGACTACATTCCCCCTTGCCTGTTGTTGGAGTCTGATAGCCGCTTCGCCGACTTTATTGGCCGTTTTAGAGAAAAACTGTCTGCCTTGGCCGGTCACGAACATTTGGAACAGGGCGAAGGAAAAAGGGCTTTGCAACGCTATCACTATTTGCTGAAAGATTACGATCCGAAGAATAGCGTATCGACATTCATACAACTGACACGCGAGATTGCCCAAGCCATTGATTATTACATCATAGCGCCCAATACGGAGACTCCCGTACAGATAGCCGTATGTTCTCTCTATGACGTGCAGGCCTGGCTGGGTTGGTTGGAAGATTATGCCGGTACCGCCGCATCCATACTGGAAAAGACGGAGCCGAAAGACCATGGCATGGACCTTGAAGCCTTGAAAGCGCAACTCAAGGCGGAGATCCACGAGCAATTGTATCCGGAACTGTATCAGAACCTGCATGACAAACTGAAAGAAGAACTATGCCGGGAAATAACGGAAGAACTCCGCGACAGGCTGACGGAATATGTCAACGGTCCGTTGAAAACGGAACTCTACGAGTATCTACAGGGAGGATTGGCCGACACGCTCTACGCCAGGTTGTATGATGCGCTGTATGATGCGCTACTCAATAATGCCGTTTTCTATGCGCCCGTGAAAGAAGCGGAAGACGAATTTACGCCTGTCATATAATTAAAGAATAAAGTCATGAACATCAAAATTCCATTGGCGGTTGAAAACGGACGCTTGTCTCTTACCGGAAATTTGAAAGAATCTATCGATTTGTTTCTGGAACTGTTGCTGAATACTCCGCGCCACAGTTGTCCGTCCGATCCCTCGTTCGGCTTCGTGTTTAACAACCTGCGCTTTGAGATCTTCAACGAGGACGAAGGAGTGGTGTACAACTCGGACCGGACGGAGTTCACCGAAAATGATTCGGCGCTGTACGAGAAAAAATTGTCCGGTTCTTCGAGAAACATCAATACGTTTGCCGCCGAACTGAAAGACGCCATTACAACCTACGAACGCAGATTGAGCAATGTGAATGTCGCCATGACTTATATGCGGGAGGAACGGAGAACCTACATCACCATAAAAGGCGTTATCGCCGCTACGCAACAGGAGTATACCTACAGTACAAGCATCAGGATATGGAATTAAAAAAGAATGGTACGAAGATATGAAACAAACTATTTTTGAAACTCGCCAACGAGCGGACGAACTAATGAAGGAAGTCCTTTCCATCTGGCAGAAAAGCGATCGCAGCGAAGAACTGGAAAACCTGGAAAACGATCCGGTGTTGTCGTTGTTGATAACGGCATTTGCTTATCTGCAGAACGAGACCGACAATGAAATAGAAAGGCTGAAAAACGACGTATTGGAGGAGTATGCACGCATGTTGATTCCCCACGCGCTTTATAACGCCAGACCCGCATCCATCATTGTGAAGACCTCCCTGCAGAACAAGGAGGCATTTGAATTGAGCGAACATACCCCGTTTACCCTAAGCGACGCCCCGTACCGGTTCATACCTCTGCTCAGAACAAGAGTACTGGGCGGAAACGTGGATTCGGTGTTACGCATGGACGAACGGCGGTGGAAGGTGACAATGTCGTTTCCCGCTCCCGTCAACAACCTGTCGCGTTTCACTTTTGCTATCCTGAATCCGAACTTTCGGGAAGTGAAAGTCTCTCTTAACGGACAAGCTTTGCATCTGGTCAATACATGGGAGTATGCAAATCTTCCTTTGTCGAAAAGTTTTACTCCTTATGTACAGCTTTATAACCAATGCCTCACTTACATGACCTCCACCGTATGGTTCGACTTGTTTGCGCAACAGAATCTCCGCCTGTTCTGCGTAATCGCGCACAAAGACGAAACGATTGTGACGACAGAAGCCAACAAACGGGATTTTATCTTTGAATTTACCGGTATCAATGATCAGTTTGAATTTAACAAGTCACAGTTGCTTCCCGACTGTTCCGTTCTGGCCAATGCGGCTTTTCATTCCGTCACGCTTTCGTCCGCCTCGCCCATGGCCCGCATAGCGGGAACAGGAGTGGAAGGAGATCCTCAGTTTCTACAGCTTGTGCATCCTTCCGCCAACCAGTTGTATAAGAACACGGCGGTGGAAGTGCGCCGTACAGCCGCCGATCGCTTCAACAGCGGAAGCCTGGTTCGCCTGACCAATAGCCTGCTAAACAAGTTGAACACCGATTTCTATGCCTTTCAGAATGCCGAAAACTTACGTAACGGCCAGCTACTCTATCAATTGCAGGTGCTTATGGAACGTCTGTTGGCGAGCGCGCAACAGTCGGCGGCCCCCGCTTCTCCGGGCGTATACCTGATACTCAAAAAGATCAAAGCGCAGACGAAGCCCGAAGACGTGAGCTTGAATGCTGGCTATCTCACCACGGACGGTTCACGGGTGAACGCCTCACTCAGCGAGAAAAGCGTGTTTTCTTCGCCCTCCGGACTAATATCCACTCATGCCATTGCGCCTCCGGTCCCCGGCAGCAACGAAGTACAGGGGATAAATGCCCGGGAGAGCCTTGCAGGCTATTACATGGCCACTCGGGAACGTCTCGTTACTCCCGCCGACATCAAGGCTTTCTGTTACAACGAACTGTTAGCGAGACTTGATATCGTACCGGAATTAGTGTATTACATCCGCGTAGGACACCGCAGACAAGCGGATAGACGTCAGCCCGGTTACACGATTCTTGTAGAGATCATACTAAACAACAATCCGGTTATCAGGCGCAGCATGACAGACAGGATAGGGCAGACGGAATGGATGCTGAAAAAAATGATAGAAGTGCGGAGCGCCAACATCTATCCCGTGACGGTGCATATCAGCATAAAAGATGACGCATAATAATAAATAACCGACTATGAATATGGAAGATTTCTTTTTGGATATTGTATATAAAGACAGGAAAGTGAAGTTCAAAGTCATTAACCCGACGGCTTCGTTAGGAACGTTGATGAACAACCTCCGTCATGCCACCGGCAAGGATGGCCGGCTTGTTTTCGATTTCCCCTCGATAGACGGCACAGGTGCGCCACTCGACTATTTCTTTGCCAAAGAAGACCCCGATACGCATGAAATGCGTATCCTCCGTCCACGTATCGGACGAACCGAACAAATGCTGGTTGACTATAATGTGCAAAACGGTGATACCGTATTCCTGATCCCGGATCCGTTTCCGGGATGAAATAGAAATACAGATGGCTCAGACAAGGAAGATTGAAGAGGCGACTTTTCCCCGCGTTCCGGACGAGAACAGCTTGACAGGTCGAAATCGTCGGTTGTTGCATGAATGGCGACAATTGCATCTGCGCACGGTTAAACGCCGCGACGTGGATTGTAGTGTGCTGGAAAGCAACGCTTTCGGGCTTCCTGTCAAGTATTTGGTTGTCTATAACATCCGTTCTGTCTGTGGTATAGAAAACCCTGACGCTTCAGCAGAGGCAGGCGCAGCCAGTCCGCCGCTTTTCGCCTCACGCTTCGAGATGTTACTGGAAATACCGGAAGCTTATCCCTGTGTCGACGCCCCGCCCCGATTTCGATTCCTGACGGAGGCTACAAACGGACAGGCCATTCCCCATCCCTGGCATCCCAACATCCGTTTCTTCGGAGAGTTTGCCGGTCGTGTATGCCTCAACTTTCCGGATACCTGGACAGACTTGGCATGGGGCGTGGAAAGGGTGGCTTCCTATTTGCGCTACGATCTTTACAATGCCGTCCAGGAGCCGCCTTATCCGGAAGATCTAAAAGTTGCGCAATGGACAAGAAAGCAGGGAGAACCCAACGGTTGGATATTCTTCGACCAGGAGATCTCTCCCGTATATACCTCAAACCCTACAAGAAATGAATATGATGACCCCGCTGAATAAAATACGTTTGCTGCTGTCCATCGGCTGCCTGACAGTTGCTACGCTGCATGCCCAGGTGGTGAGGGAGATCGAAGTGAGCGGTAAAGCGTCTTACACCGACCATATCTCTTTACAGAAAGATGCAAGCGACAAAGACCTGATGGTGAAGTTCGTGTTCGATGAAGCGAAAGAGCTTCTGACGGTAAGCCTGATATCCTACCGAAGCCTGTTCGTGTTTCGCGAGGACGCACATTACAGGCAAATCGTCAATTGGCGTCACAGACTTAAGCCGGACAAACTGCCATACGTTGTACAGGCAGACGAGGGCAGTGTTTTCGAATTGACCCGGTCGCTCCGAAAGAGCCTCGAAAATCCGCGGAAAAAATATGTCTTCCGCCGGTGGATAGAATATGACGGGCTGCACCCTGCTCCCATGGCATACAGGATGGTGAACGACTACATAGAGCAACCGTTCAACGTCCTTGAAAAAGGCGTCTATGTATCCGTCGCTCTTCGCGACATTCTGTTACTGGACGAATCGAAAAAGTCGCGCCCGCTAAAGAGAAGATACGAGCTGTCTTTCCTGAAAGACCTGGACAGGATGTACCGGATCACCATCCGTCGCGATCCTTGCTTCGGAAAGGAGGAAGAGACGGAAATGGCCCGAAAGGCGCTGAATAGCGTAAGAAAAGCATTCCATTCGTTCGTTCAGGAGTTCGGTATCAATTCCACGCTGCACAACCGTGAACTGGCGGATCTGTTTGACCAAATGAAGGAGTTGCTGAACAAACAGTTTCCACGCCACTCGGAAACGCACGCGTGCGAAGACACGCAGCGGAACTGGGACGCCTACAACGCCTGCTCGGATTCCATCAGCCAGATGTCCTGCCACTACGAACCCTTGCAGACAGAAAATATGCCGCCCGTCGATGCGGACTACCTGTTGGCGAAGTCGCGCCTGCTGGATCAGGCCACGTCGCGCTACCTGTTGACACAGAACAAGGTGGAGCGTCAAGACTTGATCCTGAGTTGCCAGACCATTATTCATGAAGTGACTATAGCCCTCGACGAGAGGGGGCTGGCAGAGGAAGCCGGGACGGCCATGGAGATCTACCGGAAATCCGTGAACTTTTACAAGAAGAATTGTGTACCCGCAAAAACACAACGCTAATGGGAAGGATGACAGGATTCTTGTGGTTGTTGTGCCTGATGCTGGGCTGTACGCAGTTGCATGCGCAACTGCAAGAACCGGACGAGTACGCTGCCATCGACGCTAGGATCCGGCTGAACCAGTTCGTCGACGAACTGAGGCAACTCTCCGGAAACATCGCCGACGGTGGGGAAAACGAACTGCGGAAGACCGAACAGGAACTGGAATCCATCGACGTGCGCTGGAATGTATATTACCAAATGCAGATGGGCGCCATTGACGACAACGACAGCATCTCCAAGATTATAGCCGAATACGCATTGCTCAAGCAGACCGTAGGCGACAGCATCAACGGACGGAAGCGGAAACTGGAGATGACGGCGAACTTCAGCCGGGCCGAGCGGTTCATCGACTCTCAAGACAGCGTCTATCAGAAACTCTACACTACGGTCACGCAGATGTCGCTCGTGCAGGCGACGGCTTCTCAACTGGAGACGGAGAAGGGAAAAGAGGCGCTGCTGTTTGTCGAAGTATCCGATAACTACGCCCGGGCCGTGGCTGCTGCGGCTGCCGTACCATCGCTCAAGCCGCGGATGGATAAGGTGGAAGAGAAGTATATAGCGCTCAAGATACTATCGCAAAAGATACAGGCGACAGAATACAAGCCCTGGTTCCAGCGCATCAAGGATTACCTGTTGGGATTGGCGGCAGTAGCCATTGTGCTGATGTTCCTCAACATGATACAGTCCAAGATCAAGGCGGTAAAAGAGGTTCGGAAGAATGCGAAGAAGTACCGCGACCTGCTGAACAAGGATGATGATTACCCCTGTATCTAACGTGCAGGTATTGTAAGACAATAAGAATAAAAACAATTATGAAGAATTTAGCATTTTTGTCTGTATGTATATTCCTGTTAGTCGGGTGCGACGACATCAGGAACATCCGTATGCCACAGGAGCAGAAATACAAAGGCATGAAAATGGTTCGGACAAGTTGGGCTCCCGACCATTCAGAGTTTACCGTCAGCATCAAGCTGGACGATTCCCTGCCTTTCTGCATTCTGACGGACACGACAAATGTCCGCATTAAGACTACCGAATGGTGCAACAGCATCGAAACATATCCCCCCGTCGCCCAACCCCGGCTTGTGGGAATCACTGACGTCAGGCATCAGGCGCTGGAGGAGATGAACCTGGAGGCGCTGGCGCTGGTCGACCTTACCCTTCCGCCACAGGCAGTAAAGGCCGAGCAAGCCGGACTGAGAAGCCTGTCCGCCATCTTTCATGAGAAGCTGTATGTGGCTTTCATGGGAAACGGCGGTGTTTCCGAGACAATGCAGGTAACGGAATACGTACTTGACCACCATTTCGAGGCGCAGGACACGACCAAGAGCCTGTACCGGTCCATCCTGTACAAGTTGGACGAGATGAAAGTCCGTCCCTCCCGTTATTATCCCCGGATGAAGCGGAATAGGGCCATGCAGAAAGACGGTTCCCCGTTGCAACAGGTCATGCTTGTCCTTTCTGACGGAAAGGTGTATGACGGCGATGTGCCCGCCGACCCTGATCATTACGAACTGAAACAGACTCTCGTGCAAGCCGCCGGACAGGAGGGCAATCCCTATATCTACTATTTCAACTACGCGGACTCGACCGATGTTGCAGACGATTCGCGCTCCATGCTGGAACTGGTGTGCCGGCAAACCGGAGGCGGCTATTTCGGGAACTCGGACTGGAAGCGCTTCATCGACGACCTGTCGCGGAAAGCGGGCGACCTTGAGGCGCCCAAGGCGGACTACCTGCTCGCCTATCGTAATCCGACCTACAAGGTCTACGACGGAGAGTCAAGCCTGGAAATTGAATGTTTCGCCGGAGACAGCCTGTATGCGTCCTCCAGAGAGCGCAACTACCTGGGCAGCCTCTATCGGCCGGTTATCGTAGACGAGAAGCCCGTCTTTCAGGTCATTATGCAAGGCTTCCATGTAGCCGGATGGCTCGCATTGCTCGCCTGGTTCATCTTGCAGTGGGCGCTGCCCTATATCCGCTACCGGATCTTCTGGAAGAAGTACGTCATCCGCTACACATCCGCCAATATGGTCTACGGCGACAGGCTGGTGGACGCCGTCTGCTACTACTGCAAGACGCCTTTCGTGAAGGATGACCGGATTGTGGTGAAGTGCAAGCACACGCTCCACGAGTCGTGTTGGGACGAGAACGGGTATGAGTGCCCCGAGTACGGCCGCCGGTGCAGGAATGGCTCCCACTATTACAACCGCCTGAACCTGTTCGACCCGCGCAACGCCTCTGTCTACCTGCCGTGGACGCTTTTCGCCATTCTGGCTGGACTGCTGGCCTGGATAGAATACACGGTCGATTCCATCTACAGCAACGCCCAAATGACCGAGCAGATCATCTCCATGTTCAACCTCCGATCACACATCGCCGACAACGAGTTCATTGCCGACAAGTATTTGGACAAGCTGTCGCACACGCCGCTCTACATCGCCATGCTGTGCCAGAACACCGTCTTCTTACTGGGATTCCTGGGCAGCCGCGGCCGCCTGTCCGGCCGCCTCGGTCGCAGCTTCCTCAAGTCGGTGATGGTCGGTGCGGCCGCGTACGTCCTGTTCGTTCTGGACGGCGTCATCTCCATAAGGGGCGGGATAAACAACAACTTCAACCTGCTGGACATCCTGTTCTGGTACGTTATTAGCGTCCTGATTTCCATCAGTATCCACTACGGCGGAAGGCGGATCGACTTCCGCTACATCCTGAAAAGCTCGCTCATCGCCACGCTTTGTGGCTATGGCAGCACCTACCTGACCCTGTTCCTCAACAACGAATTTGATCCGCGCATGCTATCCCTGGGATGCATCCTCTTTTTCTCCATTGGGCTGGCGGTCGGCCACGCGTTCGTCTTCCCCGGATCCGAACGCTATTTCCTGCGCGTCTCTGGCCCCGTCAAGGAGATGGACGTCGCGCTTTACAAATGGATGAACGCGCCCATGCGCGCCCGGCACGTCAGCATAGGCAGTTCGGTATCCTGCGACCTTCACATGTCATGGGAGGCGGGCAACGGAATAGCCCCCCAACAGGCCGCCATATACATGGACGACCACCGGCTCTATATCACCGCACTGGACGAAGGCATGCGGTTCCGTGGCAAGCCGCTGAAGCAAGGAGCATGGAAACGCCTGTATCCGCTTGATACTTTCATCATTGGAGAGACTACGTTCACCTGTGTGGAAAAGGACGTCTGACGTATCTTGCCGGCTGTCCCGACTTTTCAAGCGCCCCTTCCCGCTGCGAAACGGCTCCGCAGCATGTTCCGGAAGATGCTTGCGCCTTGACGCGCATTGAGGCGGCGCAAGTAAAGTGCATTTAATGGATGATATTGTCTGTTCAATGAAGACGAGAGTAGAAAAAGGGAGGGATATATAATAACCGTATTATGGCGCATTAATTCGTATAAAACAGGCATTTTTCCGGTGCATTAATGCTGAAACGGACATTTTGGGATAATAAATAAACGGGCGAACATTGTTTTAACCTCGCTTCCACTTGATTTTTCTGACAAAACAACCTTCCGTGTAACTAAATTTATGGCAATCCGCCAAGGCGTTGTTTTCCAGTTACTTTTTGCGGGCGGCGATTCATCGCTTGGGGATTCGGTAGCATATCACAAAGGACGCCAAATCCATTTAACACAAAGGGCACAAAGCGTATCACAAAGGGCACAAAGAATTTCCTTGAAAATCAGGAAGAACGCCACACCGCAAAATGGTAAAAAACCTCGTTTCCACCTAATTTTTCCAACAAAACAACCTCATTCATTCTTAATTCTTAATTTATTTCTCCATTCTTAATTCCCATTCTTAATTCCCATTCTTAATTCCCATTCTTAATTCTTCATTCTCATTCTTCATTCTCATTCTTCATTCTCATTCTTCATTCCCATTCTTAATTCTTAATTCTTTATCAGTTGTTGCCAACGTTATTCAGGTTGCCATCGGTGTTGTTGCGGTTCCCGGAAGCGGGAAAGAAGCAGTCGCTGGATTGAATGATTCTCCGGACGGGACAAGGCCCGAACAGAAATACAGACTGGTGTTTATAACCGGCGGATACGGTTTCTAAAACTTTCTCCACCGGCGGACTGCTGAATTTATTTGCCACTCTCCTGCCGGTACACAAGGCCCGGCAAAACTCCCGGCTCAATTTCTCTTCTTAATTTACACTTTTCGCCCATGCCGTTTACTGTTTTTTATATCTATTCTGTTTTTTCCGTCAGGGAAACAAACCATTTGACGGACAAAAGCCGCCGTTGCCGGCTACCTGTTTCAAATCTGAAATCCGATCTTTTCACCCCTGCCTTTTTACGTAAAGCACTCATCTAAAGTATTATAGGTAATTATTTCCCCCTGTCATAATTATATCAAACTCATTTGCCGCCGTGGCTGTTTCCGGTTTTATCGCGCAAATACGAACTTTTAGTTCAAGACGCCTTCGCCACAGAACGCCCGCTTTTTTTCTTCCGGAAAGTCTGCCGGGACTGTATCCCCGCCAACTGTTTCCATGTGTGTGTTTTAATGACCGGCGCAATCGCCGGAAGCCTCCGTTTCAAACAATTCCAATGCACCTGATTTATGATTTTTTATGATTTTGTTAAAAAATGCAAAATCGTAAAAACGAAAAAAATTTCCGACCGCCTAACGGCGGGTTTGAAACCTCCCCTTTTTAAGAGGCTGTGTGAAATCTAAAAAAAACTTGTGAAGGTATTGCCATATGAAAAAAAGCAATACCTTTGCAGTTAAAAATCAAAGATATATGAGTTATATATCAGTTACTCCAAGAGATC
>JAISSD010000182.1 GCA_031273295.1 Prevotella sp.
ATATTCCGGCATTCGCACCGCCTAAACCGGCGACCGGCCCAACTCCCCGAATCGAATCTCTTTTCGAACGCGGATGCAAAGGTAATCCTTTTATTCAAACATCCAAACTTTTTTTAAAGGTATTTCGGTTTTTTTCATAACAACATTGGTTTACAGGGATATACAAAACCATCTTTTTTTATGTGCATTATAATTATGGCCATAAGGAACTCTAACATATTGGCTCCGCCGAACATCGTTTCATGCTCTTTGGCGCAACTTTTACATGTCCGTTTCAAAACAACATTCCGTTTGTACAGGAATGTTTCGCCCGGCAGAAAAACAGGACAGCCTTCGCCTGCTCCTGTATATGTGCGTCCATGCAAGATGCAGAGATGCAACCTTGATATAATACGATTTTAGGTGTACGAACTTGACTGTTTACTATTTTTTCCATAACTTGCCGCTGTTTATCAGCCGGGTTTGTTGAATAAAGCCTTTTTGTTTTATCAAGCAATATGGTTGTTACTGTCAGGATAGAAATATGAAAAACTATCTGCCGACAGGCTTTTTATTAAATCGAGACAGTTTCCAAACTAAACAAATGATCCGGTTAAATACCAAAGTATATAAAACAAAAAAATGAAATCTATCTTCACATCTCCTTCAGGAAAGAACTATCTTGTTCCCTTTATTCTGGTCAGCAGCCTCTTCCTAATGTGGGGCTTGGCGCACGGTTTATTAGACGTGCTGAACAAACATTTTCAGATCGCTTTCACCATGAGCAAGGCTCAGTCGGGCCTCGTGCAATTTTCCACTTATATGGCATATGGCCTGATAAGCATTCCCGCCGGAATATTCATGAAAAAATACGGGTATCGAAAAGGTATTGTTTTCGGCTTGCTATTATATGCTTTAGGAGCTTTTAGCTTTATTCCGGCTGCATACCTGCATTCGGCAAATCCTTTCCTAATAGCGCTGTTTGTTGTAGCGTGCGGATTATGTTTTTTAGAAACAGCGGCTAACCCCTACTCTACGGTTCTGGGGCCTAAAGAAAGCGGGGCTCAACGATTAAACCTGTCTCAATCACTGAATGGTTTAGGTTGGGTATTAGGCCCGTTTATCGGGGGACAATTAATACTGGGCGCTTCTGATGATGATGCAATGGCTTTGACCAGGCCGTATATGATAATAGGAGCATGCATACTGGTCATAACGCTTCTCTTTTTCTTTGTGAAACTGCCCGACATAGTGGAGACAAACGATGACACGGAACAAAAATCGGCAGTATCCGTACAATCCAAACCCTTATGGTTCCATAAACATTTTGTTTTAGCCGTACTCGCCCAAATATTATATGTGGCGGCTCAATCGGGGATATTCGGGTTTTTCATCAACTATGTGACGGAGCAGGATCCGGGTATATCCCCGGTTAAGGCTTCGCAGTTTCTTGCATTTGGAGGAATGCTGTTATTTATGTTAGGACGTTTATCGGGAAGTATATTCATGAGTAAATTCAAACCCAATAAAATATTGACTGTATATGCTTTAGCCTGTGTAATCTCGATGATTCCGGTAATTCTCGGTTTGGGTAAGATCGCTCTCTATGCCCTCTATACAAGCTTTTTCTTTATGTCCATCATGTTTCCTACCATATATGCATTAGGGTTAGCCAATATGGGAGAACACACCAAAAAAGCGGCGTCATTTCTTACCATGGCGGTAGCCGGGGGAGCGTTTTCTCCGATATTAATGGGCTATTTGGGCGAACAAAATATGGCTGTCGGCTTTGTTATTCCTCTCTTATGCTTTCTTTTTATCCTGTTTTACGGGATTAAAGGTTATAAGATGTGAAGAACAGGAGAAATATCACAGTTCATTTTTTTCCGCGCCTCTTTTGCGAATACCCCCATTTATTATATATTTTGAGCACATCTTCCCATGCTCGAAAAATCCCGTTTTATTACTGTATTTCACTAGGTTACGCTCTTAACCTGACGGCTATGCCTGTCGGGGTTGCGCGTCAACGGGGCGCATTTACCCCCAATCGCTTCATTGGGGCTTATTCGCATCAAAGCCCTCCGGCTACATTAACACAAAGGACACAAAGCGTATCACAAAGAACGCCAAATCCATTTAACGCAAAGGACACTAAGTGTATCACAAAGGACACAAAGCGTAACACAAAGGACACTAAGAATATCTTTTGCAGATTTTGCGACATTTTATCCCGGAATGCATCGTCCGGTAGAACGGAACATGCGCCATCGTTCCACGCATCGCGCAGGGATGCGCCCATACAGAAATGTATCCTGCACAAATCCCCAAAAACCGGAAGAAAACCCGAATCGTGATTCAAAGATCAATTGATACAATCATGTAAATCATTCAATCACGCAAATCACGGTTCAGACAGGTTCCACCGCCGGGCGGGGCGCGCATTCTTAATTCTTCTGTTTTCATTCTTCATTCTCAATTCCTAATTCTTAATTCCTAATTCTTCATTCTTAATTCTCAATTCTCAATTCTTCATTCTTCATTCTTAATTCTTAATTCTTAATTCTTAATTCTTAATTCTTAATTCTCAATTCTTCATTCCTATTCCTGGATACAACGAACTGAGATGCCATACGCGCGATTGTACGAATTCATAGTGGGCGAACCGCTAGCGAAGTACAAGCTCCGCGCGCTGGTACCGTCAACGCTAGACGACCAGTAACGACCGTTCGCACCCTGATAGCCCCACTCACCGGTATTATCGCGACGGCCGGCCGCCGGCAAATAGAGGGTACCGCCAACGCCGGTGACTGATACACGGTTACTGCTAACACTACCGATTTTATTTTTCAAGACCAGCAACTCCGTTTCGGTTGGAACACGCCAACCGGCAGGACATGGACCCCGAGAATTCTCGCCTGACCATAAAAAGGAATCTTGAGGAGCTAACCAGTCATTAAAGGTCTCTGTAGAAGTGTTGGTGATAAACTTGTCTGCGTAAGTTGTTTCGGCATCCGCAGCGCTAACAGGACCTTCATACTTGTCGTTTGCGCTATTGTAAATAAACGGAACATTACGACCCCACTGAAAGTAATAGCCGCATCCGGCCAGATCTGCACTGTAAGTGGTTGAGGTAGCCCCGACATTGACCGGAGCCCAATATCTGTTCTCTGTGCCTGAACCATAGTCGCCCGATACAAGGACGGGCTTAACCGTGTTTTCGTAGACCGGAACGGAAGTAATGACAAGTTCCTGTTCCTGCTGCGTATTCTCGTCTTTTATAGTGAGGGTTCCACTGACAGGGTAAGTCGTCTTCGGCAAAGTGATTTTATAGTACTGTCTGACCTTGCCGATTGAATAGGTGACAACTGGATCGCCATCCGGAACAGGTGTGACAACATGATCGTAACCGGCGCCCAATGTCAAAGCAAGATCAACTGTCAAATCGCCCGTGGCCTTGCTGTCGCTTTCGGTATAAAACCGTAACTCGTTGTCATTGTCACCGGTATTGCCCGACAGATCGACGGTAGTGGCGGCTAACGGTACGCTTTCATCCGCCCCACCAACAAGAAGTTCGAAGCCACCGTATGCAAGAGAACCGTCGCTAACCGGAATGGCAATAACAGCATCGCCTACTCCCCAGTCGGAAGCAAACAACTCCAGGGTCAAGGTCGTATGGCTGATGCGCTGTACTTTTAGCGTGTAACGCTTGTTGGCCTCAATGGTTTTTTCGGATTCCAGAAGGACGGTGAACAACTCGGCCTTGCCGTCGCCGGTATAAATTCCTTCAACCTCGATAACTGTGGAATCCGACTCAAGGTAATGATCCTCGCCCGACAAAACCCCGGGCCAAAGGTAGAACACGCCCTCGACAGGGACTTCGTTGATGCCGGATATCCCGGACACATCGATCGCATTGTCGCCTTTGAAAGATACCCTGCCGGAAACGGGAGTGCGCGCCTGACCGTTGGTTTCCGCAGTAAGATAACCGGACGACCTGGTATTGAGTATGTGGATCTTTGTGATTTCAAAGAATGTCTCATCGGCGTTGTAATCATCGTGAGTCGATTCCAGATTGTTGTTGGCCGGATCGCCATCGGAAGTCAGGTTGTCGATATCGAAACGCGCTACGCGGTGACGAAGGTTGATCGACTGGACTGGATCGGTTTGCGCGGACAGGGCGTCTATTGCCACATAACCCACCATCAGCATGTGGCTGCCGGGAACCGGATCGGTTCCGGTACCGGTTGCAACGGCAGAAGTAAAGTCATCCAGAGTGGTACTGCCCACAACAAAATTGTCGGTGATGTTTCCGTTGGCATTGGCTACGGCATAGAAAATATAATCGTCGCTACCGGCGGCGGCAAATCTGTTCACATCGAATGTTACCTTGCGTTCCCCGACTTCGTCAGGCGACGCCGTCTTTCTTGCAACCAGATTTCCTTCATCCGAATTCCTGAACATGTAAACGGTAACGTCGTTGATCCTGATTTCATCTTCTGTTGCAGGTACTCCGGTTTCGGCGGCGGTTCCGCCAGGAATGGCATAAGTAACACTCTGGCGGGGAACAGGAAAACTGAAGGTCAAGGCGCCTGCCTGTCCGATTGTCTCCGGCGTGGAAACAACCTCCTCGCTACTGCAACCGGATAACAACCCGGCTACGATCAAAACTGCTGAAAAGATCTTCTTTTTCATAATCTCTCTTTTTTTGGTTTGTAAAATAAATTTTTAATTAATTACTGGTAAATTATTGATGCGGCATGCCGCACTGACCGTAAAACGTTTTTAACTCTCCATTTCTATTTTTCTCCTTTCCTGTTTTTTTGATTTGTAATTTTTGTTTTCAAATACGAATCAATTTTATTTGCCCTTCCGGATTTGACTGCACAGCGGTCCGCTGACCGCAAGAAAATCCATTTAACACAAAGGGCGCAAAGCGTATCACAAAGGACACAAAGAATTTCCTTGAAAATCAGGAAGAACGCCACGCCGCAAAATGGTAAAAACCCTCATTTCTGCCTGATTTTTCCAACAAAACAACCTTATTCATTCCTAATTCTTAATTTTTAATTCTTAATTTTTTTTCTCCATTCTTAATTCTCCATTCTTAATTCTTAATTCTTAATTCTTAATTCTTAATTCTTAATTAATTCTTCATTATCTCCTTCCTCCCAGCTGGCCGCCCTCTTCCCAACCCGAAGGATCGAGCATCAAACTGACGGTGATCTTTCCGCCATTGACCATCAGCAGTATCCTGTATTCCTGCCTGAGGCTACGCCCGGGATCGGTCTGCATCGCGCTGAAAAAAGTATTCAAATCAATCAACTTGCCCGCCAGCAAACTGCCGTCAATATATATTCCAAGCAGGGGATGGCTACCGCCGCAATAACGGTATGATATAACCTGTCCCCTAACCAGTTCGGCAACATCCATACGCATGGAAGTATAGTGTGTGACTAGACGGTCGCCGGCATAAACATCGGGAATGCAATGCAACACCCTGCTGTCGCAAACCGGATAATCCTCTATGGCAGGGACATACGGCTGCACAGGTCCGTTACGGTCGGAATATACCGGAATGGAACCGCAGGACGAAGGAACCTGACTGACAGTCATACCGAATTCGCTCGACCTTGCAGGCATTTCACCGGCATTCTCCCAGGCAACGACGACATGCAACTCGCAATGTGCGTGAGTCATGTCAACCGGTATACGGCTGACGCCCCGATCAGTTACGGAGAAGGTTCTGTAACCATAATAAAGACGCTCGCTGTCATTCCGGAGACCGGAACCGGGATCATAAGACGAATCGAACAGAAACTCCAAGTCCCGCAGGGTAGTGACGCCCGGAACAGGAGTCCGCTCCGTGAAACTTCGACCGTCCCTGTTACCCCAAGCGACGGCAATGTATCGTCCCGGAGGCAAGTCCAACTCGCTGACAAAAGGCCCTGCGTAAGAAGTACCGGGAAGCCTGTTTACAGAAACAAGCACGCTGTCGGAATCGAAGACATATTCGTCTATTGTCTGCACATATTGCGCCAGTACGTTTTTCAAGGAAGCGTTCTCCCGGTTGTAACGGTACTCCAGCCGCACCCCGGGACAAAACTCCCCACCGTCAACCCCGCAAGAAATCAATAGAAAACCGGCAGTGGCGATCCGCAAAACCCGGACAAAAGACAAACCATTCATTGTAAACTGCTTCATTAACCGCTTGTAACTGTAACTCTTTTCCATCCGGAAAGCCGTTTTTTTCGAACAATTAACCGCCATGCAAATATCCGCAGCAGAGCTGAAAACCAACTTTCCGGACTTTTTAACCGGCAACGCCGAAAAAAAACTTCCCCGTTCTTCAAAAAAAACACCGCAATACAGACGATATCTCACTGATAATGATTATCTTTGTAATATTGTTTATGCTCAAAATACATAATTTTCACTTATACCACAAATTGACGATTTTTTTTCAGAATATCAGTTGCCGATTCCCGCTATTTCATATCGTATTTCCGCCAAAAACAGGATTTCCTGATATCTCCGGGATTTTTTCCGGCTCGCGACGCAAAGAATGTTGCGTTCTACCGAGCGATGCATCCCGCACAAAACCCTAAACCTCGTAGAGGTTTCACCCCGGTTTGTCTGTGAATCCCCTACGGGGATTTGTTGTCGTGTTGTTCCTTTTTTCTACAGATATGAAAGTCCTATCCCCGTCTCCTTCCTTTTGCAGACCGGAGACATCGCTGTACGGGCAGAGAGCCGTTTTTAATCCTGCTGTTTTCATTCTCATTCTTAATTCCCATTCTTAATTCTTAATTCCTAATTCTCAATTCAATGTCGTTTAATTAAGCCTTTCCATATTATCGACTGAACAAATGCAAGTTAACTCGAAAAAAAAGTTTATAAAACAGTTGGATATATGCCGGATTACAGTTAATTTTATAGCA
>JAISSD010000155.1 GCA_031273295.1 Prevotella sp.
ATCAAAGTCAAGACCAAAGTATCGGGTCAGTTCCGCAATAAAGACGGCAAGGGAGCTGACCGCTTTGCCCGGATTCGCTCCGTTATTGACACTGCCATCAAAAACGGACAGGAGGTCTATCCGGCTTTGTCCTGCCTGGCAAAAGTATGAATCCATCCCTTATTTTTCTACCTGAGTAGTTACAAAAAATTAATTTCAAACCGTACCAGTGAAGAGAGTATCGTAAAAGTCCTGCAAAAGTATATATTTAAAATGAAAGAAAAAAATTTATCGTTTTATTTTTTGGTTGAGGTTACAAAGTTCCTCCCGGACTTTGCTGCGAAAGATTTGCTATTCGAAAGGACAGGAATAGTCCGTAGGACTTTCATACCGGTAGAAAGAAGACACGCCTTATGCCTCTTTTCAAGAAAACAAAATGCTTTTTTTCAGGCCAATAGACAATGCAGTCTATTTACTCTTTATTTGGGAAAATATTTTACCAAGGATATAAAATGCAATTATTACCACAATATTATTCATTCCTTTGAAGAAAAGGAAACCGGTGTGCGGGTCACAACCGCCATGCTTGCTGACGTTTATCAGAAAAAATGTGATATTGCTATGCTTGTTTCTGCCAACAGCGATCTTGTGCCGCCAATAGAGCGCATTAAAGAGCTTGAACCAACGCACAAGATTATTGTATGTTTCCCGCCAAACCGCCATTCTTACAACTTGCAAAAGTGGAGTAATGGCGTGAAAAATCTTACCGGCAGGAAACTGTATGAAGATTGCTTGCTTCCTATACGGTAACACTCCCCGGCGGTTTTGTTTTGTGCAGACCGGTTAAATGGAAATAAATTTTTATGATTATCCGCAAAGCGTCTTTGTAAATTTTGGTTCAGAAATCAGGCTGATACGAAACGGCGACAAGCGCGAGTCGAGTCGGTCGAATTGTTTTTCCCCGAAGAATCTCCGGTTGAATTTATAACAGAATAAAATATTAATGTAGATATATCTATAATTTGATTGAAAATTTTCCTGTTATTATAGATTTAACTATATTTGTGGCAAAAAGTATGTATAGTGATTTATATGAAAAATCCGGAAGAGATATAATCCGGGAGTTGGGAAAACGGCATAGCGACTACCGGAAACGGATGGGATACACGCAAAAGGAAGTTGCCGGGAAATCAGGTTTAAGTGTGTTTACCATAAGCTCTTTTGAGAATGGTTCTGCTACCGGAATCACATTGGCTTCGTTCATAAAATTGCTTCGGGCAATTGACAGTTTGGACGAAATAGAGAAGATATTACCGGAGTTGTCGGAAAGTCCCCGGGCGTTGTTTAAGAAACAAAATAAAAAGTAGTTTATGGCGGCAAGTGTGGTAAAAGTAAAACTATGGGGGATGGACGCAGGCTATCTTTCATGGGACAAGAAAGCGGGAGTCGCTGTTTTTGAATATGAGCCTTCATTTCTTGAGCAAGGATTGGATATTGCCCCGTTGACAATGTCTATAAATTCGCCTCGCAGTCGGAAACAACAACCGTGGATAGGAGACAAGGATAAATTATATCAAGGACTTCCGCCTGTAATTGCGGATTCGTTGCCTGACAAATGGGGAAATTCCCTTTTTAAGGCATGGTTGCGAGATAATAATGTTCCTGCCGGGAAAATAAATCCTGTTGATCATCTTTCGTTTATCGGTAGCCGGGCAATGGGGGCGTTGGAGTATGAACCTGCGCAAAAGTTGGGTGATGATTCGGCTTTCCCGGTTGATCTGCGAGGACTGTATGAGTTTGCCAAACAAGTGCTGAATGAAAGGGAGACGATTGTATTGAATCGGGAAAATTCTGTTTTGTGGCAGGATCTGGTGAAGATAAGTTCATCGCCGGGCGGGAAGCGCCCCAAGGCGATTGTAGCTCTGAATAACGCTACAGGCGAAATTATTTCGGGGCAGGGATTAATTCCCGAAGGTTTTCAGCATTATATTCTCAAATATGATGACAATTCGGTTTATCCTTTTGCCAGGCTGGAATATGTTTATTATCGAATGGCTTTGGACGCCGGCATTGAGATGATGCCATCGGAGCTAAAGACATACGGGGGAGTAACGCATTTTCTCACTCAACGTTTTGACCGCAATGGAAACGAAAAGACACATATACAAACATTGGCTGCGATGTCTCCAACGAGCGACAGCTATGAGGATATTTTTGCAGTAATCAGACGACTTGATTTGCTATGCGAAGACCGTAAGCAGCAATATTTGCGGATGGTATTTAACGTTATCGCCCGGAATGTGGACGACCATTCCAAAAACTTTTCGTTTTGTATGAGTTGCAAAGGGGTTTGGCGCTTATCACCCGCATACGATTTGACGTATAGCGTAGATCCGACAGCTCCGGCTTATTCCAATAGACATTCACTAACTGTAAATGGCAAGAGCGAGGGTATAACTCGTGAAGATTTGGAAATAGTAGGTCTCAATAACGATATTCACGCTTATAAAGCCCTGATTGATACGGTTGCCAATTCGGTTTCCAAATTTGAAGCGTATGCAAAAGAGGCGGGAATTGACGAAAAGTTAATTGAGAGTATCGGGGCTGACTTTATAAAGGTATGATAAAAATATGTGCAAGGTGCAAGCATCTATACGGTGGCGGAAAAAACGGTACTGATATAATGATCTATTATACAGATATATACAAGAATAAATAAAGACGAATAATTTTCTATCGGAATTTTAGAACCGTATGTAAAATACGTACTTTGAAACCGTTGGTATTGTAAAGGTCGCTCACGGGAGTCAAATCATTCAACGATTCGAATATACGCGTAAACGATTCGGGATAAAATTTCACATGTAATATTTGTAAAATACATCCATATCAATTGGTTATATATTGATTTCTTTAAGAACAGGAGTTTTCGGGCAGACGCTATATCAATATTTACACTGATCATTAAACAACAATTTCAGATGATCCATTTATTCAGAACGGGTATCTTGGCGATTACAAGAACAACGCCTAGTGACGCCAGATAAACGAGAATGGATAGCGCCGGAATGGATAATATGGCAGGGAAAGTTCCTGTATGGATATTCAGTATGTTCAGTATTATATTGAAAAAATCATGCACAAGGTATATGCCGAATCCATAGTTTGCAAGTGTGGTTATGTACTTGTTGTTTGTGTACTCAAGTAGTTTGGGACTATTATTGATTGTATTTTTAACAAAAACGAATATGAAGAAAGCCGATAACATTGTGTTTGGTCCGGTTCTGTCAAAAAACTGTGTCGCGGGTCCTCCGCCGGTAATCCCTACAATGGTGGATACGGCATACGTTCCTGCTAACGAAATGATTCCCAGAGTGTATAAGACTATTCTCTCTTTTCTTGTCAAATCGAATTTATAGAAAAAATATCCTGCGATAAAGTATCCGGTATATGAAAATAATTCGGCGACGCTGAAATTCACATGTACTTGAAAACGTGCGTCTATAGTTGGTATGATGGAGCCGAATATGAAATAGAGGACAAGGAAATAGATGTAATGTTCCTTTTTGGCGTTTGCGGTAAAGATACGGAGTAGGGGGCTGAGTATATACATTGCCAGCAAGGGGTATATAAACCATAGGTGATGCCACGGGGTTCCCAGAAATATTTCCCTGTAGATACGATGGAAGTCACCGCTTGTGATTGGTTTTATATCCAGGAAAGAGGCGGTTAAAGGCGACAAAAGGCGATAGGCTATACTCCAGAATGTCAAAGCGCATAATATGCGTGGTATAGTCCTGGTATACAGCTTTTTGATCGTTGTATTGTATCTGGGATCGAGAAATATCATTCCGCTCAGCATAAAGAAAACCGGAACACACCACCGGAGGCATGTTACAAATATATTTATTGTATGCCATTCTTCCGGATTTTCCCGGAATGAAATAAACCATCGGTTAGTGGTTATGTGAAATACTATGATAGCGAACATTGTGCATACTCTTAGTAGATCTGCAAATAAGATTCTATCCTTCTCTCTCTTTTCTCTCATATTTGATTTTAATTTATTAGACCTGTTGCATATTGGATAAAAGTAAAAAATATTTAACTGTTTTTATCCTCAAAATATTTTCTGAGTAGGGCGGTTTTGTGTTTGCCTATAATTTTTTCTATTTCTTCGTCTTTTGCGAGTTTTATTCTTTTTATACTCCTGAACTCTCTTAGTAACAGTATCTTAGTCTCGTCACCTATACCTTTTATATTATCCAGTTCCGATTTTATCTGACTTTTGCTCCGTTGTTTTCGATGGAATGTGATACCGAATCTATGAGCTTCGTCCCTAAGGTGTTGCAAGACTTTTAATGATTCGGAATTTTTATCCAGGTATAACGGAATTGAATCTTCAGGGTAGTAAATTTCTTCCAGTCTTTTGGCAATGCCAACAATTGCCACTTTTCCATAGATCCCCAATGTTTTAAGCGATTCACAGGCAGCGCTTAACTGTCCTTTACCTCCGTCTATTACAATCAGTTGGGGTAGGGGAGTCTCCTCTTCCAACAATCTGTGATAGCGGCGGTATACGACTTCACGCATTGTTGAAAAATCATCGGGACCTTCGACTGTCTTTACATTGAAGAGGCGATAGTCTTTTTTCGCCGGTTTTCCCATTTTGAAGACTACGCAGGCTGACACAGGATTTGTTCCTTGTATATTTGAGTTGTCAAAACACTCAATGTGTGTAGGTAAGTTTTTAAGGTTTAAGCTTTTCTGTATTTCTATCAGGATTCTCATACCGCGTTGTTCAGGATTGAGGCTCTCTGCTTTTTTTAATTTGTCTATTTTATACTGTTTTACATTTTGTGTAGAAAGGAGCAATAATTTTTTCTTGTCTCCACGTTGCGGGATTACAAATTCTACACCTTTCAATGCAAGGTCGGGATAGAATGGCACCACAATTTCTTTTGCTTTCGAGCCAAAGCGTTCGCGCACTTCCAGGATACCCAAGCCCAGAAGATCTTCTTTATCTTCTTCTATCCGTATGTGATATTCAAATGTGTAAACCTGGATTATAGCTCCATTGTGAACGTTCAGATAATTGATGTATGCGGCGCTTTCATCTTCGTCATAGCTATACACATCTATGTTGTATTTTATATTGCTGACAACAGTAGACTTGTTTTTGAAATTTTCCACAAGCAAATATTTCTCTTTTAATTTATTGGCTTCTTCAAATTTTTGTTTCCCGGAAAGTTTAAGCATTTTTGCATAGATATTGTTACTTACAAGATTTGTGTTGCCTTTCAGGATTTCTTTTATTGATTCCACATTTTTAATATAATCCTCTGCTGTCTGTAATCCGGCACACGGGCCTGAACATCTTTTTATATGATATTCCAGGCAAACTTTATATTTTCCTTCGGTTATTTTCTCCGGAGTCAAATTTAAAGAGCATGTACGAATGGGATATACTTTATGAATAAATTCCAGGAGAGTCTTTACGCTTGATAGATTTGCGTAAGGCCCGAAATATTGGGAGCCGTCTTTTATTGAAATCTTTCGTGTCAGTTCTATTCTTGGGTAATACTCGTTGTGTATAACAATGGATGGATAGGATTTATCGTCTTTGAGCATTACATTGTAGCGGGGCTGAAATTTTTTTATCAGATTATTTTCCAACAAGAGCGTGTCTGTTTCCGTGTCTACGATGATATACTTTATGTCATGTATCTTGCTGACGAGTATTCTTGTTTTGGGATTATCATGTTTTTTTGTGAAATATTGCATAACTCTTTTTCTGAGGTTTTTTGCTTTGCCTACATATATAATAATCCCTTTGTCATCAAAATATTGATAACAACCTGGTTTGTCCGGAATATTCCGTATAATATTTTTTAGATATTCATTCATTTTTTTATATGGAAAATCGCATCAATGATTTTATATCCACGTCATTGGGGAATAATGTTCGTCCTTGTAATTCTTCTAGTTCCAGGATAAAGTTAACGTATATTTTCTTTACATTCATTTTTTTTACAAGATTGTATGCCGCGAACATAGTCCCTCCTGTAGCCAGCAGATCATCATGGATAAGAACCACATCGCTTTCCGACAAGGAGTCTTTATGAATTTGAATTTTGTCTGTTCCGTACTCTTTTTTGTATTCTTCTTCGAATACTTCGGACGGGAGTTTCCCGGGTTTCCTTATCGGCACAAATCCTGCTCCAAGTTCGAGCGCCATTATCGGCCCCATGATGAATCCCCGTGATTCTATACCGACAACTTTTGTGACGCCTTTGTTTTTATATTCCTCTAAAAGAATATCCGTCAATGTCGACAAGACTTCTTTTGTGTTGAATAATGGCGTGACATCCTTAAATTGGATTCCCGGTATAGGGAAGTCAGGGATATTTCTCACTGTGTTTTTCAGAAATGCCAACTTTTGTTCTTTTGTGAATTGTTCCATTTTATTATTTATATTTTATGTTCCACGTGGAACAATGACTTTCTAATTCTGTTTTTTTAAATTTGTTCCACGTGGAACAAATCTTATCTCCCCAAAAGCACAAGTAATATTGAAATATCGTTTGGCGAAACCCCAGGTATTCTGCTTGCTTGCGCGATTGTTTCCGGCTCTATTTTAGCTAGTTTTTGCCGGGCCTCTGTTGAGAGGGATGATATGTTTTCATAATTGAACTTTCCTTTTATGTGGATATTTTCGAGGCGGGATATTTTGTCCGCTATCAATTGTTCCCTTTTTATATAACCATCGTATTTTATGATTATCTCGCATGTCTCTTTTATTTCTTCTTTCCTGTTTGGCGTTTTATCCAGTTCGGCTTTGAATGCGGGAACTAATTCCGCGATGCTGTCGATGGATACTTGCGGGCGTGTGATTACATCTTTCAGTCTTATGCCATGCTTTAAGGGGGCAGTTCCGAGTTTTTCCAAGCCCTCGTTTATATATTCCGGTTTCAAGGAATAATTGGCTGTGAAATCAATGATCCTGCCTATTTCTTCTTTCTTTTGATTTAGTAACTCTACTCTTTCTTTTTTTGCCAGGCCGATGTCGTATCCCTTTTCGGTCAAGCGCATATCCGCATCGTCTTGTCGAAGCAAGATTCTGTATTCAGCACGGGAGGTGAACATGCGATAAGGTTCGTCTACGCCTTTAGTAACTAAATCATCAATTAATACGCCAATATATGCCTCGTCTCTTTTCAAGATAAATTCATTTCCGCCATGTGTTTTAATGTGTGCATTTATTCCGGCGATCAAGCCTTGTCCGCCAGCTTCCTCATATCCGGTAGTTCCATTTATCTGCCCCGCGAAGAATAGATTGTTGATTAATTTCGTTTCCAGCGTATGTTTTAGTTGCGTAGGATCGAAGAAGTCATATTCAATGGCATAGCCCGGTCTATAAATATGTATGTTTCTGAATGCGGGGATTTTTTGCAAAGCTTCAATTTGGGTGTGGAGTGGGAGAGAGGACGAGAATCCGTTCAGGTAGTATTCCTGTGTGTTTTCTCCTTCCGGTTCCAGAAATAATTGATGGGAAGTTTTCTCCGCGAATGTTACAACTTTGGTTTCAATGCTTGGACAATAGCGCGGGCCGATGCTTTTTATCTGTCCGTTATAAAGTGGAGAGTCATTTAATCTGTCGCGCAAGGTTGTATGCACTTCTTCATTGGTGTAAGTTATCCAGCAGCTTAATTGTTTTAACGTGCGAGGGATGAAATCAAGATAAGAGAATTTGTGAAAACCCTCATCTCCCTTTTGTTCTTCCATTAAACTGAAATCAACGCTTCTGCCGTCTATTCTGGCAGGAGTTCCTGTTTTCATCCTGCCGGTGGTAAATCCGAATCCACTCAATTGCTCTGTTATTCCGAAGGACGCCGGCTCCGAAGCCCGTCCTCCTCTCAACTGCGTTTTGCCTATATGCATTAGTCCGTTCAGGAATGTGCCGTTTGTCAAAATTACTGATTTAGCCGAGAAATTTACATCCATGACTGTCTTTACTCCCGTTACGGTTTTATTCTCGATAACCAAAGATGCGACAGTATCTTGCCATACAAAAAGATTGTCGGTATTTTCAATAATTACTTTCCATTTTCCGATAAACTTTTCCCGGTCGCTCTGTGCCCGCGGGCTCCACATGGCAGGGCCTTTCGATTTGTTGAGCATCCGGAACTGTATAGTGGCGGTATCTGTGACAATTCCCATTTGTCCGCCTAGCGCATCTATTTCCCGCACTATTTGCCCTTTTGCTATGCCACCCACTGCGGGGTTGCAACTCATCTGGGCAATCTTGTTCATATCCATTGTTATCAGCAGGGTTTTTGACCCCATGTTTGCCGCGGCAACGGCGGCTTCACAACCGGCATGGCCTGCTCCAACAACAATCACGTCATATCTGAAGTTCATATTTGTTTATTTGGATAAAATTTACTTCGAATGCAAAGTTAATATTTTATTGTATTTTTTTCGATAATTAATTTATCCTTAATGCCGGGCCTATTGTAGATACGATATTTATTTAAATATTATTGGCATTATATATTGCCTGTTTAACTTTTTCGGCGTCGGTCAGCAACATTGAGTATTCTTTGTTTTCATTGGTGAAAGCGGGTGATTTATATTCCATTCCTCCGGTATATCTGTTTCGGAACGACCCGTGGAATTCTTTTAAGCCTGTAGCTTTAACCAATTCGGCAATATTATTTTCTGTAATGCCTCCTCCGGGCATAATAATGATCCGTCCGTTGGCCAAGTCAATTAATTTCTTTAATGTTTTTCCTCCTTTGGGTGCGGACTCCATTCCACCCGATGTAAGGATGCGACCGCATCCTAATTCTATAATATCTTCGAGTGATCTGAACAAGTCGCTACACCTGTCAAAAGCCCGATGAAAAGTAGTAGACATACCATATCTGTGTGCAATTTCCACCAGTTCCCGATTTCGTTTTTTATCGACACTGCCATCAGCATTCAGTATTCCGAACACGACGCCGTTACATTTTGCTTGTCCGCAGAGGTGAATATCCTGTTTCATTATTTCAAACTCCAGATCATTATACAAGAAGTCTCCTTCACGCGGGCGTATCAATGTATTTAATTGTATATCAATATATTGTCTTGTTTTTTCTATTTGGGACAAGGATGGCGTGGTACCTCCTTCACTTAGATTGTCACACAATTCTACTCTGAATGCTCCTCCTTTTTGTCCGTTTATAGCTGATTGCGCAGAATTTGCGCAAACTTCAAGTTTAATCATATAATTTTATTTGGATTAAATGTTTCAAGATCCTGATTGTTTTGCTTCTTGGCAGACCAGTAATTTTTTCAATAGATCCTCTCTTTTCAGCCTTTTCAACGACTTTATTATTTCGGGTCTGTAATTTTTGTCATACCAGAAAAAATACCGGCGTTGAGCCAGTTTCTGTTCTTTTGTTCGTGCCGTATATACTTTTTCGAGTGTATACGGGTGATAACCTGTATAATACATTTCAGTGGCCAGGGTCATCGGCGAAGGCGTAAAGTCCTGTATCTGTTCCAGTCTGAAGCCCAAAGGTTTTGTTTCGATGGCCAGTTCGGCCATATCTGTTTCTGTACATGCCGGATGGGATGAAATGAAGTAGGGGATAAGCTGCTGTTTCAGTCCGTTTTCGGAATTGATTTTATCGAATATTTTCTTGAATGTACGGAATTGCTGAAAGCTTGGTTTGCGCATGCAGTTTAGCACTTTATCAGATGTGTGCTCCGGCGCTACTTTCAGCCTGCCCGAAACATGGTTTAATATCAATTCTTTTGTGTATTCATCGGATATTTTGTTCAGTCGCCTGTCTTCGTTCCTGTGCAGCATCACATCGTAACGGACGCCGCTGCCAATGAAAGATCTCTTTATTTGGGGCAATGAATCCACCGCTTTGTAAATATCCAGCAGGTGTGAGTGATCCACATTGAGGTTTTTACAAATTTTCGGGTGAATACATGACGGACGTTTGCATTTTTCACAAATGCTTTCATCCCGGCCTTTCATCTTGTACATATTTGCCGAAGGCCCGCCCAAATCACTCAAATATCCCTTGAAACCGGGCATTTCAATGATTTGTTTTACCTCGTTCAAGATGGAATTTTTCGACCGTGACGCGATAAATTTGCCCTGATGCGCCGAAATGGTGCAGAATGCGCATCCGCCGAAACATCCCCTGTGCAGATTCACCGAAAATTTTATCATCTCAAAGGCCGGAATCGTTTTTCCTTTGTATTTGGGATGGGGCAGGCGTGTATATGGCAGGCCGAAAGATGCGTCTATTTCCTGTTCCGACATCGGAGGGTAGGGCGGATTGATTACGATAGCCTTTTCATCGCATATCTGTATAATGCGCGAAGCATTTATCATATTCGACTGTTCTTCCACAATACGGAAATTTTGGGCTTGTTTCAGCTTGTCCGCGAGGCATTCTTCATGGGAGGATAGATATATATCCTTTTTATCTGCTTGCTGTTTTAAGGTGTTTTTGGCGCTTAGGTATACCGTTTGCGGTATATCTCTCAATTCATCGAACAATTTTCCGTTTTTGAGTTCCGAAACTATCTTTTTCAAGGGCTTTTCCCCCATGCCGTATACCAGCAGATCCGCTTTCGAATCCATGAGTATGGATTTGTGCAGTTTATCGTCCCAATAATCGTAGTGGGTTATCCTGCGTAGCGACGCTTCTATTCCCCCCAGCAATACCGGCACATCGGGATAAAGCTCTTTTAATATATTTGTATAGACCACAGAAGCTCTGTCGGGACGCATTCCTGCCTTTCCATCGGGAGTATAGGCGTCGTCGGAGCGTAATCGTTTATTTGCTGTATAGTGGTTTATCATCGAATCCATCGCTCCGGCTGTCACTCCGAAGAAAAGGCGCGGTTTCCCCAGTTTTTTAAAGTCTCGCAGGTCGTCCCGCCAGTTTGGTTGAGGCGCGATGGCGACTTTCAGTCCTTCGGCTTCGAGCAGACGTCCAATGACAGCCACCCCGAACGCCGGGTGGTCAATGTACACATCACCTGAGAACAGAACAACATCAAGTTCGTTCCATCCTCTTAGTTCCACTTCTTTTTTAGTGGTCGGTTGCCAATCTGTCAGGCGGTATTCTTTCATAATCAGCCACAAAGGTATTGTTTTTTCCAGATTTACAGCCTAAATATGAGTGTTCTTAACTTTTTTGCCCGTTGTCGGACATTTTAAGCCGAGGATCCGGTTTTCCATTGATATTTACACATGCGGGAAATTTTGGAACGTAATTATTTTTACCGAAACATACACCCACCCTGTGGCATAGCCGTCAGGCTAAGGGTCTGCCTTGTTCACAGTGATGAAAGAAGCACAGCGAACGCACGGAGACTCTTCTACGTAACTGTCCACGTCATCTTGAGCGTAGCGCAACGTAGTATAGCTCTCCAGAGCGCCTTTAAAAAATCATATTTTCAGATAATGTTTGTTGAACAGGCAATCGCAGAAAATAATCCTGCCTCCGTCGTTCGTATGATCGATAATATCTTTTACGCGATTGTGTCCGACAATTTGCGTGTATCCTTTTAACGGCTCATAAAGTTCCCTTTTGTCGGCCCAGAAGATGCCTCCAATGTCATTAAAGGCTCCACCACGATAGAATCCGCATCGACACAAGGCCTCGACTTGCTTCGGCGAAGGGTTGTTTAGCTGGTCGGCAATGTTTCTTTCCAAATCGCCTTTGAAATCGTTAACAAACCATCGGTGGGCGATGCCGGCATGTGTGAATACGCAATTTTCTTTCTGATAGGCATATTGAAACAGGTGGATATTGTCTAGAAATAGCTTTGAAACATCCTCCGCTATGTCAAAGACGAAGCGCGAGCCGGGGGCAATGTCTGTCGTGAAATAGTGTAAATCGTGGTTGCCGAGCAGCAGAATCACATCGTCGGGATGGTCTTTCTTAAGCTGTATAATTTCTTTCAGGTTATCTATAAGCGCATTGTAGTCAATGTCTTCGTAAGGGTCGAGGTAATCGCCCAAAAATACATACAGGCAGTCGGGATTATTACCAACAACTTCTTTCCAGTAGGTCAATCCATGAATATCGCCAATAGCTATAGTCGGTCTCATATCTTTTTTCAAAAAACAGTTTAACTCAAGAACGAAAATGACACCAAAGTTACAAAATAAAATAATTCTCGCCGGAAAACTTTGCACTTTTGGCGCCTGTTTGTAATAAAAATGCGGCCTGTTTTTATTTCTTGCCGATTCTTTTGCCCGTTTTCATGTCCAAGGGTAGCTACGTTGAGGAACTTTTTTTCTTCCTCAACAGCTTTTCCGCCGATATCCATTCCTGATTTTAATCATGCCTCCTGAATTGGAGTAAGAAAGTTAATAACCAGTACCAAGATATTGAACTGTAATGTTTTAAAATTTATTGTCGTTATAACTATGATCTTTAAATAAAAATTGTTGATTTACAATTATATAGAATAAATTGCTTGCATGGTTATTAATTCAAAAACTCCAATTCAGGTTTATTGGTGTGTCAAAGCATTTGTTTCAATTTTTCAGAGTCTGTTCAAGTTTTGCCTGTCGAAAGGATTGTCTCCGTTCTTTTTGGATTTCCTTTTCCATTCATCAAAAAAAGTAACTACTCAGGTAGAAAAATAAGAGATGGATTCACGCTTTTGCCAGGCAGGACAAAGCGGGATAGACCTCCTGTCCGTTTTTGATGGCAGTATCAATAACGGAGCGAATCCTGGCAAAGTGGTCGGCTCCCTTGCCGTCTCTATTACGGAGCTGACCCGATACTTTGGTCTTGACTTTGATATTTCGTATGTCTCTTTCCGAACCGTTGTTATCCGGCGGAACCTCCGGGTGATAGAGGAAAGTCAGAATGCTGTCCCGATTTTTTATTAGCCGCTGAACCAACGCCCGCTCCCTGCGATGAAAAGCGGCGCAGTCCACGGCCAGTAAGCCGTCCAGTTCTGTTTCAATGGCTGTAACCGACGTCGGGATTGTTTTGTAATCTTCCGTCTTTAGAGTCCGTTTCAAGTCAAGGGCACTGTGAAACAGAGCTTTCATTCTGGCACTCCACTGGCTTTTGAGGTTCTTTTCGAAGTTCAACAGCTCGCGCAATAAATGTGCCACACACAGTTGATGGCGTTTGGCGGGAGCCTTTAATTGAGAAGGTAAGCAGTCACTGACATAAATAGAATGTGGAAAGCCATCCGGAAAATATTCCTCCATGACCTTGTAACCACGGCTGGCATTGGATACAATAAATGTATGAAGCCTGTTCTGCCAGACATGGAACCAGTGTTTCTTGCCTTCAACATGACAGCCGGTTTCGTCCGAACCGACCACCGTCTGATTATTCATGAATCCTTGTATTTCGCGGTAAATCCCGTTCGATTTACGGCTCATGGATTCTAGAATGTTGTCAATGCTGCCCTCAGACAGATTCAGATGAAACATATCCCGCAGCAATGTCTTGATGCGATTATAAGGCAGGTGCGGAAGACCGACAAGTAACCGATAATGCTTTGTATGCTGTTTCCGTACTGGATTGGAGCTTTTACATCCGGTGGAAAATCACCCTTGTTTTCAAGTTCGCAACAGGGACAGAGTCCGGTCAGACTTTGATGTTCAATATAACGCGGATACACGGGCGGGATTTCAATCTCCTGGCGGACAGTACGGGAATGCACCTCAATGTCATGCAAGTCCTGACCGCAGTTCCTGCAATAACCGGCTGCATGCTCTATTATTTCATCCGGATGATCGCTTATTGGCAAGGTATGGCCCTGGTGGCCGCATTGACCGCCCGGCTTCTTCCCGCTTTTTGAACGCAGGGAATTCCCGTTGCTCCGGCCAATATCATGAGATGGAGGAGTAGAGCTTGTCCGGCTGCTACGTCCGCTTTTCAACAG
>JAISSD010000293.1 GCA_031273295.1 Prevotella sp.
AAGTACTATAAATACAAAGTTGGCAATGTTACAAGTACACCGGGTGACATCATAGTCAATGCTTACCTTGACAAGGCCATTAATAAAGATTGGGGTAGTATTCCTTGCGCAGACGATAACACTCTGCCTACCGGTCGGGATAAAAATTCCTTGTCGGGTATCAACCCGGAAAATTACCAGGGTGATATATGCAAATACCTTTCGGATAAATGGTCGACCAGCGGTTTAATCAGCAAGTGGCGGATGCCTGTCAGCGACATGTTTGAGGTGAGCAGTTCGACTTGGGAATCTCATCCAGATTGGTCCGGCTTCGACGGGTCAGACGCGAACGGCGCCTCACGCACCGAAAAAGCTTTTAAGGTTTATACTCTTCCTACCGGCGAAACCGTATACTTTCCCGCTTCCGGGATCCGCAGCGGCGTAGCCTCTGTCAGCTATGCCGGCCTCCTGGGTGGCGTAGGCGTCGCCGGCGGCTACTGGTCGTCGTCAGCCTACGACGGGACGGAAATGTACAGCCTGTACTTCTTCAGCGGTAACGTGAGCCCGGCCTTCTACAACAGCCGGCCGTACGGCCAGAGTGTCAGGTGTGTTCGGTTGTTAGCCGGAGAATAGTAGCGCCTTCAGTCAGTCAGCCGGATAGAATTAGCGTATTTGCGGCTGTTCCGGAAATTACGCCCGCCCGTGCCTTGTTATAAAACCGGATTTGCAGGATTACTTTGTCGTTATGCAAATCCGGCTAATTTTCCAGGCGCTACTATTCTTTAACACAACGGACGCTACGGGCGAGTATCCGGTCGTAGTTGTTAAGGCTCACGGGGCCACTGTTGAAGAACAAGAAGTACGCGGACGTATTGCCACCAGGCGAGGCTGACCAGTAGATGCCTTCGTTGCCTACGAGGCGCAGCTCGCCGTCATTGGTGTTACGAGACCCGGAAGCGGGGAAGAAAGGCTGGTATGCGCCGGATGGTTCGTTAGTCTTGCGGCGGCCCACGACGATACTGCTGGCATTCACCACCGTCCAAGTACCGTAGGCATTACCGGTAAAACTATCGCTATAATCGGGCCAATCGGTATTTGATGCAGGCTTGATTGGATAATCGGAGGCAATCCCTGAATATTCATTGGAAACCGGCATACGCCATCTTGTTCCTTTGTCCGCGCCCGGAGCTGTGCCTGTTTCTGTCAAATAACGGCAAATATCCCCTCTGTGGTTTGAGATATTTGCGGGAGTAGTTATTTCGTAAAGTCTCGCCCTTTCCGGAAGAGTTTCATTGCCAATAATACTGGCGTCGGCATAATTAATCATATCCCAAGTGTAGCCGCTTGTGCGGTTCCAGATGGATAAGTTTGGGCTGGCGGAATTATAATTGGGAACGTATACCCAGTTATCGCTACTCCATGTAGAGCCTGAGCCTGTTGAACGCATAGGATCTGTTCCAACAAGGCTGCCCCACTTGAAGAAAACGCCCTGATAACCCTCATGGCCGGTAGCATCGCCGGTAGGGTTATTGTCAGGAGTGTCATCGAAAGTCAGACAATTCCTTGAAATGTCCCAGTAGATATTACTGCCCGCCCAGCCCTTGTGTGCTGTCGGTATGTATGCGCTTTGTCCTCCGGGCAGCTTAATTATCTGCTCTGCCGGCACAAACTCGCCGGTTGGGCTAAAGAATTCAAGAATGGCGGTAGAGATTGAACCGGTATACTTTGATGTATTGTTTTTAAGTGTAAAAGTGAAAGTCTCGTCACTGCCCGTTCCCGTCCCGGATGCGGTAAAGGTCTGGATAATAGCGTCCGGGTCGCTTTTGACATTAACGCTCCACGGATAGGAAGATTTTACTTTCGGGGGAGTGACAACATTACCGCTGGCCGGATACGAAGCTAAAAACCCGCTAACCTCGAATCCGGCGCCTCTCTGTCTGACGGTTATTTTTTTCTCCAGTCGGCCCGAAGTAACGGTAATGGTGGCGGTTCGATCGCTACTGCCGCTATTTTCAGTTACAGTGAATGTATGGTCAATTACAGTGTTACTGAAAGTACCGGTACCGTCGGTCATTGTCAACCAATTGCCGGTCTGCGCTACGGCAATCGTGTAATTTGCATATGTAGCGGATACTTTCAGGGTATTGTTTTTTTTGTAGGCATTTTCCGTAGACGCCCTGTCCAAAACATATTCATCCTGACTTACGCCCAACGCATACTGACCGTCGTAGACATAAGAAGCAAGGGATTCATCGGTAGCCGACAGATCGTAGGTCAGATTGACAGGCCTTGCAGCTGCGGCAAGATCAGCGGAGGTATAACCCGGGCCTGCAACTCCGGTGATGTTGAACCTGTAGCGGTGATTGCGCAGGACAGGCAGGAACTCCTGGTCTGGATAATTGCCGCTGACAAAGTCGAGGCGATAGTAGGTAACGGTACCTGATCCGTTGTACTTGCCCCCGATGACAAGATAAGGATTGTCTGACAGGGCGTTGCGATCTCCTGCGGCATGTTCGGCCATATATATGGCTCCGGTGCACGAAAACTTGTTGGCGCTGAATCCGTCAGCCGCGCCATTGGATGACAGATAGGATGGAACAGGCGAATTATTGACGCCCGGAGCAGAAGGCGAATCCGGAATGGACGGCGCAGTAACCGTTGTTCCCGAATAGCTGCTGCTGTATGGAGCTACAGACCCTTTGTCAAGAGAGTTGTACAGATAAATTTCTTCCAGAGTGAAGGTAGAACCCAAACCCGCGGCAGTTTCCGTACCGTTAGTCACATTGTCCGGGAATTTGATTCCAACATCTATCCTTGCAACACTGCGCAGCAGGGAAATGGACGAAATGCTACTTGTACCGGCCAGAGATACAGGAGTAGCAGTCATACCCCACATCGGGAAAGGTTTGAAATTACTGTTGCCGGTCACATTCCATTTACCAGAAGAAGAAAACGTCATGGACTGCATGACAGCTTCCTTGGTGGGCTGGCTGGCAGCAAAGCCGGTAGTGTCAACCGATGCATTGGCAACGACCATCACATAAGCGCTGGTAATGTTGCCAGCACCCCGCAAATCAACATCGAAAGTCTTTGTACTACCCGTATCAGTGATTTTTGACGGCTCGACTACAGCTGCATGACACAGGTATTTGCTGTCCGAACCGAAGACCAGTACATCAACTTCAGATACATGAGTTTCGTCAACAGAACTCAAGGCATAGGTAGATACCGGGGTAAGACTCGGAACAGTAATTTGCATGCGGACATAACCTTCCGGAACAGGAGGCAAAACATCGTCAGGCAGGAACTCGTCGTCCGCGTTTTTACACGAACCTAAACACAGGAACAAAGCGGCTAGCAAGCCGTATAAAAGTACAGGTTTCATGAATATAATTTTTTTATAAATAATAATTTCAAACCGTACCAGTGAAGAGAGTATCGTAAAAGCCCTGCAAAGATATATATTTAAAATGAAAGAAAAAAATTTATCGTTTTATTTTTTAGTTAAGAGGGGTATAAAGAGCCGGTCGGACGGTAGGGAGTATAGCCATCAGGATAATATCTGTAATATTGTGAAATACAGCGACAAAAGAGATATTTGGCGGGTATGGGAAGACGGGTATAAAAATTGATAAAAGATATCTTCGGTTCTTTTCCAGTTGAAAACCGATTAGCTGCAAAGAAATGCGGCTAACCGGTTTTATTGTTTTGAACACTATCCAATTATTTTATTCTCTTGTTTTTCTTTTCTCATTATTAAAACGGTGATAGGTACTCATTATCATCTTGCGAATGGTTTTGTATGCAGGCTCTAAAGTATTTTTCGGACGAATATCGCTTTCCCTCAGCAAAATAAGCAGCAGGAAAAAAATACCGAGAATGGCTAACCACCCGTAGATTTCTTTCATTGAAACCATCAGCGCCTGTTGCCGTACCAAGGCATAAAGTTCTGTCGGTGCAGATTGACGGGCAAGCGGATTTACATTGTCTAAACCGGCGCTGAAAAACAGAAAATTCCATTTCGTTGCAACGTTCAATACATGGCTTACTACAGCATCGCCTATTGCTCCGCCAAGACTTGCACTGACAAAAGCCTGCACTGTCAGGGCTTGCGGAAAGTTAGGTATAAAAGGAACTCTCGTCAGGATGGTCAAAAAGCATATAGCGATGACCACATAACCAAAACCGCGCAAAAGAATCGGTAATATTAATGCAGTTTTCGGCAGATTGTAATCAATTCCAAAATAAAATATCAGCAAATAAGCAATGATGCAGGACAAACCAATAATGAGCATTGTCCGATATTTCCATTTGCGCAGAGCAAACGTACGCCATGTAAAAAAACAGCCCGCAGCAATGCCTGCAAGCATTACCCAGTTGAGCGAAATAAGATTTAGCGGGTCGTAGCCAAGTATGGATTCCATGTAGATGTGCTCAAGTACGTGGGCAGGCGCAAGCAAAATATCAATGGCGATATAGGCTGCAAATGTCATGTAAACGACACGAAAAGTCCACGTATTGAGCGCAATATAGGGATGCCGGACAAAAGATGCTCGCCAAAGGTTCAATCCGAGTGCGAGAAGACACGCAACCGTAGCTGCACGAATTTGCACAGATGCCCACCAATCGTAATGCTCTCCGTAAACGCAGATAAAGACAGCCGACAAGACAGTCAGTCCCCAAAGCAGACCACCGGGCCAGTCGATGCCGTAAAGGGGCAGTTTGCGGGCTTCCCTGTTGGTGCGCAACAAGACCACGATAGCCAGCATCACCAGGCCGAGCAACCCGATAATCACCAAATGCATATATTCCCATGCGGAGAGGAATGCCGTGTAAACGGTCATCAATCCGGAAATTTGCAAGCAGCCCTGTACCAGCACATAGACAAAGCAAAAAAATATGGAAAGGTCGCGTACAGGTGTCAGCCACAATTGTATCTGCGTATTACATGCGAAAGTCGCCCACATCCGGAAGAAGCCTAGTACAAAACAGGTTCCTACCAAAACAGGAACACTATGCGTGTGCATGCATATCAGATTGCCAATGATAATGGCGGCGCAGCAGGCAAGTAAAATCCATTTCGATGTAAACCGTAATTTCAACCTGAACATAAGCGTAAATGTCAGCGCCAGACCTGTCGTGGAAGCATAGCCGGCCATCATAATGTCTTCCTGCATCAATGTCAGCGAACCGACCATCTCGCTGACGGCAGCCAGATAGACCCCTCCCGAAAGTTGAAAGATGATCACAAAGACGATGAGTATCCACGGCCGCAGTTTTTTCGGGACAAATCCCCGGAAAGAGGGAATGGAGAAGGTTCCGGTTTTCGTCATATTCTTAATATTTTACCGTACATTCCACATTCATTCCCGCTCCCAAACGCCTCATCTCTTCGGGCTTGTTTTCTTTGGAAAATTCAATCCTTACCGGAATGCGTTGCTCTATTTTTACAAAGTTTCCGGTGGAATTATCCTGCGGAAGCAACGAAAAACTTGCGCCTGTGGCACGTGAAACGGATTTTACAATCCCCTTGAAAATAATACGGGGAACGGCGTCAGCCTCTATTTCTACTTCCTGTCCGTCCCTGATATTTGCCGTTTGCGTTTCCCTGTAATTAGCAACTATCCACTTGTCGTTGCCATCCACCACATCGACAATGGTTTGCCCGGGCTGGATAAGTTGCCCTTCCTGAATGTTCTTGCGTCCGGTAGTTCCGTCGCAGGGTGCAAGGATAACCGTGTAGGACAAGTTCAATTTAGCCAGTTCCAAAGCGGCTTTTGCCAGTTTAATGCTGGCTTCGTTTTGTTCCAGGCGTTGTGTTTGTTCGGCTTTAACAAGCGCAGTGGATCGTTTTTGCCGCACCAGCATTTCATATTTGGCTTTCAGTGCATCGTAATTCGTTTTCATACCATCGTATTGCTGCCGGGTTACAGCCGCTTCCTTCAAAAGCTTTTGATAACGCAGGTAATCTCTTTCCGCATTTTGCAGTAGGATTCTCATCTCTTCTATTCCGGCATCTGATACCGACAAATTATTGTGGGTAGTTGAAATGATGGTAGTCATAGCCGATTTTCCCGACAGGGCGTTTTGATAATCGGCTTCTGCCTGAGCTACCCGCAATCGGAATTCCGCATCTTCAATGACTGCCAGCGTGTCGCCCTTGTGTACGGTTGAATATTCATCGAAACATATTTTAGATACGAATCCCTGTATGCGGGAATTTACCGGCACAATCAACTGTTTAACCTGCGCGTTTTCGGTGTATTCCACCTTGCCCAAGTGGACAAACCGGGAACATACCCATATTAAACCGGAGAGTATCAATAATCCGACAAAAACATTAAATGCTATTTTTTTAGTTTTTTTGTTCATGATTCCGTAAATTATAATGTTCCTGAAATGTATTTGAGTTTATAATAATTGTAAACGATATTGATTCTTGCATTAACCGCTTGCAATTCAGCATCCAACTTTTGCGAAGCGGCATCAAGCAGATCGGTAATCAATGCCAGATCGTTTTCGTAACGGTAAGCAATGACATGGTAGTTCCGAGTGGCGAGTTCAATACTCTTTTCCTTCGTTTTGAGCAGGGTAAACGCCTCTTTGTAATGCACAAATGCGTCATCCAACGCAAGCGAAACCTGTTCTTCGATGACGGCTTTTTCTTCGTTCGCCCGCCTTGTCGCCAACCGGCTGGCACGAATTTTCGCACCAGACTTGTAAAGGTTGCCCAAACTGTACTTAATGCCGATGCCCACCGTCCAATAATTGAAATTTTTGTTGAGCGCCGGAATTTCAATTGTAACGGGACTATTGAGGTAATCGCCAGCAAACAAGACTATTTGCGGCAGCCGTTCCGCACGCGAGATTTTTTCGGTGTGGACAGCGATTTTTCCGGTTGTTTCCGCTATTTGTACCGCCAATGCTGTTGTGGGGTCTGGTATGGGATCGTTTTTCAAATTAGCTCTTACAATAGTGGTGTCAGGTACTATAATGACCGACTGCGGCAATCCTGCTGCGGTTGTAAGTTGGCTGTTCAGCAATGCTATTGAATTTTGCAACTGAATTTTGGTATAATCCAGATTTTGCAGTTGCAGTTCATACCGTGTAATATCGTTCTGCAATGCCGTGCCTTCGCCAACCCGCATCCGCATATTTTCCAATACCTTTTGCGTTTGTGCAATATTGCTTTCAAATACCTGCAACTGGTTTTTCAATTTGCAAAGTTCCAAATAATAGCCCGTAATCAAAAAGTGGACTTCCTGACGCTTCCGTTCGGCGTTCAGGGTAGCGATTTGCTGTTGCAGCCCGGCAATTTTCACCGTGTTACGGATTGCCCCGCCTGCAAAAACCACCTGCGACACTTCCAACGAAAAGTTGTTGCCGAAATGCGGGATTGGTGCGGAAAACGAGTTGGAAAAATTCCTGTCTGTAATCAAACCGTTACTGTTATAACTGAGCGACAACGAGGCGTCAATGGACGGCAATAATGCGTTTTTCGCCGTTTTTACACTCGCTTCCGCTTCCTGTACAGCGGTAGAAAATACCCGAATATTGCGGTTGTTTTCGTCAGCCAAACGGAAGAGTTCGTCGATGGAAAGCGCATGGTTTTGGCTTTTGCCGATTTTCATTTCTGTTTGTGCTGACACAACGGATATACATAGCGTCATAAATAACGCCATGAGAAAATAAAATTTACTCATAAAAAATTCTGAACTTTGGTTTTAAGAATGATATTTGATTCGTATGACTAAAATCACACGAGCAGAAGTTCCCCTATGGGAAATGAAAGAATCTTTAAATTCTTGGTGCGAAAGGATGTATATCACCCCATGGGGAAACTCTCGGAAAAGAACTTTTCCGAATGCGGAATGAATTAGTATTTCGTACTGTAATCATTATATGCTGTTTTTCAAAACGACTGCAAAGATAGCAAAAAAAATCAAAACAGATTTATGTAAATCTTGGATTTTTTTTAGATACCCGTATACGGATCACAAATCTCTTTTGCCGATAGTGAATAACAGGTAGAAACTTTCCTTGAACGATGTAAAAAAAGAGCCGAAAGTAATCTACGCTTGTCTATCATCCCCTGCTGTAAAAAGAAAACGGAACGTAACTGTTCAGGATACGTTCCGTTTTTATTGTCTCATTTTAAAGCGGCCTGCTACCCGTTATTGATAATGATCCGAATGAAGTTTTTTACTTGTTTCGATGACATTACGATTCATTACTTCCTGCGGCGCTACTATTCTTTAACACAACGCACAGGGAAACCCCACTGCCGAGGGTCGCCACTGGAAATAGGGCCCATAGTGCTTTTGTAGAAGAATAGGAGGGATGCGTTTGAACCGCTGCACGGTGAGGCAGTCCAATAGACGCCTTCGTGGTCTACGTAGTACATATCGCCGTCAGTGGAGCTACGGCCTCGTCGCCCGGCGGCGGGAAAGAAAGGGCGTTGTGCGACGGGTAGCTGTGTGGTCGGCGACACATGGCTATAATTCTTGCGGCGACCGCCGAGGATGGCGATCATGCCATAGGGACTTGTGGCTTGAGCATTATTACCACTCCAACCATCAGCGGTTGAGACATAATCATTATCGTTGGTTATACCGGACGGTACAGCAAACTCGGCAGCAGTCGGCATACGCCATTTCACTGTCGGCGATCCCGGTGCATCGCCTGTCTGAGTCAGATACCTGCAAATATCACCTTTCATTCCGGCCGGAGGCACAGTTTTATTGGGAAAAGGAACATGTCCTCCATTCGTGGTGTTGGTGGTGGCAGCGGCGCCAGCATCCATAGTAAGATAAGCCAGGGCGTTGTCGTTCTTGTTATTAGGAATGTTGTCGCCCGCCCACGGAATGCTTCCCCAAGAACTATAAACGGGTGTGGAACTGTCAGCTTTGGATCCCGTCCAATAAGAAGTGTGTGGGGCGCCAGGAACCCAAACGGGTACGTAGACCCTGCAATCGCTGGTCCAGCTATCGGTGGCAGTCTTTTTGTCGGATGCGGTGATTGTATACGATTGACTCGGATCCAGACCGACAAGACTGCCCCATTTAAAAAATACGCCCTGGTAATGTTCCTTGGTTGCCAATTGAGAATCAGTCATGTCGGCGAAGGTTAGCGCACCGTTACCGCTTCTGAGAGTGGGGTCCCAGTAGATATTACTGCCCGCCCAACCATTATGGCTTGAAGGCAGATAATCGCCCGTAGCTCCAGGTACGCTAACCGTCCTGGTTACTTCCCCAAACTCACCGGTAGGACTAAAGAAAGTAAAAGTGGCTTCCGTAATGCTATAGTACGAACTTGCCTTCGGAATAAAAGAAAAGGAGGTCGTCGAAGAAGTCCCTTTAGCATCAAATCGTGTAATGATCCCGTTAGGATCTTCAACATTAACGCACCAGTCATAAGACGATTCCACCGTCAGGTATTTGAGAGAGCCGAGCCCTGAAGTATAGGTCGGAGAACCTGATACCGTTTGAACCTCGAACCCGGCTTTATTGGTCTGTCTGACCGTTATTTCTTTCGTCAACAGGCCGGAAGTAATGACAATTTCAGCGCTGCGTTCTCCGCCGGAATCGTTGGCAGATACATTGAATGTCAATTCGCCGAATGCGGCCACATTATCACCGGCGCCGGTGACGTCCGTCAACCAGTCAATATTGTTGGTAGGGGCGACCGGATTTATGACAACACTGTATTTTCCAAATGTGGCGGATATTTTCAGGCTGTTGCCCGATTTGCCGTCCCTGTCGAAGGTATAGCTATCCTGACTGACTCCCAGAGCATACTGTCCGTTGTCGTCATAGGAAGTAAGAGATTCATCGGTAGCGGACAGATCGTATGTGAAATTGACTGGCCTTGCATCCGCGGCGGCAGTAATACTCCCATAACCCGGGCCTGCAACACCGGTGATGTTAAACCTGTAGCGATGATTGCGCAGGACATCCAGGAACTCCTGGTTTGGATAGCTGTCGCTGACAAAGTCGAGGCGGTAGTAGGTAATATCCGCCGTAGAACCGCCATACCTGCCTCCGATGACAAGGTAGGGGTTGTTTGTCAGGGCGTCAGTCCCTGCTGCATGTTCAGCCATATAGATAGCTCCGGTACACGAAAACTTGTTAGCGTTGAACCCGTCAGCGGCGCCATTGGATGATAAATAGGAAGGAACCGGTGAATCATTGATGCCTGGAGCAGAAGGCGAATCCGGGATGGACGGCACGGTAACCGTTGTTCCCGAATAGTAGCCGCTGTATGGAGCTACAGACCCTTTGTCAAGAGAGTTGTACAGATAAACCTCTTCAAGAGTAAAGGTGGAACCCAAACCCGCAGCATTTTCCGTACCGTCAACCTGACCGTCCGGGAAGTTGATCCCAACATCGATTCTTGCCACACTTCGTATCAGGGAAATAGACGAAATGCTACTTGTACCGGCCAGAGATACAGGAGTAGCAGTCATGCCCCACATGGGGAAAGGTTTGAAATTACTGCTGCCTGTCGCATTCCATTTACCCGAAGAAACGAAAGTCATGGACTGCATGGCTGTTTCTTTAGTGGTAGAGGGGGTAAAGGAAGCTACGGCAGCACTAACATCTGCATGCGCGTTGGCAACAACCATCACATAAGTGCTGGTAATGTTGCCCGCCGCTCGCAAGTCAACATCAAAAGTCTTTGTACTACCCGTATCAGTGATTTTTGACGGCTCGGTTACAGCCGCATGACACAGGTATTTGCTGTCCGAACCGAAGACCAGTACATCAACTTCAGATACATGAGTTTCGTCAACAGAACTCAAGGCATAGGTAGATACCGGGGTAAGACCCGGAACAGTGATTTGCATGCGGACATAACCTTCCGGAACAGGAGGCAAAACATCGTCAGGCAGGAACCCGTCGTCCGTGTTTTTACACGAACCGAAACTCAGGAACACGCTGATTATTAATCCATACAATACTACAAGCTTCATAGGTATATAGTTTTTTTATATATAAAATAATTACTTTCAAAACCGTAAAAAGTGAAGGGAGTATCGTAAAAGTCCTGCAAAAGTATATATTTAAAATGAAAGAAAAAAATTTATCGTTTTATTTTTTTATTGGGGGTACAAAGAGCCGGTCGGCAGAGCGACTAAAGATTTGCAACTCGAAAGGAGTGCATTTGAAACGTCAGCTCGACGTAGTCAAAAGCACTCCTAAAGATTCACTCCGAAGGTTCCACATGTATCAGTATATCGGCTATTTCCGGTTTACAAGCCATTAATCTGCGTTTCAGTTCGTGGGCGGTATCGTGGCCTTCTTTTACGGTAATATTCTTGTCCACAATGATATGCAGGTCTACATAGTATGACATTCCGGATTTGCGGATATGGCATTTTTCGGTATCCATTACACCGGAAACAGTTTTGGAAAAATCACATATATCAGCCGCCGTATCGGCATACATGTCCTTGTCCATTATTTCACCCCAGGCGGGCTTCAGTATGCGGTAACTGTTGTAGAGGATAATCAATGCGGCAAGCAGCGCGGCCCAGTCGTCAGCCGATTCGTATCCTTCGCCCATATATATGGCGAAGGAAATTCCCATAAATGCCGCGACTGATGTTATAGCGTCGCTACGGTGATGCCAGGCGTCCGCTTTCAGCGAGGTACTGCCCGTTTGTTTCGCTTTCCTCATTACCAGGCGACAGGATAGTTCCTTCCAGATAATGATTGCCCCCAGTACAAGGAGAGTGAAGGGTTTGGGACCTTCGTGCGGAGTGCGTATATTATCTATACTTTCGATAGCGATAATTGTAGCCGAAATGATCAGGAAGCCTACTACGGCAAAGGTAACAAGCGGTTCTATGCGTCCGTGTCCGTAGGGATGGTTCTCGTCTGCGGGTTTGCCCGCATATCTGAGACCCAGCAAAACAAGAATGGAAGAAAATATATCGGCAGTAGATTCAATCGCATCCGCAATAAGGGCGTAGGAATTGCCGAAATATCCGGCCAGCCATTTGCACAAAGCCAAAAGGACATTGCCTGTTATGCTGAAAAAAGACGCTTTTTGGGCTGTTCGGGTTTTATCCATTTGTATGTCTGTATAGGAGTACAAAGGTATTATTTTTAGCGGTTTAACTTAACGCATGACAAAAATATTTTCTTCATTTGATTTTATATTGTTTGCTATCTTTTTGCCTTTCTCCACATAGCCCATATCAGCCATTGATTCCACATTGAATTTGCCATCCTGGCAGGTCACCTTGCATACGGCGGCATTCTTCAGAGGTTCCTTGAATAATTTATCTCCTCCCAGTCCCAGCAGCATGGCCAATATGCTCATTCCGTGGGAAATTACAAGGATATTGCCGTCACCGTATTGTGTTTCGTTTACGGCAATTTCCCGTAAACTTTCCTGTGTACGGGCTTCAACTTGGGCAAAGTTTTCGGCCATACCCGTCTTATCCAATACTTTAACGGCGTCAAGCACATCTCCGTAACTGATTTTCTTTTCCATAATGGCTTTAATCATGTTTTCGGCAGAAGTGAAATGCAGGTACAAGGCGGCGCTGTTCCACATATGATGATTGAAATCGGCCTCGAAGCTGCCAAAGCAGGCTTCGCGCAGCCCCGGAAGTTCTATCACGGGAATATCATCCTGCCCTTTGGTTTCCAGAATTATCCCGGCTGTCTGTGCCGTTCTTCGCAAATCGCTGCAATACGCAGTGCGGAAATTTATATCGCTTAATCCGTAGCCCAGATAACGGGCCGCATCTGTTCCTTCTTTCGTTAGCGGCGAGTCGCACCATCCTTGAACCCTGTCGAGGCTATTCATCATTGTTTTGCCGTGTCGGGCAACATATAACGTAATTTTTGAACCCATTTCCTATTTGTTCCAGGTTATGTAATCTGCAAAAGCTTTGTCGAACATGTCGGGCGCCGCCACTTTGCCGTTTATTAAACACACTACTTCTATAACAGCGTTAGCGCATAAAGTATTGTCGGGAATGCGGATAATTTGTTGGTGAAAATAATACCTTAGCCCTTTCCGTTCTATACGGATATTACAAATAAACTCGTCCGATCCTCTGAGCGAATTTTTGTAGCTGACGCCGGCGTTGCGTACTACGGGTAAAATATTGGCTTCGGTAAGATTCCGCAATCGCAGACCGCAATTTTCCATAAGTTCGTGGCGTGCGGCCTCAAAGTAATGCAGATAGATAGCATTGTTGACCACTCCCTGCGCATCGCATTCATAGTCGCGCACTTTCATTTTATACTCGTATATGGCGGCTGTACTCATTTATTTTTCATTTTATATGCGGCTATCCGGTTATATAATATATATGCCGCTCCAAAGAAAACAGCATTCACCGGTATCCAGAATCGTGTGGATATCGGGCTTGCAAATACGGTAGCGGCCAGATATACAACGCCTACCATCGCAATTAACCAAAATACCATGCGTTCATTCTCCCGCCAAACCAGTTTTTTACGCCATACGAATGAAAGCGCCCCTGCCATGATTAGCACAAGCCATATAACGGGATAGGAAACAGATATCAGGCTATCAACAAAACTGCTGTAAACCGGATGTTTCGCATTCAGGTCGGCGCTTTCCGGGATTTTGTACCATTCCAGCACATTCTTCATATTTATAGGTGTATAGCCGCCTATAATTTCATGGTTGACAGGAAAGAAGATGTTCTTGCTGTTGGGTATATAATAATACCTGGCAAACTGTACAGGATAGCGGGAAATCAGGTAGCTTCCATAATTCTTGTAGTTGCGGCTGCCCAGCCGTATCCATGAAGGGGCATATCCTTGTCCCGTCTGATGGATATACGAGAATAAAAACTGTTTCAGAGGCAAGTCGTTTTTCCACATAAATGCCGCTACGGCTTCTGTTCCGTTTTTTGTTTTGTCTGTTATTGCATCTTTTTGAGTCAGTATATATTGATGCAGCATTCTCGTTTCCGGGTCTTTTATTTTCTCCGGTTCCAAGTCTATGTACGGGACTACATGCATGGCATTGTTGGCCAGTTGCCATCCGTCGAATCCTGTAGAAAACTGGTTGAATCCTGTAGTTTCATGCATATCTCTTTTTATCTGATTGCAAAAAACGAACGTAACAACCAGAGTTGCGGCTATCCCTGCCCAACGCATCCTGCCTTTTAGCATAAAGAAGAAGCATATAAACAGTACAGGGAACATGATAGCCGAATATCGTATATGCAGGGAAAAAAACAATGACAACAGGAACAGGCAAAGAGGTATCCATCCCCGGATTTTGATAAACAGGACAAGCGACGCCAGCATGAAATAGATCATTACGGCAAACAACAAATCGCTCATCAGGGCATTCGACATATAGAATGCAATGGGACTGAATACAAAGAAAAACAATAATACCCGCCACAAGATCTTGTTTACAGGCGGGATCACGTGTTTCAGGACAAAAGAAAAGGCGGCGGCGGCTATCAGGTATAGTATGATCTGGACAATAAATACGGCATGTATGCTATCGGAAATATTATGTACTGTCTGCAAGAAATATGAATATCCGAACGGACGGTAGAAGATAAACGTATCTGTCGCCGCCGCATCTACATAGGTACCCGAATCGGAAATTGTAGCGGGGTAGGGATAACATGTCTTCAAGACAATATATCCGGTTATACAGCCAAGTATCAGGATAATCCAGTCTATCCGTTGTTCTTTTGCTTTCAGAAATGTAAAGAACGGCGCCGGCGTGTCGTTTTTTTTGGTCATTGTTTATAAATACGGTTTCTTGATTGTTTGACGTCAATTTTATTTTTTTACCGGTCTTTTATGCTCTACAAGTCCTCTTTGAGGGATTGGGTACCATCGCTTTTCACTTTTTTCACCCACTCCCTTGCATTCACAAACGCTTCCATCCATGGCGTAAAGTCGTCTTTTCGATGTTCGAAAGGATGATGGCCGCATTGCCAGGCGAATAATGAACGTTCAAGATGAGGCATTATAGCCAGATGACGCCCGTCTTTGGATGCAACTCCTGCGATGTTGTAATCGGAGCCGTTAGGATTACCCGGATATTGATCATAAATATATTTAGCTACAATATTGTATTCCGGTTCGGCTTTCGGCATAGCGAAGCGCCCTTCGCCGTGCGCTACCCAGATACCCAGTTTGCTTCCCGACAGGGAGCCGAACATTACCGACTTGTTTTCAGGAATATCCACGCTTATATAGGCTGATTCGTATTTGCGGGAAAGATTGTGTTCCATCTTCGGGTGTTTATCGTGTTCCGGATATACAAGGTCGAGTTCCATCATCAACTGGCAGCCGTTGCATACTCCGAGACTCAGCGTATCCTTGCGCTGATAATATTTTTGCAGTGCGTCTTTCGCTTTTTCGTTATAGATAAAGCTTCCGGCCCATCCCTTTGCCGAACCCAGTACGTCGGAATTGGAGAAGCCGCCGCAGAATACGATCAGGTTTATGTCTTCCAGCGTTTCACGTCCCGAAACGAGGTCTGTCATGTGTACATCTTTCACGTCGAAGCCGGCAAGATACATGGAGTAAGCCATTTCGCGTTCGCTATTTGTACCCTTTTCGCGTATAACGGCCGCTTTGATCCCTGTAGGAGCCGTCCTGTCGGGATCGATGCCGTATTGAGCGAATTTGCCTGTGAATGAAGGGCTGAACTTGAATTGAAGAGGCTGTTTTTTATAATTTTCGAAACGCCCGGCAGCGAGTTTTTCCCCGCTTTGCTTTTTATCGAGAAGATACGACGGTTCGAACCACAGGTCGCGCAGTTCGTCCACATCGAATTCCTGCATGAAAGTATCTTTTTGTATAACCAGTTTACGGTCTTCGATAGGTCGCGCGATAATGGCAAATCCGGTACCGTAATCGTCCAGTATCTTTTCTACCAGATGGTGATGTTTCACCTGAATAAGGATGCCCGGATTTTCGGAGAACAGGACTTTGATCAGATCCGCATGATGCAGTTTGTCCAGCCGGGCTTCGAGTCCTCCCTGCGGATTGGCGAAACACATTTCCAGCATGGCTGTTACAAGCCCTCCGGCAGAGACGTCGTGTCCTGCAAGTATCAGCCCTCTGTCTATCAGTTCCTGCACGGCATTGAATGCATTTTTGAAATATTCGGGGTCTTTCACTGTCGGCGCTTCTTCACCCAGCTTGCTCATTGTCTGGGCGAAAGCCGAACCTCCGAGTTTGAACGTATCGAACGAAAAATCCAAATAATAAAGGTAGGTGCCTTTGATATAGGCTAACACCGGCGAAACAATCTTGCGGATGTTTTTCACTTCGCCCGCGGCGGAAATAATAACCGTTCCCGGCGAATAGACTTTATCGTCTCCGTATTTCTGGGTCATTGATAAAGAATCTTTACCGGTCGGTATATTTATGCCCAATTCGCAGGCAAAATCGGAACAGGCCTCTACCGCTTTGTAAAGGCGGGCGTCTTCTCCCGGATTCTTGCAGGGCCACATCCAGTTTGCACTTAGAGATATTCCTTTCAGTCCGTCCTCTATCGGCGCGAAGATAATATTTGTCAGCGATTCGGCAATTGCCAGTACCGAACCGGCGGCGGGGTCTATCATAGCAGCCTGCGGTGCATGGCCGATAGATGTAGCGATGCCGGTTTTTCCTTTATAATCGAGGGCGACAGCTCCGAGGTCGCTCAGCGGCAATTGAATTTCTCCTTGTGTTTGCTGGCGGGCAACCTTGCCTGTCACCGAACGGTCGACCTTGTTTGTCAGCCAGTCTTTGCAGGCAACGGCTTCCAGTTGAAGCACATTCTTTATGTAATCTCCCAGTTTGGAGAGATCGTATTCGGGATTTGTATAAACTTCTTCAACAGTTTCGTCGCGCATAATTGTTTTCGGCGCTTTTCCGAAGAAGTCTTCCAGTTTCAGGTCGATGGGACGTCTGCCGTCCGCCTGCTCAAAAACGAGTTTCATATCGTTGGTAGTCTCTCCGACAATATACATTGGCGAGCGTTCGCGTTCGGCGATACGTTCTATTCTTGCGGTTGCATCCTCGGGGATAAGCAAGCCCATGCGTTCCTGGCTTTCATTTCCCGCAATTTCTTTCGAAGACAATGTAGGGTCGCCGACCGGGAGTTTCGACATGTCGATTTTTCCTCCGGTAGCTTCTACCAGTTCGGAGAGGCAGTTTAAGTGTCCGCCTGCGCCGTGGTCGTGGATAGAAACGATGGGGTTGTTGTCCGATTCGGCAAGCGCGCGGATTACGTTTGCCGTGCGTTTTTGCATTTCGGGGTTTGCCCGTTGTACGGCGTTCAATTCTATGCCGCTGGAATATTGTCCGGTATCTACGGACGATACAGCTCCTCCACCCATACCGATACGGTAGTTGTCTCCTCCGAGTATAACCACTTTTTCGCCCGGTTCAGGTTCGCCTTTCAGTGCGTCGCGCGCGTTGGCATAACCGACGCCTCCGGCAAGCATGATCACCTTGTCATAAGCGAATTTCTTTCTGTTTTCTTCGTGTTCGAATGTCAGTAATGAACCGCAGATCAGCGGTTGCCCGAATTTATTACCGAAGTCGGACGCCCCGTTCGACGCTTTTATCAGTATTTCTTCCGGAGTCTGGTATAGCCATGGCCTTTCCGGCATGCTTTCTTCCCATGCCTTTCCCGCTTTTGTACGCGGATATGCTGTCATATATACCGCAGTTCCCGCAATAGGAAGCGACGCCTTGCCTCCGCCCAGCCGGTCGCGTATTTCACCGCCGGACCCTGTTGCAGCGCCATTGAAAGGCTCTACTGTTGTTGGGAAGTTGTGGGTTTCCGCTTTCAGCGAGATAACCGATTTGATTGGCCTGGTACGGAAGTAGCTTGGCCTTTCTCCGTCTGCGGGGGCAAACTGTTCCATATCCGGACCCTGATTGAAAGCAACGTTATCCTTGTATGCAGAAACCAGTTTATTGGGGTTGACCTGCGCTGTTTTCCTTATTAATTGGAACAGCGAGCTTTCTTTCTCTTCACCGTCGATAATAAACACGCCGTTAAATATTTTGTGGCGGCAGTGTTCCGAGTTTACCTGCGAGAAGCCGAATACTTCGCTGTCGGTCAGTTTACGGCCAATGCGTTTGCTTGTATTGTTCAGGTATTCGATCTCGTCTTCGCTAAGCGCCAGTCCTTCCTGCCGGTTATAGGCTTCTATGTTATCTATTTCGATAACAGGATCGGGGAGTTTATCTATTGTGAAAATATGTTGGTTCAGTCCGTCATAGATACGTTGAAGCATGGGGTCGTGTTTTGCATCGTTTGTTTCTGCCCGGAAAAATTCCTCGATACGTATAATCCCGCTGATTCCCATGTTTTGGGTGATTTCCACGGCGTTAGTGCTCCATGGGGTGATCATTTCGCGGCGCGGGCCAACAAAAAAGCCTGGAATTTTATCGGTCTCAAGCAAGCTTGCTCCACTGAATGCCCATGTGAGGCGCTGGATAAAACCGGCATCGAGGCTTGTATTTGTTTGAACAGCAATGATGTTCTTGGAAGGGGTTTGAAAGAAGGAAACCATATTTTTATTTCAAGTTAATAAATTGATTTTTTATCAGGCAAACAAAGGTAGTGAAAAGAATTATAAAATAATATAAATACAAGTTGTGAACGGTCATTAATTTTTATGTCTGCCGAAAAACCGTTTAAGTTTAAGTTACTTGCAGAAAAGTGTTGTTGAATGTTGTATTTTAAAATCATAACTGCCGGTCGCAGTTGCGCTTGCACGAATTATTCTTTGCTCAACGGGAGCGGTAAAATGTGATTGCTTGCATTTCTTCATAACAAAAAATGAAATAAATATGAAGCTATTCTATGGATGGTTTTGTCAATCTGAAAATATCTTTTATCTTTGCACCCGCTGTGATCGGGAAAAAGGAAAGGTGCTCGAGTGGTTGAAGAGGCACGCCTGGAAAGCGTGTATGCCCCTAAAGGGTATCGAGAGTTCGAATCTCTTCCTTTCCGCTGAAAATGAGATGATTGGATATTATATCATCTCATTTTTTTATTGCGGGTATATTAAAAAAAATTGCAAAATAGTTGCAAATATCAGGGCGTTTCAGGTATTTAAAATCGCAATACTGGCCTTGTGATAAAATGAAAGCAAAATAAAGGGCTATTACTGTTGTTTTCTCGTCAAAATGTTTTATATTTGTCTACTATCGCTATTTGACAAGTCAAATAGATAGTTAGTCACTTTATTTAGCCTGTTCTATGAATATGGCGGTTTAACCCTTAAAACATCTACAGTATGGCATTCTCCAGGAAACCATGGGCCGAGCCCTACCGCATCAAAGTTGTGGAACCACTGAAAACAACAACCCGCGAACATCGTTTACAGGCAATCAAAGAGGCCGGGTGGAATACATTCCTCCTTCACGCCGATGATGTGTATATAGACTTGCTTACCGACAGCGGAACAAATGCAATGAGCGACATGCAATGGTCTCGTATGATGATTGGTGACGAGGCTTATGCCGGCAGCCGCAGCTATTACTATCTGGAAGAAGTCTGTAGGAAGTATTATGGATATAAATATATTCTGCCTACTCATCAGGGGCGCGGAGCCGAAAACCTGCTAAGTAAATGCGCCATCACTCCCGGACAATTTGTTGCCGGAAACATGTATTTTACAACTACGCGCCAGCATCAGGAAATTGCAGGAGGCGCATTTGTGGATGTGATTGTGGATGAAGCTTATAAAAGCCAGTCGAATCATTTGTTTAAAGGAAATATAGATCTTGACAAGTTTGAAAAACTGATAAACGGGAAAGGCGCCGGAAATATTGCGTATATTACGGTGGGAGCGCCGGTTAATATGGCCGGAGGCCAGCCGGTAAGCATGGAAAACATGAAAGCTGTGTCGGCGCTTGCTCATAAACACGGGATCAAAGTCGTACTCGACGCAACCCGTAACATAGAAAACGCTTACTTTATCCAGCAACGTGAAGACGGTTATAAAAACAGGAGTGTGGAAGATATAAACCGTGAATTCTGCTCATACAGCGATGCGGCGACAGTAAGCGCCAAGAAAGATCTGTATGTGAATATCGGGGGATTGGTGATGTGTAACGATCCCGGCCTGTTTGATGAACTTCGCAGCCTGATAGTGGTTTACGAAGGCATGCCTACTTACGGAGGGCTTGCCGGACGCGATATGGAGGCGATGGCGCAAGGGCTGATAGAAGCTGTTCAAGACGATATGATTGCCTCGCGCGTAAGGCAGGTCGAATATTTTGGCAACCTGCTAAAAGATGCCGGGATACCTGTTGTATTGCCGATAGGCGGACATGGAGTCTTCCTTGACGCCAAAAAGTTTTATTCCCATATTCCGCAAGACCGGTTTCCCGCACAGAAACTTGCCGCCGACCTGTTTGTGGAATCAGGGGTGAGAGCCATGGAACGGGGCATTGTTTCGGCGGGGAGAAACAATGCGACAGGCGGCCATTATTATCCCGAATTGGAACTGGTGCGCCTCACTGTTCCCCGTCGCGTATATACACAGGCGCATTTCGATGTGGCGGCGTGGCATATTATGGAAATGTATAAAAACAGGGATAAGGCAAGAGGCCTGAAGATGGTTTATGAACCAAAATACCTTCGTTTCTTCCAGGCCCGTTTCGAAGAACTGTGAACTGTATTTGAGAAAAACGGTACAGGTAATTAAACGAAAAAAGCGGATGGGTTGTCAAGTTCATCCGCTTTTGATCTATAATACCCGTTGCAGAGGCTTTGCAATCATCACCCTTGTGATATACGGAAAATTTTTGTTCACACCTCTTTCAGGGTGTGTGTCCTTTATTTGATGTTTATTCCTAGTTTGGTTATTTTATTCCGGAATTGTTTCCGGTTGCCATCCGTTTCGTTGAAACACCTTAAAACTAAAATACTTTTGGCTCCGGCATCCGTCCACCTCATTCCGGAATTACACATCCTTTGCTTGATAATGACTTTGCATGCGGATTCTATGACTCCGGAGCCTACGGGTATATTTTTCGATAGACAAGCGGCGTAATCCATCTGTGCCAGATGATTGGTGAAGCAGGTAACGGCCGTGTTTATTTCCCCTTTTTTCTCCTTGCTTATTTTCTTTTTCAACATCTTTTCCATCTCCTTTAACAGTATTTTGGCTCCACCGGTTTCGTGCTTGAGTGTATGGCATGACTGGCTTAACCATTCTTTTGCTTCATATCTGAAAAACAGATTTTTTAGTCAGCCCCGGCAGTCTAGATTAAAAATAAAAGAACATAACAACGACCTGCCTGTTCAATTTCGTACTTGTATTCCGATAATTGGATATAAAAAGGCGGGAATATGTAACAGCTTGTCTGGCCGGATTTAATATCTTTGTGAATATTAAAGTATTTATGTTTACAATAATAACTTACAGACAGTATATGATACATCACAAATTCAGAACAGCGGCGCCTGTTCTTGCCCTGGCAGGACTGGCTTTACTTGGTTCGTGTACACAAGATGAAGAGGTGCCGAAAGCGGTCTCTTCCATTCGGGAGATTGGCTTTGACGCCGGAGAAGATGCTCCCGGTTCGTTAAAGGCTTCGCCTGCAACAGGCAGCCAGTTGACGGATTTTATCGTCAGCGCCTTTTGGTCGGACGGATCGGAAACCGGCCGCCTGTTCAACGCACAGAGCGTTTACAAAACCGAAAACGGGAATTGGGACTATCACCCGAAGAAAATATGGCCTTCAACGGGCAG
>JAISSD010000152.1 GCA_031273295.1 Prevotella sp.
AAGCGGTAACTAATCCGTATAACATTACAGGTTTCATAAATATATAATTTTTATAATAAATATAATATTCAAAAAACTGTAACAGGAAAGCGAGCGCTGCAAAGCGTCACAAAAGTATACAATTAAAGTGGAAAGAAAAAATTTATTGTTTTATTTTTTGTTGGGGCTACAAAGAGCCTACCGACTGGGCGGATTTTACTTTCGAATTTAACGACACTGCGCTCCGCTGATTGTTAATTGTAATTCGAAAGGATGAGAGTGCAATTAAATCCCCTGCTGTAAAAAGAAAACGGAACGCATCTTGAAGAATTACGCTCCGTTTCTTTACTGTCTCATTTTAAGCTTGCTTGCGATGAACCGACTGAAATTTTTTACTTGTTTCGATGACATGACGATTCATTTTTGGTAGTGCTACTAATCTTTAACACAACGGACGGGGCGGCCGCCCATTCTAATAATCAATTTAATTCATAACAGTTCCTGGCCTGACGGCTATGTCTTTTCAGGTCTTTAATTTGTCTTTGATCTAATCCCTGTTTTTTTATAAACATTTACACATTTGCATCATTTTTTTGCTTAATTTATCAACCTATAATCCGTAGGCGAACTACCAACGATCTTCTTAAACATCCGGCTAAAGTGATGCGGATATTTAAAACCTAATTCGTAAGCTACCTCGTTGACAGATCTATTTGCATCATACAATTTGTCTTTAGCTTTATCTATAACTTTCAGTTGAATGTATTCCTGTGCGGATTTTCCCGTTTCTTTCTTTATCAAATCCCCGAAATAATTGGCAGATAGACGCAGTTCTTCCGCAAAATACTTAACGGATGGCAAACCTATTGTTTGCGGTTTATCCGATTCAAAATAGTTATTGAGAAGGCGTTCAAAATTACTGAGAGTGTCTTTGTTTACATTTTCACGGGTAATGAACTGACGGTCGTAGAATCGCAGGCAATGATTCAGAAACACCTCAATATTGGCAGTGATAATTGATTTACTGTGTTTATCAACAGAATGTGTTAATTCTTCCCGTATTTCCTGAAAGCAATTTAAGATGATCTGCCGTTCCCGTTCCGACATATGCAAAGACTCGTTCGACTCATAGGAGAAAAATGTATATTCATTCATCTTCTGTCCAAGTAGCGTACCTCTAAGCAGGTCAGGATGAAAACAAAGCCCCCAACCCTGCATATTAAAAGTTTCGCCTGTATCATCCTTTCCTGCAACTTGTCCCGGGCCAATGAATACAAGCGTTCCTTCCTGATAGTCATAAGTATGTCGTCCATAAATCAAATCGCCACAGTTGACATCTTTCAGGAAAATAAAATAGAACCCATACCTTTTGCGTATATGATGAAATTCTTTTTTCACCTCTGAAAAGTCAATGGAACTTATCAAAGGGTGCAATGTCTCAATCCCAAGAAAGGTATTATAATCATGTATTGTGTCAAAATTCATTATATCATTCATACGCTTTGAATTTTATGTAGTACAAAAATAAAACTTCTTTCCCTAAAGCACGCCATATCTTATCCTGAATCAGTAATAATGGTAGAAGAAACCGTAATATGTGTATGTGATTGATATGTTGAATAATACCAATCGGTAATAATGGTAGGGGAAACCGTAATCTGTCTATTTACAGGGATGATTATCAAGCGTAAGTTTGTAGCATGAAACGAGCATGCAAAACTTGCGCCAAAGAGCATGAACATGTTGCGAGTTTCATGTGACCTTTAAAAAACAAATTATATACACATGAAAATTATAAACTTCTAATTTGTAAAACATGATGCAAAAGAATAAAATTATAAATGTGTTGATGGGATTGAGTATTCTGCTTGTTTTGTCGGGATGCAACACACAACAGAGAAAAGGGATGAATAAGTTGTTAATAATCAAAGAACAAGGCAGCTTTACTGTGGGTGGAACAGTCATACAGAATCCGGGAACTTATAACAGAGAAAAGTTCGATAACTTCAAACCTTATCCCGAAGGACAAACCTGTCATGGCGACCATGCCTATGTATTTTATCAGATACCCGACAAGGCACGCCCGTTACCCCTTGTCTTTCTTCATGGTGCAGGGCAATCTTCAAAGACATGGGAAACTACACCTGACGGGCGCGAAGGTTTTCAGAATATTTTTCTCCGAAAAGGTTTCAGTACATATCTGATAGACCAACCCCGTAGGGGAAAAGCAGGAAGAAGCAGCGTTGCATCTACAATAGAGCCTGTTGCTGACGAACAGATGTGGTATGAGATATTCCGCATCGGTATATGGCCTGATTACCATGAAGGAGTTCAGTTTCCAAAAGATAGACAAAGCCTTGAAAACTTCTTCCGTCAGATGACGCCGAATACCGGAGCATTCGATAACGAGGTAATCAGTAACAGTATGTCTGCTCTTTTTGATAAGGCAGGTTCCGGCATTTTAATAACCCATTCACAAGGAGGGTTGCCGGGATGGATTACAGGAATAAAGAATCAGAATGTAAAAGCCATTGTCGCTTACGAACCTGGGACATATCCATTTCCTGAAGGGGAACTTCCCGAACCTGTAAGTGGTCGCACCGGAACACTATCGGGTGTTGAAGTTTCGATGGAAGATTTTTTGAAACTAACAAAAATCCCTATCGTGATGTATTTTGGCGATTATATTCCTGATGAAATAACCAATGAATTGGGCGCAGAGAACTGGCGTACACGTCTGGCATTGGGAAGACTTTTCGTTGAAGCGATTAACCGTTATGGCGGTGACGCCACACTGGTCGAATTACCCAAAATAGGAATACATGGCAATACCCATTTTCCAATGTCTGATTTGAACAATATCGAAATTGCCGATTTGCTTTTAGCTTGGATGAGAGAGAAAGAGCTTGATAAATAGAAATAACAATAAACAATTAATATAAATAAAATGAGGGATTTAGTTTTAGCAGTATTAATGATGTCGGTTATGAGCTTGCAAGTAGCTTATGCACAACAGGGAGTAAAAAACGACGAGAAAATAAAACAAGAACTTATCAACCTGTCCAAACAAAAATGGCAATGGATGGCAGATAAAAATATGGATTCACTGAACGACCTGTTTCACGAAGAAGCCGTCTTTGTCCACATGGGTGGAGCAATGAACAAAGAACAGGAATTGGGAACAATCAAAGGAGGGGGAATCCATTACAAACATGCGGAGATTCAGGAAACATCGGTACGTTTTGTCGGTAATACGGCTATTATTTTAGATAAGATTCGCCTGACTGCCGTTGTTGGAGGTAACGAAGTAGTCAATCCCTTTATGGTTACGGAAGTATATGTTCTGTTGGATGCTAAGTGGAAATTAGGATCACTTTCTTTTACCGGATTAATAGGTAATTAGAATAAAAAATTAATAAGCATGAAGAAAATTAATTTGTATATAATAACGGTGACCTTGTTATTGGGAATCTCCGGTAACATAAATGCACAAAAAAGTATGTTAAGTAAAAAGCAAGAAAAAACAGTAACTATATCCTCTTTTACAGCCAGAGGAAAATTGGATAAACTGAAACCTGAATTGATTGCCGGACTCGAAGTCGGATTGACAGTCAATGAAATAAAGGAAGTCTTGGTACATCTTTACGCTTACTCGGGTTTTCCGGGAAGCCTTCGTGGACTGCAAACCTTTATGTCGGTATTGGACGAACGCAAAGCCGCCGGCATAAATGATAATTGGGGACGTGAAGCATCGCCTGTTACAGATACCCGCGACAAGTACGAACGAGGAAAAGAAATTCTTGCGGAACTTTCAGGTACAACTCCACCCGAAGGACGTGCCACGGCGGGTTATGCAGGTTTCAGTCCCGAAATAGAGACCTTCCTTAAAGAACACCTCTTTGCCGATATATTCGAGCGTGATGTGCTGACCTATTCAGAGCGTGAATTAGTTACTGTTTCCGTTATAGCAAGTTTAGGCGGATTAGAACCGATGTTAAGGTCACACATGGATATTTCGCTGAATGTAGGGATAACTCCTTCACAATTACAACAAATGATAAGTATTATCGGGGTAAACATAGGTCGGAAAGAAGCAGACGCCGCACAGCTTGTTCTTAATGAATTGTTGAAAACAAAAGGATTAACAACAGAGAATAACGATACCAAAATGGTAAACGGAGTGAAAGTCCAAAAAATTACTTTCCATAACCGGATCAATATTGATGTAGCAGGAAACCTGTTCTTGCCGCCCAACTTCGATGCAAACAAGAAATATCCGGCGATTGTTGCAGGTCACACTTTTACCGGGGTAAAAGAACAGACTTCGGGGCTTCATGCACAGAAGCTAGCGGAGTTGGGATATGTAACATTGGCTTTTGATGCCTCCTTTTGGGGTGAAAGCGGAGGTTTCCCACGCAACATCGAAGTACCTGAAATTCGTGTGGAAGATTTCAGTGCGGCAGTAGATTACCTGAGTAACCACCTTTCTGTTGATCTCAACCGTATCGGCGCACTCGGAATTTGTGGTGGCGGCGGATATGTAGTCAGTGCAGCAACTATCGATCACCGGATAAAAGCCGCTGCAACTGTCAGTATGTATGATTTAGGTAGCGCTCGCCGTCAGGGATTAGGCGATGCTATTACTTATGAGCAGCGCATGAAAACCCTTGACCTGATTGGAGAACTGCGAACAAAGGAATACAGAGGCGAACCCCGTACCAATACCTGTGGTGTTCCATTAAGAATAACGGAGAATGATACGGAAAATACCCGCGAGTTTTATGATTACTACCGCACGCCGAGAGCGCAGCATCCCAACGCAACAACGGAATATTCATTAACAAGTCAGGCTCCTATGATGAACTTCTTCCCGTTTGTGCAGATTGAAACAATCTCTCCGCGTCCCCTTCTTTTTATAGTTGGCGAACGTGCTGTATCTGCTTGTTTTAGCGAAGATGCATACAGCAAAGCAGCCGAGCCGAAAGAACTGTTTGTTGTACCGGGTGCTTCCCATGTGGATTTATATGACAGACCTCGATATCTGGCTGTATCAATCGCCAAACTGGATAGTTTCTTTAAAGAGTATCTCAAATAAAAACAAAAGCAATGAAAAGGATCAGTATAATATTAATAGCAGTTACAGGAGTCCTTATGATTTCCTGTAACAACACAAAAAATAGAACCACACAAAATATGGAAGATAAAGTAAATACCGAATTATTCCCGAAGGGAGAGAAGATCAATAACGACTATTTCAACGGGACGGCATGGCTGCAATGGCTAGTTACAGACAAAGAAAATTTTGATGTTACCGTCGGAAATGTGATATTCGAGCCGGGTGCAAGAAATAACTGGCATTTCCATCCGGGAGGACAGATTTTGATTTGTACAAAGGGGGACGGGCTATTATCAGGAAAAAGGCAAACCAGTTCAATTACTTGATGTCGGAGATATTGTTGAAATCTTGCCTGATGTTATCCATTGGCACGGAGCAACACATGATAGCGAGTTTGAGCATATTGCGATAGGTACGCAAACTGGTAAAGGTGCGGTCGTTTGGTTAGAGCCTGTTACAGATGAAGAATATAATAGCTTGAAGCAGCAATAAAAAAATACTGTGAGTAAAAACATTGATAACTATCTGATTCTGCAAGACTTGACAATATGAATAAAAAGAAAATAATTATCCCGCTTCGTTCACGTTGGAAGAAACCGGATAATTATATTTTATTTGTTTAAAGAAGGGTATGATTACATCAAATTCAGCATTGAATAGCGTCTTCTTTTTGTAGAATCGTCTATACAGCCGGTTAGGATTGTGCGTTTGGCCGGCAGATTCCTCTTTTCATTCGGAATGACATGCATCGGTTTGGGCAGATTTCAGCTTCCTCATTTTCCTTAATCTCCTTAAATTCTTTAATTTCCTTAAATTGCCTTGAAGAGAAGATCATACGGGTTTGAATAACGTCGCAGGCATACCCCCCTCTTTGTTTGATTTCAATCCCGAATTCCTGTAATTGGATATAAAAAGGCGGAAATCTGTAACAAAGTATCCGCCCGGATTCAATATATTTGTTGGATAAAATTTACACTAGCAAAAATTCATTAACAAAATTCAGACTTATGAAAAAATCTATTCTTTCAGTAATCCTGCTTGCTTCCGGGTTGTTGTCCGGTTGCAGCAGCGAAGAGAGCGTCTCCAGACCGGAGACAATCGGACAGACAGGTACTTTGACTTTCAGTTTTCCTGCGGCTCGTCGAAGCGTAACTTATGCGATTAGCGGCGGTACTGCCAACGAAAGCTCCGTGGGTGCAACGGAAGACGAGGCCAGGAT
>JAISSD010000303.1 GCA_031273295.1 Prevotella sp.
CGGCGGCGCTAACCTGACGGGAGACCGCAAAGGCGGGAAAGCGGAACTCCCCGGAGCAAGCTGGGCATGAAGGGATGGGCGCCCTTTCTCTACAAGCCGCCGCTGTATTACCCCTTCACCACGAATGGACTGACCTGCGGGGTGAACGAATATGCCACGGCAGGGCGGCAAGCCATATTGCCATTTTTTGATTATTATAAGCTATGCCACGCTTTTCAAAATATCGTTCAATCTCGCCTATCAATACCTCCTTTTTATTAAATTCAGACGGTTCAATACCCCGCCGATTTGCGGTGGCTGAAGCTAGGTATTTGATACCACGGTACTGACCAAGACAAGATGTTTTGTAATTTTTGCAGAGCAAAAATTTTATTAGGAACCTGTAGGATTATAAGCGGATTTATCTCGTTTCTCAGGGCTTGCATTTCAGAATAAATATCTCCATGTTTTTCAAGGGCTTTATCAAATAGTTCACCTGATCTTTGGTTTGAATGTTCTATACAAAATATTCATTTATGATAATGACTTTCTTGATAATCCTTTGGGAAAAATTACCATTTCTTCCGGTATTTCTATTACCGTTGCGTTCTTATGTCTTTTGGGGTTACCGGTGTGCGGATAGTTTTATCTGAATGAAAGTAGGAGATAATATCATCGGATTTAATCGTATCATTTTAGTGGCTTTCTTCTACAATGATTTTGAAAGCAAGCCTGTCTCTATGGACTTTTCGATGTATTCAATGAAAATTTGTGCGCTCGCTATCCTAATTGAAATATGCTATGCTATCGTGCCTCTCTTTATTCCATCTCTATCAATTTCCGGTTAAGATTTAACCAATTCTGGGCTTCTTTATAATTCGGCAGAACTGTCTTAACCCTCGCCCAAAAGATACTATTGTGATTTTTATAAGCTATGTGAGCGAGTTCATGTACCACAACATAATCAATGACCGAAAGAGGACACATTACTAGTTTCCATGAGAACCGCAGACTGCCATTGGTGGAACATGAACCCCAGCGTTTTCTCGCTTCTGAGAGATGAAGACATTCGTATTTCGTTCCCATGAAGCTTGCATAATAATCTGTCCGCTGAGAAATAATTTTTTTCGCCTCGTTTTTTAACCATGTGGTAATATCATCTTTCCGGGAATTTCGGGGTACATTCAAAAAGGCACCGTCTAATAGCGGACTGTCTATCTCAATCTGCATGATAGTATAGGCATTTCCGAGGTATAAAATACTCTCGCCGTCTTTCCATGAAATATGCGCATATTTTTCCTCGTGGCTGGCCGTAATGTGCTGCTTTTCCCGTATCCATGCGATTTTTTTTTCAACAAGATTTTCTATCTCACGATTACTCACCGCAAAGGGAGCCCGTACAATCAACTGGGCTTCTGTATTAATAACAAGGGCAATGGTTTTTCTGTTTGAACGGATAAGAGTATAGGGAATAGACTTCATACGCCGCCTTTATAATGCTGATAGCCAAGTTCCATTATCTTCTGGGCGATTTCGGTCCGCTTACTGACAATATCAGATTTGATTGCCTTTATAGAGGGTTTTATAAGCTGAGTAATTATATGATTTCTCGTTTGATCGATCATGGTTTGGTTGTTCCAGAAATTAACCAATTTGGTATCGGTTTTTATACGCTCCAATATATCGGTAGTCAGGTCTTTCAGAATGTTGAATTCCTGTTCCGTTAGTTCCGTATAATCTTTTGTTCCAAAAATATCCTTTTTAAGAATGGCGAAGAAAGGCATCTCCGTCTCCGGGTCAAACCCAAAGGTTTTTTCCCGTTTACGGCCTTCTATAATGTCTTCCTGCCACATTTTTTCAAGTTCGTTACGAAGAGCCGCCCAGTTTTCAGCATATTCCTCAAGAATTTTGTTCAGCTTATCACTGAGCCGTTCAAAATAATCAGGATCTTTGGCATTGTTTTTATTTATATACTCCCGAACACTATAGGTTATTTCATCGGATACAGCCCTGTCGGTTTTACCCTTCACGTTTTTTAGAAAATCCGGAGACAAAACAGAAATAGGCGGTATTTTTATGTCTATTCCGTGAACGCTGAGGTATTCTTCTATAATGGCCCGCACCTTTTTACTTGCATCCCTCATGGAAAAGCGGGGATCCCGGCATCTATTCGCTACCGACTGGCGGATAAAGGCAAGCTGTTTATAATCCGTGGAATATTCGAGAGCGGCGGGATTGGGCAGGACGCGGTCAAAATATTTTGAGAAATCACGAAAATAAGCATTAAAGAGTTCCCGCATTTCATCATCCGCTGTCAGTTTTTCAATAATATCTTCATTGTCATCCAGCGACTCGATATGAAGTTTCTCCAGCAAAAACTGCCTGATAATATTATAGGCGTTATTAAGGGCATCAATATCGTCACCATCAGTTTTCAATACAGACAGAGTTTCCTCAATAGCACCGTTAGCATAATCACCAAGTGCTTCTTTAAGGTGCCTGGTAATGCCGACATAGTCCACAACATAACCGCATTTTTTGTTCGGGCCACTGGTACGGTTTACCCTGGCAATGGCCTGAAGCAGATTATGATTGGTGATGTATTTATCAAGATACAAGACCTGTTCAACCGGAGCATCAAATCCGGTCAAAAGCATACTCGCAACAATAATGATACCATAATTGCTATCAAACCCCGAGGTATTCTGTTCTGAAAATGGCAGCTTAAATCCGGCGACAATGTTTTTATTAACCGTTTCATCGCCCAAGGCTTTGAGGTATAGTTCGTCGTTTTGCCTTGTGGAAATAACGCAGGCGATTCTCAGCTTTTCAAGCCGGGTAATGTCTACATTGTGGGGATTATCCTTCTTTAGAGCTTCTATCTTTTGGGGCAGTAATTCTTCCATCGCCGCCTTGTAGCGGTAAGCGGCTTCGCGGCTTACCGCGGCCACCTGGGCTTTGAATCCGTTGGAAAAGACCGTAGAGATATAATGATCCAGCATATTGGAGGCTTTTGCATGGATAACATCATTATCCTCAAGATAGCCTTGCCAGGTAAACCTGCCCATGATTTGTTGCTTTTCTTCTCCTGAACAGTACCGGAAAACGTCAAGGAATTTGTTATTCATGGCATCGGCATCGGTGATTTCACTTCTATCGGCACGGCCTTCATACTTTATTTCTACTATTACTCCATCATCAACCGCCTGACGCATGGTATACGAATCGATAATACCGCCAAAATTTTCAGTTGTTTTAGCAATGGGCGTTCCGGTAAAGGCGACTTTTATTGAGTTCGGCATTGATCGCCACATATTGGCGGCAAGTTCGCTGTATTCACTACGGTGGGCCTCATCGATCATCACAAGAATTTTTGGCGATGTATTGAGAACGGGAAATTTCTCCTTTTTGTTTTCATATTCGCCGAATTTATGCACCATTGCGATACTAACATCACTTGAGGTATTTTGAATCAGGTTTTTGAGATGTTGTATACTCCCCGCCAGATTAGGTTTATAACGAATCGCCTTGCTGGTTTCAAGGATTTGTGTCTGTAAATCCTTGCGGTCAATGAGAAGTACGATTTTGTAATCATGCAAATCTTTTGAGTGATACATTTTACGGACAACAAACATCATGGTCAGTGACTTTCCGCTTCCCTGTGTATGCCAGATAGTACCGCCTTTCTTAGAAGAATCGCCGCTACTCCGCAGGCGTTCTATGATTTTGCTTGCGCCCCGGTACTGCATATACCGGGCGACCACCTTGATGGTATTTCCTTCGTCGTCCTCAATAAAAACCGTGTAATTTTGAATAATATCGAGCAGATGAGAAGGATCCAACATTCCCGCAGCCAGTAATTCCTGACTCGAAACGGTTCCTTTGGTTTTTATATCGGAAAGTTTACGGGGATACGGGTCTTTCCATTCAATATAATGGTTTTCCCTGCCGGTAATGGTTGAGTAGCGGGCTTCGTGGTAACACGTAGAAACCATGAATTGGTTATAGTAAAACAATTCCGGTACACCCTCCATGTCCCTTGAATCCCGCCGGTTCTGATACCGCAAAAGCTGCTCTATTCCCATAGCGACCGGGTCTTCAATATCCGGGGCTTTACATTCTATGACAACCAGGGGGAGGCCGTTTACAAAAAGCACAATATCAGGAATGATATGTTCCTCTTTGCCGGGAATACGGATTTTATATTGGGAAACCGCAAGGAAATGGTTTTTGCTGGATTCTTTGTTGAAATTATCTATGTCGTTAAAATCAATTAAGCATACCGGGCGGTTTTCTCCCGTAGATTCATCAACGCAGGTAAAGTTATTAAAACCGTCAATGCGGTCAAAGAGGTCGGCGTTATTTTCAAGCGGTTTGAGAGTGGGATAGGCTTGCAATTGTGAAATCAGTTCGGGTATCTGGTATCCGGCAAGCCAGGGATTAAGCCGCATTAGGGCAGCGGCAAGTTCTTTTCCTATAATTACCTCGGAAAATGATTTACGAAGACTGTTTTCCGGATAATTTACTTCGGTATCGTTAATATCGATGACATCCCAGCCCAAATCTTCAAGCTGGGCCAGGAGCGGTTGTTCCACATACTGTTTTTCAGTGGGTCTTCCCGTTGACTTTGCCATAGCGCCACCTCCTTTTACAACAACGCATCCACCGCGACCTTATTGGTGAGCAGATCCCGCATTAAGCCTTGCTTGATACCCTGCAATTTCTTAAGATATGCCTGTTCTGACTGGATTTTAGCGTCGATAGATAACAATTTATCCGTAATTCTATCTTGTTCATCTATTTCAGGTATACCAGCTTGATATTCTTTGATTATTGCCCACCCCGTTCTTGGCATCCTCGTACCGAAAGTTTGAGAATCATTAAAAAGAACAAATCCTTCAGAAGATACTAAATAATACAGATACAAACTTGTGATATATTTATCTGGACGAAAGACCATTATTTCTGAAGAACATGTACCATCAAAAATAGCATACCAGTATTTTCTTAAATAAGGCCGTAATTTACCAAATAAAATATCGCCTTTTTTGAAAACAGTTTTATCACTTTTAATATCAGAATCATTCAGAGATAATAAAATACCTGTGTCACTTTCAATGCTGTCCATATTGATACAATCATTCATTGTTTTTGTCTTTGTAGTTATATTTTTTGCAATTTTATCAAATCGATTTTCTTCCCATTCAATCGGCATTTTCCCAATCGGCGAATCCTTGTATTTATGGTCTTTTTGTGAACGAATATTGCCCTTTTCATCAATACCATTGACAAGCAAGTCCTGCATCATGCCGGTTTTGATTCTTTTGTATTTTTCAACAATGGCTTTGGTTTTCTCGATACCGGTGTCAATGGTGCTGAGTATTTCGGCTATTTTTGATTGCTCTTTTGTGTCTAGCGGAATGCTTATTTTAAATCGGTCCAACTCACGTTTTGGTAATTCTAAAAAGGTAGTTCCTGATGACACTCTCTCAAGCGATCCTTTATACATTTTCAAAGAATAATAAAGATATAGCGAATCATATTTTTCATATGGCATTATCGCCTTACAGCCTTGATTAAAAGAAAAGTCGCAGGAAACAACAGCGCAGTAACCAACAGGAGCACGACAAGATATTATCACGCAGTTTTCTGGCAATAATCCATTGGTCGCCTTTTTTACTCCCAGCCATGTAAGTTTTCGTGAAGAACTGTTTACAAAAGGGACATCCACCATACTTAAATCTGCCGGCGTTATCCAGACATATTCTCCATCCCAAAACTCAGAGTTTGCGGTTGATGGTGTCGAACCGGAGAACACCGGCCCTATTTCCGATATTCGAATTTCTTTCCACTTACCCATCAATATACCCCAGGTCTTTCAAGAATCCGTTAAGCTTCTTTTCGGCGGTATTCCGCTGCTTGAGTAATTGGGTCGCACTGGTAAAATATTTTTCCCAGATGTGGCAGACCGCTTTGATTGTTTTATCCAGCTCCGCTTTAAGGTACTTTTTCAGTTCCGTAACAAAGGCGTCTTTGAGCAGTTCCAGAACCATAGTCTCACACTCATCTTCGGAAAGCTCAATACGCTTGCTGTCTATCTTTTGCCGCAGTTCTTCATGTTTCTTTTTATACGCCCGGTTTATATCGGTCTTTTGTTTCTTAAGACGGTTAGTTTCCTTTATTTTTTCATCCAGTTCCGCTATTCCCTGTTCATCTATAGTATTGGACTTTTTTTCTTTTAAGTAATCAAGCACTTCTTTTACCGTTGGTTCCTTAGCGGCGGCATCTTCATCCTGTTCATCGTCTTCATTATCCGTTTCAGGATCTATTTCGATTGAACTTAACCATACAAGAAGTTCATTTTCCGCCACAGTGACATCGTTTTCCAATTTTTTAAGGGCTTTGAGATCGTCCGCAAAAAAGACGGCGGCTATTTTTTCATCGCTCACCAGAGCTTCAACAAACCCTTCGGCATTGATTGTTTTAAACACATTTTTGATGACAATTACTTCCTTAACGGTTATCTTTGTCTTTTTGCCTTCATCATCGGTTTCAATTTCAGGGTTTTCCCGCAGGGTATAACTATGATCCCACCAGTTCGCAAAAACACCCACAGCTTGAAATTTATCAAGAAGTCCCAGCGGAGAAAGCTGTTTTTCAATGAGATCCGTATATTTTCGTTTAAAATCGGCAATTTTCAAGGCATCTCCGATTTTGCTTATCGATTTTTTTGCGGAGGTCCAGAATTTTTCAAAGGCATCATGCATAGATGCGTTTGCGGAGGCGACTCCTGCGTAAGATTGAATAAAATTTTTTATCTTTTCCCTGCTATCACAATCATTATTGAACCATGCATAATCTTTATCGATATTGGTAAAGATAGACTTCTCCTGTATTGAGTATTTGGACAGCTTCTCTTTCAGAGTTTTAGCGATTTCTTTTCTGGGAACAAATCCCAAAAGATGCGCCCGGACATCTTCGTCCTCCGGTTCCGGGGTATTGTCCACATACCGGCGTATGTTGAGGTTGCAGTCGTTGCCTTTTTCGTCAATTATATCCGCAATAGGTACAATAGCTGAATAACCGGGAACTTCCTCGCAGTTATCAAACACATAAACTATTTTTTCGCTGTCCTCTGGCCGCAGGTAATTCTGGTTCTTCCCTTCTCCATATTCCGCATCGGCGTTGATAATGAGAATTTTACCTTTCAATTTTTTCCGTTTGTTTTTGTTAATGACCAGCAAACAGGCGGGAATACTGGTACCATAAAAAAGATTTGGCGGCAGGCCGATAATGGCTTCCACAATATCCATTTTGTCGGTAAGAATTCCCTTGCGGATCTTCTTTTCTTCTCCGCCCCGAAAGAGCACCCCATGGGGCATGACGGTAATCATCATACCGTCCGCCTTGGTGCTGGTTATCATGTGCTGAACAAACATCAGATCGGCTTTTTTGCTTTTCTCGGGTGTCCAGCCATAACAGAAACGGTTTTCCAGCTTCATATTGGTTTTCGAATAGACTTGCGAAAATGGAGGATTGGCTATTACCCGGTCAAACTGTTTTACCCCGTTGCCTTCCGTCCAATGAGGATCGCTAATCGTGTCACCGTGCTCAATATTGGCAGCGTGGATATCATGCATGATCATGTTCATTTTGCAGATTGACCAGACGGTGGCCGCATCATCCTGACCGTAAAGCGCAAGGTTTTCCGCGTTTCCCCCATGTTCTTCAACATAGTATTTGCTATGGATAAGCATACCGCCAGAACCAACTGTTGGATCGTAAATTTCCATACCTTCGGCGGGTTTAATAAGCCGTACCATAAGCTGAACAACAGGGGAAGGGGTATAAAATTCGCCGCCTTTCTTGCCGGCGCTGTCGGCAAAATTTTTAATCATGTATTCGTAGGCGGCTCCCAAAAGATCGGGAAACACAAAGTTATCATTGGTTAATTTGTATTTATTAAAATGCTTGACAAGATCTACCAGTTTTGCATCGGTAATGATCTGTTTTGATTTTACTTTTTTACCAAAGTCGATATTTCTCAACACACCTTCAAGCTGGGTATTTGATTTTTCAATCTCTATCAACGCTTCTTTTAATTTCGAAGCAACTGCTGTTTTGAGGTGCAGTATTCCCCTCCAGTTTTCATCCTCTGCGACAGGATCGCTCTCCCAACGGGCTTGCCAAGGCACAAAGAAGACAGGTACATATTGATCCCTGCCCTCCAATAGTTCTGTGTATTCTTCATCGGACAAATCTGTTCTGGCATCAAGTTCCCGCTTCAATTCTTTGCGTTTTTTATCAAAATTGTCGGAAAGGCGTTTCAGAAAAAGCATCCCAAAAATGTATTCCTTAAATTCCGACGCATCCATTTTCCCCCGGAGGATGTCGGCGGCCTTAAGGAGGTGGTTTTCAAGCTGGGATATGGTAAGTTTAGGCACTGGCGGATGCGCTCCTTATTGTACGGCCTTGTATAAACTTTCGTCTTTGAGCCAAAAACTGTAATAAACCAGGCTGGCGTTATTTTCCATTAATTTCCTCTTGGATACTAACGCCTTTTTTCTCACAGAAAGCGTAAAAGACCGTTTTGGCCATTTTATTGGGTTCTGACCTGCCGTTTTCCCAGCGATTGATGGTGACATAGCTGACATTCAGGGCATGGGCAAGCTCTTCCTGGCTTATCCCCAGGGTCTGGCGGACCTGTTTTACGGTGTCGGGAAAACCCAT
>JAISSD010000093.1 GCA_031273295.1 Prevotella sp.
TTTTTATTTCACCCGGCATGTTATATCGGGCCGGGATATAAAAGGCTTTCAGCCTTGTTCAAAAAATATCACCGCAGGCAGTTTTTAATGCAAAGGATGCAAAATAAATGCTTTGCGCCCTTTGTGCTACACTTTGTATTCTTTGTGTTAATGAATCTAGCCGGAGGTCTTTAATTTTAATAATTGTCAGGTTAAGGCTGAAGTAAACAAATTCGGGTTTTGGAGATACTAAGCCGGTTAAGGCTGAAGGCCTTCCATATCCTAGCCCGACACAACGTATCGGGTAGGCAAATTCAGGTTTCCGGTGTACGTCCTGACAGGACAATATACAATAAAGAGTGCAACGAAACGATTTCGTCCGAATATAATATCTCTGATTTTAAAAAGAATACGGCGTTGATTTTGACGGAAACCATTTGCGCACAACGCCCCCTACGGATACTTTTCCCGAAATAAAAAAAAATAGCGGCAGTTTAGTCAATTAATTGGAATAATTTTTTATATCTTTGCCGCGACTTCGCAAAACATCGCTTCCCACTTGGTAGTTTAAAATTATAATTTTATTCATATAAACATATATATCTATGAAACCTGTATTTCTATACGGCTTGCTAGCCACCTTGTTTTTCTGTTTTGGTTCGTGTAAAAACACGGACGACGAGTTCCTGCCTGACGATGTTTTGCCTCCTGTTCCGGAGGGTTATGTTCGTATGCGGATCACTGTTCCGGGTCTTACCCCGGTATCTACCTACGCCTTGAGTTCCGATGACGAATCCAAAGTATCGACTGTCGGTGTGCTGGTCTTCAAGGACGGGCTCAATGCCAACGACGACACATACCTGTGTTACACGGCTGTAACCGAGCCGTTAAAAATCTTTGGCGCGGGTAGTACAAAGACTTTCGATGTGGACCTGCGGGCGGCTGGCAATATTACCAGCGCTTACGTGATGGTTGTTGCCAATGCGTCGGTTGACACTACCGGCTTTGCCGCCTCCCCTCCTACAAAGGAAACTGTCATGCAGTCCATGACCTTTGCTTCTTCGGGCAAGTGGCCGGTAGACGGCAGCAAGACTTTCCCGATGTGGGGCATGACTGATTCTCCCGTCCTTCTGGCCGGTATAACTATCTCCCTGCTGCGCAGTGTGGCGAGGATAGATGTTGGTCTCAAGTTCCCGGACAATGTGACTGACGGTGCGGAAACTGCCGCGGGCCTGGAATCTACCTTTACTCTGGAAGAGGTTTATCTGTACAACTCGCTAAACAAGGGATCGATAGCTCCATACAGCGGGAAGTATTCGGGAACAACGGTTACCGCGCCATCCATCCCGACTTCTTCTCCCACTCCGGGTGTCAATCCGGCAATCCCGTATCTCGCTACTGACCCCGACGACGGGTTCAGTTCCAACAAGTCGTGCATGAATGCCATCTATATGGCTGAACATGCAGAGGGAAATCGCAACGCCTTGTCAACCAATCCTTATCTTGTCATTGGAGGCAGGTATGGCAGTTTGGCAAACCCAATAACCTACTACCGCCTCGACTTTGTCAGCGGCAGTTATCCAGGCCAGACTTTCCTGCCTGTCCTGCGCAATCACCGTTACCTCTTCAATATCACGGAGGTGAAAGGACCGGGCTATACGACTGTTGATCTTGCCGCGGAGGCAAGGCCGGTCAATCTGACTTACGATCTGTCCGCTACTGACGAATCCCTTGCTTCTTATGATTATAACGGTCAGTATGCGTTGGGCGTAAGTCAGGACAGCTATACTCTGGACAACGCGGCCAGAACAGGCATTACTTTGAAAGTATCCACTACATACGAAAAAGGTTACAAGGCTGAATCGGACCAGGGCTGGTTGACCATCGCTGCCGATGGAAAAGAAACCGCCACCGCCAACTCGTCCGGTTCATCCACCACGCTGACATTCAGTGTAGATGCCAATGGCGGCGGACAGCGATCCGGTACCATCACCATCACTTCGGGCCGGCTAACGAAAGTGATAACCGTCACTCAGAAAAGTACTGCAGACGGGTTTAGCGTAACCTCGCCATCAGGAGACTATTCGGGGGAGGGCGTCACCGATGCATCCCTGTCGGTCACCTCTTCCTGGTCATGGAACGTTAATGTCAAAAGCGACCCGAACGCTATTGTTACCTCCTTTACCCCAAACGGAACGGGCAACGGGACTTTTTATTTTTCCCTTAAAGCCAATTCGTCATACACTCTTGTTCCTTCCGCCGTCTTTACTTTCTTTAGTCCTACCGGCGAGTTTACGGCAAGTGATATAACTGTTAACCAGGCTAAAGGCGAGTTTCATCCATCAATGCACAAGGGTTGGGCCGGTAGCAATATCTACTGGAACGGGAGCACGCTGACCTTCGACGAGGAGACTACCAACCGGAATTACCAGGGCGTATTCTTCAAGTGGGGCAGCCTTGTGGGAATAGACCCGAGCGGCAGTTCGAGCAGCAACATGGCATGGAGTACTTCCAAAACTGTTTATATTCCCAATGCAGCCACAGGCGCCTGGACAAGCTCTTATGCCGGGACAGGCAACACCTACAATACCTGGGATAACATTCCGTATGCCGACAATACTGTCGTTGGTAATATAGGCGACGAAACCAGGGCGAGTCTTTACGAGGTTCATGATCCTGCAAACCTGGTTGGGGATATATGCCGTTACCTGACTGATACGGGCAGGGCTCCGGGGTCTCCAGGCACGAAGTGGCGTATGCCGACCTCCGAAGAGTTTGGAGAGAATACGGATTATATCAAGTCGGGAACTTTCATCACTAGCGGTTCCTACACAGTTTATCAATCCGACGCCACCGGCAGGTACAGTAACTCTGACGCGCCCGGTTATACTAAAAACAACAATCCGTGGTTTCCCGCTGCCGGGTACCGTTACTACGATTACGGCACGCTGTACGTCGTAGGCTACGGTGGCGGCTACTGGTCTTCCTCGCCGTACGATAGTTCGGACGCGTACTGCTTGGATTTCACCAGTAACAGCGTGTTCCCAGCCAGCGACGACGACCGGAGGTACGGCTTCAGCGTCCGTTGTGTCAAAGAATAGTAGCGCCGGTAGCGCGAGCGCATTCATTTGATTTGTTTCCTCTCTGCTTTTAATGCGGGGAGAAAACAATATCGCCGTCAGGCAGTCGGTTTTTTTCGTCACCGGAGCCATCCGAAAATCGACGTAGTCAAACGCCGGTTCAACACAGTCAAAATCATATTCGTAGAAAGTTTAAACGCTTTCTTGATAAATTTATTTTGTTAAATGGTAATAGCGATGGTAACAGGCGCTTTTTTTGTTTACTTTTGCATCTGAATTTTGCGAATTATGGTTAAAAAGGTATTTTTTTCTTCAGGATTGTCGGCGCTTTCATTTTTCGTGTATGCACGGGATCTCCAATTGCATTTCGATTCGCGCCATGCATTGCATCCGGATAAAATTTCAGAAAAAATTACTTTACGGCAACGTTTGAAATGTTCAGGCCCGGCAAATGGAACTCAACATTTATGTTCGTTGATTTGGACTTTAGGGACTGTTATGAATTAAATTGACTGTTTGATGCTTTTTTAATACATTGTAATACATGTATTTATGATAATCGTCATGTTATTCGGGAACAATTCCTTGATCAGAGCCTCGGCAATGCAGGAACTGTCTATATGGAGATAGCGCGTGATATAAAAGAACTTCCAAGATTTAAAACAATGAAAAAGTTTCTCGAAAAAACATTTAAACTGACGGAGAACAAGACCTCTGTTCGCAAGGAACTTGTTGCGGGCCTTGTTACATTCCTTACCATGTCGTATATACTGATAGTCAATCCAAGTATACTGTCGACTACAGGGATGGACAAGGACGCCCTGTTTACGGCTACCGCTCTGGCTACAATCTTTGCGACCCTGATGATGGCTTTATACGCCAAATTGCCGATCGCGCAAGCTCCCGGAATGGGACTGAACGCTTTCTTTGCTTTTACTGTATGCGGCGTCATGGGCTATCCGTGGCAATTTGCGCTGACAGCGGTATTTATTGAAGGGATTATCTTTATCCTGTTAACATTCTTCAATGTACGTGAACTGATTGTCAAAAGCATACCAAAAGTCTTGAAGGACGCCATACCTGTCGGGATAGGTCTTTTTATCACACTGATAGGATTAAAGAATGCAAATATTGTGGAGGCAAGTCCGGAGACCCTGGTCGCTTTGGGTGATTTCGCCCGGCACAGTGTGTGGATTGCCATGCTTGGCCTCATTGTTACAGCAGTATTATTTGTCAGAAATGTAAATGGCTCTATTTTGATCGGTATTGTTGTCGCCACTGTCTTTGGGATCATACTGGGCGATGTTACGCTGCCGGATTCGGGCATTATCGGTATGCCGCCATCCATAGCGCCTGTTTTTGCACAATTCGATTGGGAACACCTGCTTTCGTTTGATATGTTGGTTGTGGTTTTCACCCTTTTATTTGTGAATCTGTTTGATACTGTAGGCACATTGATCGGTGTTGTATCCAAAGCAGGGCTGGCTGATGAAGAAGGTAACTTCCCTCAGATGAAAAAAGCTTTATTTTCCGATGCTTTGGGAACAACTGCAGGTTCTGTTTTGGGAACAAGTACTATTACCGCATACGTGGAGAGCGCATCCGGTGTAGCATCCGGCGGACGAACCGGCCTAACTTCCGTAAGTACCGCCATGATGTTCGTTTTGGCTCTGTTTTTTGCTCCATTATTTTTGATGGTTCCGGCGTCTGCGACGTCTCCGGCCCTTATCATTGTCGGTTTGTTTATGATTTCTTCGGTTGTCAAAATTAATTTCAGCGATATGAGCGAGGGCCTTCCGGCATTTTTGACCATTGTGTTTATGCCTTTTACATACAGTATTGCCGAAGGTATTGTATTTGGTATGCTGAGCTTTGCTTTTATCAAAGTCTGCACCGGAAAATACAGGGATGTATCGGCTACAGTATATGTAATCTCCGTTTTATTCCTGTTAAAAATAATATTGGATGCATCTCATGTTATGAGTAATTCTCACGCTTAAGTAAAGTGACCGGGCCAGGTATGGACGCGGCGACAGCCTTTGTATTCAAGGGGTCACAGTTATTGTTGTATGGAGCTACCGATCCTTTGTCAAGGGAGTTGTGCAGCTCAACCGATTCGAGGGTGAAGGTTGCCGGTGGTGTCAGGCCTTGTGCTGCATCATCCGCATCAAGGCCGATCCCCACATCTATTTTTGCCACGCTCCGTATCATGGAGATAGCCGGAATGGCGTTCGTATTGAGGGAGATGGCGGCAGGAGTCATTCCCCACATCGGGAAAGGCGTGAAACTGCCGTCGTCCACATTCCACTTTCCCGAAGATGTGAATTCCAGTAATTTCATCACATCTTCTTTGGCGGCAGAGGCGATGGATAGAGTCTTTACCGCAGCATCAACCGCTTCATGTGCATTGGCAACAACCATTACATAAGCGCCGGTAATGTTGTCCGCTGCCCGCAAGTCCACATCAAATATTTTTGTGTTTCCGGAGCCGGTAATAGACTGTTCCACAGCATGGTGCAAGTATTTGCCGTCTTGGTCGAATATCAATACATCGACTTCCGATACATGGTATTCGCAGACTTCATCCAGGGTGTAGGCAGATACCGGGGTAAGTCCCGGCACGGTAATTTGCATGCGCACGTAACCTTCCGGAACAGGAGGCAAGGCATCGTCAGGCAGGAACTCGTCGTCCGCATTTTTACACGAACCGAACCGAAGCACAGAGACATACTGGTTATTAATCCATACAATACTACAAGTTTCATAGATATACAGTTTTTATATATAAAAAAATAATTTCAAACCGTACCGGTGAAGAGAGTATCGTAAAGTATAAATAAAATGAAAAGAAAAAAATTTATCGTTTTATTTTTCAGTAAACAGACAAGCAAGTAAAAGCGCATTCGTTCCACCGCATTGCGTGCGGTGATGCAATGCTTTAAAACGATGCCGGCCAATGAATATATCCGCGGGGTAAAAACATTGGAACGGGCGCCGTTCAACAAAAAAATCCGGGGGCGCAATTATTATGAACATGTCATTCGCAACCGGGAACCGTATCAAGACATGTATCAGCTATTTACTCTCCTCTTTTTTTAATGACGCCCATCAGAAAATATCATTTTTAATGCATGACAAAACGCCGGAATATCCCTGACAGACAATTTGGGTTAGTTTCCCTTTTGTAATTCCCTGCTTTTTCCGTAACTTGCCGTCAATTTTTAATTTATCCCGATGAAATTATTTCTATTAGACGCTTTCGCATTAATATACCGCTCATATTATGCATTTATCAAAAATCCCAGAGTGAACTCGAAAGGACAGAATACATCCGCAATATTCGGATTTGTAAATACGCTGGAAGAGTTGTTTCGCAAGGAAAACCCGACGCATATTGCCGTTGCTTTCGATCCGCCCGGCGGTACTTTCCGTCACGATGCTTATGAGCAATATAAAGCTCAGCGGCAGGAAACGCCCGAAGACATAAGAGCGGCAGTGCCGATCATCAAAGAAATAATAGCGGCCTATAATATCAAGGAACTGGAAATTCCCCGCTATGAGGCTGACGACGTCATCGGCACGATAGCAAAGAAGGCGGAGAAAGAGAACTTCGATGTGTATATGATGACGCCGGATAAAGATTACGGGCAGTTGACCAGCGATCATATCTTTATGTACAAGCCTAAATTCGCGGGGGCGGGATTTGACATACTCGACGCCGGGGCAATCATGGAAAAGTACGAACTGTCGTCTCCCAAACAGATGATAGATCTATTGGGGCTTATGGGCGACGCATCCGATAATATACCGGGATGCCCGGGCGTAGGTCCAAAAACGGCGCAGAAATTACTGGAGGAATACGGTACGATCGAAAATCTTCTCGAACATACCGCGGATATAAAAGGAACTCTAAAATTAAGACTGGAAGAGAATAAAGAACAAATTATCTTCTCTAAATTCCTTGCGACAATCAAGACGGATGTTCCCGTTGAATTCAACAGCAATGAATATAAACGGCAGGAAATAAATGCCGAAAAACTATTCGCTCTGTTCGAAAAACTGGAATTCAGAACACTGATCAACCGTGTGTTGAAACAAGACAGCGCTCCTGTAAATCCGGTGCGGGCGACAACTACCCACGAAGCTATTCAGGGTGATCTGTTCGCCGGACTGTTGTCGACAAGTTCGAACGCCGGTACGGATAACTATTCGGAATTACAACAATTGCAGGATATTCCGCACGCCTATCACCTGGTGGATAAAGACGCCGATATAAGCGGTTTGGCGAAGACAATAGCCGGACTGCAATCTTGCTGTTTCGACACGGAAACCACAGGCTTGGACCCTAATGTCAGCGAACTGGCAGGCATGTCGTTTTCCTTTAAGGAAGGAGAGGCATACTATGTGCCCGTACCGGCCGGTTTTGAAAAGGCAAAAGCTATTGTGGAACAATTCCGTCCGTTCTTCGAAAATGAAGAAACAGAAAAAATCGGGCAAAATATAAAGTATGATATCATTGTACTGAAAAAATACGGTATCCATGTGCGCGGCAAACTTTTCGACACGATGATCGCCCACTATCTGATCAATCCGGAACTAAGACATAATATGGACTATATGGCGGAATCCTACCTGAAATACAAAACAATCCATATTGACGAACTTATAGGCGCAAAGGGCAAAAACCAGTTGAACATGCGCAGCCTGCGTCCCGAACAGGTAAAGGATTATGCCTGCGAAGACGCCGACGTCACTTTGAAGCTGAAAGCCATACTGGAAAAGGCAATAGAAAAACAGGATTTAACCAAATTGTTGTATGAAATAGAATTGCCGTTGATCTATGTCCTTGCCGACATGGAATATACAGGCGCGCGTCTTGACAAAACGGCGCTAGCCGAATATTCGAAAACGCTTACTTGCGAGTTGCAGATAATAGAATCGGAAATCTATAAAGCCGCCAGGCAGGAGTTCAATATCAATTCGGCGAAGCAGGTCGGTGAAATTCTCTTCGATAAGTTGAAGATTGTGGAAAAATCGAAGAAAACAAAAACAGGCCAGTATATGACCGGTGAAGAAACGCTGGAAAGCCTGAAAGACGCGCATCCTGTCGTAGGCAAGATATTGGAATACAGGGGCCTGAAAAAACTGTTGAGTACCTATATCAATGCTTTGCCGTTACTTGTCAGCCCCTTGGACGAGAAACTGCATACATCGTACAACCAGACGGTTACGGCAACCGGACGTTTAAGTTCGAGCAATCCGAATTTACAGAATATTCCTATCCGCGAAGCGCAAGGCAAAGAGATCCGCAAGGCGTTCATTGCGGATGAAGGATGCACCTTTTTCTCGGCTGATTATTCGCAAATCGAACTCCGTATCATGGCGCATCTGAGCCAGGATCCGACAATGATTGAAGCATTCAACAGCGGGGAAGATATTCATGTGGCCACTGCCGCCAGGATATATAAAATTCCGATAAAAGAAGTTACCGCCGATATGCGCCGCAAGGCGAAGACAGCCAATTTCGGAATTATTTACGGCATCTCCGTTTTCGGATTGGCCGAACGGCTGGCCATGTCGCGTAGCGAAGCCAAAGATTTGATTGACGGTTATTTCGCTACTTATCCTAAAGTAAAGGAATATATGGATAAGAGTATATCCGTCGCCCGTAATAATAACTACGTGGAAACTGTTTTCGGACGTAAACGCTATCTGCCTGATATCAATTCGCGTAATACAACTGTGCGCGGATATGCCGAACGAAATGCGATAAACGCGCCTGTACAAGGTAGCGCCGCAGACATTATCAAGGTGGCGATGAACCGCATATTCGAACGTTTTAAACGGGAAAACATCGAATCGAAAATGATTCTGCAAGTGCACGACGAATTGAATTTCAATGTTCGAAACGATGAATTGGATAAAGTGCAAAAGATCGTGATAGAAGAAATGGAAAATGCTTACAAGCTGGCCGTTCCGCTGAAAGCCGATTGTGGAAAAGGCAAGAACTGGCTGGAGGCGCATTGACCTCCCTTGCTCCCAAAGAGAATGATTGTATATAAACCATAATTGGATGCATGGCCGGTAGCCCGAAATATTCTTTATGCCCTCCTTTCCTTTTGGGGAGGCCGGGAAGAGCGGCTGAAAAGAAAAGCCGGTATTGCATATTCCTTGCGGCCCTGGTTTTTCTTGCATTGTTTATGATGCTTTGTTTCGGGTCGTCGTCGTCTTGCTCCGGCTTCGATTTCAGTTTCCATTACAGACGGCTTTATACGTTGACAGACGCGCTGAAACACTGTATTTATCCTTCTTTCTATGTGGATTTCGGGAATGTAGACGGTTACGGCTATTTTACCAAAGGTTTTTATTCCGATGTTATTATGGCGCCTTTCGCTCTCGTCGGCGCCTTCACAAGCGTCTATTTCGCCTACGACCTGATGATATTCACTATGACAATCCTGTGCGGCGCGCTTATGTATCATACAGTCGACGTCATTTATAAAAGTTCATATACCGCGTCTGTTGCCGCCATACTTTATACCTTTGCCGTTTACCGCCTGTACGATATATATCAGCGGGGAGCATTGGGCGAAGCCTTGTCTTTTACCTTCCTGCCTGTTGTTTTTCTCGGCCTTTATTATATTGTAAAAGGAGATTACAGGAAATGGCATGTACTTGCCGTCGGATACGGCTTGCTTGTTTATACGCATGCCATAGCGTCTGTGCTGATGTTTGTCACATTGCTTGTTTTACTGGCGGTTTATTCCAAATCACTGGTAAAAGAACCCCGGCGGCTGATATACCTTGTTTTGGCCGGACTGGTTACTGTTCTTGTCACGTCTTACTATACTTTTCCCCTGCTGGAGCAACTGGCGACCAATTCCTTTTATCTGAACACGCGCAGTCCGGGAGGAGCGGCCGGCTATGGAAAGGTGGGCTTCAATTATATTTTCTGGGGATTTATAAGCGGAATAGCGTATCCGGAAAAAGAGCTATGGACGGGGACGGGTATTGTACTTGCCATGCTGTTGCTTTTCCGCTTTTTTATACGGGGTAAAAAGAATGCGTATTTAAGAAGCGCAGACGCAGGCGTAATAATCGGGATATGTTTTATTGTCGCCACTTCGCGTATTTTCCCATGGGGCAGGTTTCCTTTTAACTTGCTTTCATTCATACAGCATCCATGGCGCCTGTATGAATTTTCCACTTGTTTTTTTGCCATAGCGGGAGCGTATTATCTGTCTGTGGTATTCGTTGATCCCAAGCCGCGTTTCATTGCCGCTGTTGTTGTAGTATCGGCCACAATGCTGACAACCTGGATCCATAGCGAAAATTACAGATCGCTGGATCCGGCGGGCGATTTATCAAAAGAAACAAGGGCGCGGGCCATAGAGCCGGACTACGAAAACGGATATAACCTGATTGGGCGTGAATACCTGCCATCCAGACTGGAGGATATTTATTGTGTCCACAGCCGGGGCGAAAAAGTAGAAGGAAAAAACGATGGCGCAGGAATATCGAATTTAAGGCGCGAATACAATACGACCGTATTTGATGTATCGTTAAGCGAACCCGATACATTGACCCTCCCCCTGCTCTATTATTACGGATATACAGCGACTTTGAACGGAGAGAAGTTACCGGTGAGCCAAAGCTGCTCGGGTTTTGTAAACGTTGCGGTAAACCGGTCGGGAGAGGTGAAAGCGTGGTATGGAGGAACAACTGTTCAGAAAGCGAGTTTGTATATATCTTTGACAAGTATATTATTTTTGTATCTTTATACGATCTTTACAAAAGGAAGAAAGCAGAATGAACCGGACGAGTCCCTTTCTTGATAAAATGGCGGCGAAAAAGAGAAGCCGCTTCTGGCTGTTTTTTATTTTATTGGTGTTTCTTTCGCTGGTGATGATGTATTTGTACCGGCCGCTTTGTCCGGGACAGGATTTCTTCTTCCACTACAGGCGTTTGCAGGCGCTGATGGACGGAATGAAGGCCGGCCCCCTGCTTGTCTACCTCGATTATGACGCCATCGATGGATACGGCTATTTTACCAAAGCATTCTACCCCGATTTTGTATTGATCCCTTTCGCTTTCACCGGTAATTTTACAAGTCTTGAATTTGCCTGTCGGTTCATGGCGTTTTCCATGACCGTTTTGTGCGGGATAACCGCATATATCACGGTGAATACCATTTATAAAAAGCCTTTTGCCGCAACTGTCGCGGCTTTGCTTTATACTTTCTGCGTTTACAGGTTGCTGGATCTATATCATCGCGCGGCGTTAGGCGAGACGCTTGCCTTTACATTTATACCCCTTGTTTTTCTGGGGCTTTACCATGTACTCAAAGGGGATTACAGGAAATGGTATATTCTGGCAACCGGTTTCAGCCTGATGATTTTCACGCATTTGATATCTTCGGCGCTGATGTTCTTTACCATGCTTGTATTCCTCGCAATTTATTATAAACCGTTGATAAAAGAGCCGAAACGTTTACTTTATTTAGTGGTAGCCGGCGTCGTTACCCTGCTTGTCACGGCTTATTACCTTTGCCCGATGCTGGAACAGGCGATATCGGGGACATTTTATTACGAAAGCCGTAATCTGACGGTGAAAACGGAAGATTCGGCGCTTCCTTTCCACTGGATTATCTGGGGAATGTTTACCGGAATTGTCATGCCTGCGCAGGCTTTTATTCCCGGAGTAGGTTTTATGCTCACCGGAGCGGTTGCATTGAGATTGTTTGTTTATGAGAAATCTTCAAAATTGCGAAGTATAGATATTGGCGTTATCATTGGCCTGGGGTACATTGTAGCTTCCTCCCCTTTGTTTCCGTGGTCTGTTTTTCCGTTTAACAAACTGAATTTCATTCAAATGGCATGGAGGCTGTTCGCGTTTTCCAGTTTCTTTTTTGCTGTTGCCGGAGGGTATTACCTGTCGTCGATATTAAAATCGAACAAACGTTTGTTGGCGGCAGGGTTTGCGGTTGTTATACTGCTTGTTTTTATTATGGCCAACGACGCCCAATCATACAGGATGTACCGTTGCGGACGGTCGATAACCCAAGCGGCGGCATTCAACAACGATTATCATCTGGGCGGACTGGAATATGTCCCGTCAAATGTCCCTTCCATCGAGTATATACATCAAAGAGGCGATAGCGTCGGAACGGAATATGATGGAACGACCATCGTTAATTTGACCAGGGATAAAGGCATAACCTCCTTTGATGTAAATGTGGCCGGCCCCGAAGTAATAGAATTGCCTTTGATATATTACAAAGGGTATGCCGCCAAACTGAATGACAGGGAAATCCCCGTTGCCGAAAGCGAGAACGGACTGGTGCAGATCCGGGTCAGTCAATCGGGACATGCGCAAGTATATTACGGAGGGACAACGATACAGAAACTGGGATGGATCATCACGTTAATCAGTATTTCGGGCTTGTGCGTCCATATTTTCCTGTCAGGGAAGAAAAAAGAGCAGCAACAAAACAAAAGTGATACATGAATAGTTTAGCTGATATAAAGGCGGACGGGAAATCCGGCTTCCGGATATTCCTGCTTGTATTATTCGCCTTGTCACTGTTTATGGTGTGCCGGTTAGGGCCGGTATCAACATATGCAGGGCACGACTATTTTTTCAATACGGGAAGGTTCAATGTGTTGATTCAGGCGTTGAAATCGGGGAATTACCCTGTTTATATGGATTATAATGCCTTGGGGGGCTATGGCTATTTTACCAAAGGCTTTTATCCTGACCTTGTTTTATTGCCGTTTGCCGCATTGGGTATTTTTACAGGTACGCTTGTCGCTTATGATGCGATGATATTTACCATGACATTCCTTTGCGGGCTTTTTATGTTCCATGCGGTTAATGGCGTATTCAAAAATACTTTTGTTGCATCGGTCAGCGCTATTCTGTACTCTTTTTCGGCATATCGCCTCTTCGATTGGTATAACCGCGCCGCTTTGGGAGAGTCGCTTTCGTTTACCTTCCTTCCTGTCGTATTTCTGGGGCTTTATCGGATCATAAAAGGAGATCACAGGAAATGGTATTTGCTGACAATCGGATACAGTCTGCTTGTTTACACTCATCTGCTTTCATCTTTTCTGGCCTTTATAACGCTGGTTTTGATTGTCGTCGTCTGTTACAGGCCATTGGTTAAAGAACCCGAACGGATAGCTTGTCTCGCACTGGCCGCCATAGTCGCCTTGCCAATCGTAAGCAGTTATATGCTTACGCTGCTTGAGCAGATGTTTTCCAACACATTCTATTATAGCGTCAAGGAAAATATAACCGGACAGACAAAACTCGGATTGGAAGACCTCGTTCGGGGTGCGCTTAGCGGAATCCTGTATTCGAAAACCGAAAATATGGCAGGTATGGGTCCCTTGCTTGTCTGTCTGCCCCTTTTACGCTTGTTTGTTAAAGAGAGAACTCCATATATAAAAATTGCTGATTTCTGCGTTTTAATCGGGATTATACTCCTTGTTTCCGCTTCTGCCGTCTTTCCATGGGGACGCTTGCCGCTTGGCTTTATTCAATTTCCCTGGCGATTTTATGAGTTCATTACATTCTTTTTTGCCGTAAGTGGAGCGTATTATCTGTCTTTGGTTCTAAAAACGCGAAAACATCGAATTATTGCGGGAGCAGGCGTCATATCGTTCACGCTGCTTGTCTTTGTTGTAAGCGATCACAATTATAAATACTGGCAGTCGCTGGCTATGAGCGAAGCCCCGCACTGGTTTACAGGAGCGGCGTCGGTAGACAACGAGTATTATCTGGGCGGGCTGGAGTACCTTCCTGTGAAGACGCCTTCGCACAACTATATTCATCAAAGAGGCGATACGGTTATATCGGAAAGGGCAAAAACGGAAGTTTCGAATTTTCAAAGAAAGGAGGGGGTTACATCCTTTGATATAAAAACAGGCAGCCCTGATATGATAGAAGTCCCATTGGTTTATTACAAGGGATATAAGGCGACTCTCGATGAAAAGGAGCTTTTAGTCGAAGAAAGCGATTACGGGCTGATCCGGATTCCGGTTAACGGGTCGGGTAAAGTCGAGATTTATTATGCGGGTACTACTCTACAGAAAGCCGGCGGATATATCTCTGTCCTGAGCATACCGGGATTGATAGTATATGTTTTTGTTTTCGGAAAGAAACGGGGTAAAATAAAAGAACAATGAGTACAGTAAACAGTTTCATAATGAATATGGCAGGAAACGGGAGATATCATTTCCGGATTTTCTTTATTGTTTTGATACTCCTGTCATTCTACATGATATGGATATTCGGTCCTGCTTATGACCGTCCCGGTTATGATTATTACTTTCACCTGAAACGGTTCGAAGCATTGATAACGGCGCTGCGGGAAGGCGCTTTCCCCGATTATATCAATTATACTGCGGCTTTGGAATACGGTTATCTGAGTAAAGTTTTCTATTCCGATATCATACTTGTCCCTTTTGCTGTTTTAGCCCTTTTAACAGGATCGCACGAGGCTTGCGAAGCGATGTTGTTTTCCATGACAGTTCTTTGTGGCGTATTCATGTATTCAGCGATGAAAACGGTATATAAAAGCTCTTGCGCGGCTTTTCTTGCAGGGATCTTATATACATTTTCCGTTTATCGTTTCTACGATATTTACAATCGCGGCGCACTGGGCGAAATATTTGCCTTCACTTTTATTCCTCTGGTCTTTTTGGGGCTTTATCATATCGTCAAGGGCGATTGCAGGAAATGGTATGTTATTGCCACAGGTTTCAGTTTGCTTGTTTTTTCGCATGTCATATCCACGGTACTTGTGTCTGTTACAATAGTAATAATTTTGATTTTCTACTGTAAACCGCTGACAAGGGAACCTGAACGTATCCGCTTCCTGATGCTTGCGGGCATTGTTACTCTGGCCATTACGGCAGTTTATATATGTCCGTTGATTGAACAGATGCAGGCGAATACTTACCGCTACGAGACAAACGACTGGACGCTGCCTGCCAATGCCAAGATTCCGTTAGACTATGTATTCTGGGGATTGATCTGCGGCTTTTATTATCCGGAGGATATAACCATAGTGGGGATAGGCATTTTATTGACGCCGGTTATTTTTATACGCTTCTTTGTCAGGGAAAAATCGGAAATGCTGAAAAGTGTGGATATTGGCCTGTTTATTGGCCTGTTCTATATTTTCGCTTCATCCCGGTTGTTCCCTTGGGGACGGTTTCCTTTTACCCTATTGTCTTTTATACAATATCCGGGTCGGCTTTATCTGTTGGTCACATTCTTTTTTGCGGTAGCGGCAGGTTATTGTTTGTCGAAGATATTTGCCGGTAAAAAGGCTCGTTTCATAACGGCTGCAGTCGCGCTTCTGTGTACAGGCACAGTGATATACACGCATAATAACAATTTCGGAATGATGCATGTCCACATCGGTGAAACGAATAAAGAGCCGGGTCCGGGTAATTTCTTTTACTTGAACGGAGCCGAATATGTTCCCGACAGGGTAAAATCGGCATACTATATCCTTTCCAGGGGCGACAGTATTGTCAGTATGAACGGAAGCGCCAAAGTTGGGAAGCATGGCCGGAACAGGAATGTACTGAATATGGAATTGTACGTGCAAAATCCCGATTCACTGGAACTTCCGCTCTTCTATTATAAGGGTTATACGGCGGAGCTGGATAGCAGGGAACTGCCAGTCACACAAAGCAAGCATGGGCTTGTACAGATTCCGGTCGATAGATCCGGCAATGTGAAAGTGTATTACAAAGGCACAATTATTCAAAAAGCGAGTTGCTGTATTTCTATTCTCGCTATCTTTGCATTGTGTATTTATATTTTACAAAGGAAAAGGAAACTGTCTAAAATGTAACGGAATGCTATACTCGAATTGGGATTATATATACGCTGTCTTTCTGTTCTTGTTTGGCGTCTTCATGATTGTCAGTCCGCGTTCCCTTATGCGCAAGGCCAGGTATGACGAAGAAAGCCTGAAAACGGAATCGTGGGTGAAAAAGGCGGGAACAGGCTTGTGTATAATGGCTCCGCTTTTTGCCGTCTTCATATACTGTAAAATGCATGCTTGACGGATTTGTCGAATATGGCTATATAGGGCTTTTTATCGCGTCTTTTCTTGCGGCAACCATTTTGCCGTTCGGTTCGGAATTTGTTTTTGCCGGATTACTCGCCATGGGGATGAATGCATGGGGCTGTGTTGTTGTCGCTTCGGCGGGTAATTGGTTGGGAGGTATGACAAACTATTACCTCGGACGTTTGGGCAAAATGGAATGGATAGAAAAATACCTGGCTGTAGACAGGGCTAAAATGGAAAAGATGCGTCGCCGGCTGGAAGGAAAGGGAGCGGTTATGGCCTTTTTCAGTTTTATGCCTGTGGCAGGCGATGTAATTGCATTGGCTCTGGGATATATGCGGGCAAATGTATATATAGTCAATGTGGCGATGTTCTCGGGCAAGTTACTGCGGTATATATTGATTATGTATGGCGTAAACAGGGTGATATGATAAACAGTTTCTTATAATTAAACAACAAATAATGTCGACCGTATTGTTTCACGGGATCGTCTTCGGTCCTGTTCATAGCCGCCGTTTGGGCGCTTCGTTAGGTATAAACCTTTTACCTTGTGACGGCAAGCTGTGTTCTTTCGATTGCATTTATTGCGAATGCGGATATAATAAAGATTTCAGAACAAAGACGAAACTGCCCGGCCGGGAGAATGTAAAGGCGGCGCTTGAAGATAAACTTGTCCTGTTGCAAAAAGACGGAACATCCATAGACGTCATCACTTTTGCAGGAAACGGCGAGCCGACCATGCATCCTCTATTCGCCGAAATTATTGACGATACGATTGGTTTGAGAGACAGGTATTTTCCCGCTGCCGGGATCAGTGTATTATCGAATGCGATGCATGCCGGCAAGCAGAAGGTTTTTGATGCATTGAGTAAAGTGGATCATAATATCCTTAAACTCGATTCGGCAATATTGGACACGGCGCGCCTGATAGACCGGCCTAACTCCCCGGAGTACAGTATCGAAAAACAAATAGAGCTGTTCAAGCGTTTCAATGGCGATTTTATTATGCAAACCATGTTTGTAAAGGGTAGCCATGACGGTAAGGTTGTGGATAACACAACCGAGGAAGAAATCTCGGTATGGCTGCAAGTTGTAAAAGAAACAAATCCGCGCGAAGTGATGATCTACACTGTCGACAGGGAAACGCCGGAGAAGGATCTGGAAAAAGTTTCGGTGGATAGGTTGAAGGAAATTGCAAAACGTGTTGAGGCGTTAAATATAAAAACAAATGTGGCGGGATGAAAGCTCCGATAAATAGCAGGGTGCATTTGGCTGCGTCGAACTGACGTAGTCAAATACGCCTGAATAACAATTTGGAAAGCTTATCACAACCCTCGATAGTTTTACTGATTATGGACAATGACTGTACTTCAAGGAACGAAGATACAAAAATTTAAGCAGTTGCACAAGAGGATCCCGGCAAAATATCAAACATCGAAAATTACGTCTCTTGTTCCGTCTTCCAACGCTTTGATACTGACATTTACTGTGTCGCTCGGCAATAGGTCTTCAATCAGTTCCGGCCATTCTATAAAACAAAGGCTACCGCTGTAGAAATAATCTTCGTATCCAAAATCGAAAGCTTCTTCCACCTTGTTGATCCGGTAAAAATCAAAATGGTAAATTAATTCGTCGCTGTAGGAACGGTATTCGTTTACAATTGCAAATGTAGGACTGTTTATGGTATCCGAAACTCCCAGTTTTTTGCAAATGGCCTTGATAAAGGTCGTTTTGCCTGCACCCATTTCTCCGCGAAATGCGAAAACCGTATTATCGCCCATTGCTTTTATAAAATCGGCGGCAGCCTGATCTATATTGTCGAGAGACTTTATTTTGAGATTCATATATGATCAATATCTTGTTTAGTTACAAAGATATGTTTTGTCTTGCGTTCTTTTTGTTTTTGTCTTGTGTTTTTTTTCAATGCTTTTTTACGAAAATCACTGTTTCAGGTCCAAGCCACTGTCATCATCGTCGTTTTTGATCCAAAATGTCCATTTCAGCATCAATGCATCGGAAAACGCCTGTTTTACACGAATTAATATGCCATAATACGGTTATTCTCAATGCATTACATTTAATAAATTCAGTCGTTTTTCGTGACCCGGCAGAAGCCAAACTTGTTTGGATTATGCGCCCGCTACTCAAAACGTTCATGTTTTTCCAATGACGTCCATTGGAAATCAAAAATTGTACAATGCTTGTTATCAGCCTGTTATATTCCAATGGGCATTTTGGGATTATAACCGTCAAAATGTTCGATTTCCATTCATAATTCCGATAATTGAATATAGAAAGGCGGAAATGTGCAATAATTCATTCAGCCGGATTCAATACATTTGTTGGATAAAGAATACAATAATTAATGTGCAAAAACAATATCACATACTCCATGCATAAAACAATAGTGGTAGCCGGAGCAGTACATCGAAAAACGTTTATCCGTTTCTTCGGACAGGGCGTTTTTTCGCTGTTCCGGGATCATGCCGGCGGTACAGGACAACCGGTGGCAGGCGCCTTTTTGCGTTTTTTTTTCCGGCAATGCCTGTCATTCTGTTCTTCCTGTTCTCCCTGTTGCCGGCCTTGTCGCCGGCACAGGGTTTTCCGGTCGCCGAAACAGGCGCCGGAATAAGAGGTACGGGAATTGGCCGCATCGATCCCTATTCTCCCAAGGTATGAATCAATTGAGAATGAAGAATTTAAGGATGTTAAGGAAATTGAGGAATTTAAGAAAATGCTGA
>JAISSD010000135.1 GCA_031273295.1 Prevotella sp.
GCATCGTGCGCGTTGGCGACAACCATTACATAAGAGTTCCTGTATCCGGCGCTCCGCAAGTCCACGTCGAATGTTTTTTTGTTGCTGTCGTTGCCGTCCGTGGCAATGGACTGTCCCACCGCATGGCACAGGAATGTGTTGTCGGAGGCATTGAAAACCAGCACGTCGACAGTCGATACATGGGTTTCGTCAGCAGTACTTAGAGCATAGGTCGGCGCCGGGGCAAGTCCCGGAACAGTGATTTGCATGCGAATATAACCTTCCGGCACAGGAGGCATGGCGTCAGGCCGGAACTCGTCGTCCGTGTTTTTGCACGAACCGAAACTTAGGAACACACCGATTATTAATCCATATAATACTACAAGTTTCATAGATATACAGTTTTTATATATAAAAAAATTAATTTCAAACCGTACCAGTGAAGAGAGTATCGTAAAAGTCTTGCAAAAATAGATAAATAAAATGAAAGAAAAAAATTTATCGTTTTATTTTTAGTGGAAAACAAATTTATTTCCTTAATCACACGGTTGCGAACACGATCGGAAAAGGAATCGAATTTGGTTTCCAAGATTGCTATCAATTGTTTGATAATCGTCCTATTCGAAAGTTTTGTGTTCCAATAAAATTAGATAGATTGGGGAATATTATAGAAGTGAATGGAACAGAATTAAAAATTCATCTTTGAATTAACCCCTAACTCCGCCATTTTTAGTGCGTCTATTAATCTATTTATTTGATACATTGTCATTTAGTAAAATATTTTAGACAGCCTAATTAGGTTACTTAAAATATTTTATCAATTTTGATACTCCACAAATAGATAATTCTGTAATTCAATGTATTACAAAAATGCCACAATATATATGATAAAATCATAAAGCATTGGTTATCTGCGTTAATATTAATTTTTTTACCCCGTTTGAGGACAATAGCATACCTAATTTAAGCGGAGTTAGGGATTAACGGAAGGTGAAATTGCAGGCATTGACGGGAAAACAATTTGCGGTTCAAGGGCTAAGGGCAGTTATGGTAACTCACTACTCTTTCCATGCGTTCATATCCTGATGTTGAACTTTAAAAAGAAGAAAAGATTCATCGCTGAACAAGAAGTAAGGAACGGAATTACACAGTATGCCAGGTATTTTGTATCTTTACCGCTCAATTTAAAAACACACTAAAAGATGAAAGGGAAAATACTTGTAACGGGAGGAGCCGGATATATTGGCTCCCACACTGTTGTAGAATTGCAAAACGCGGGGTATTCCGTTGTTATAATCGACGATTTATCCAATTCTACAGCCGACTCCATTGATGGAATAGAGCGAATCACAGGCATAAGGCCTGTTTTTGAAAAACTGGACTGCAACGACCTTGAAGGGTTGAAAAAACTGTTTGCGACTCATCCCGACATTAAAGGGATCATACACTTCGCGGCAAGCAAAGCCGTAGGCGAATCGGTGCAAAAACCCCTGCTCTATTACAGGAACAATCTGAATTCTCTTGTCAACCTGCTTGATTTGATGCCTCAAACCGGTGTCAAGAATATCGTTTTCTCGTCGTCCTGTACTGTCTATGGCGAGCCGGATGTGAATCCTATTGACGAAACTGCTCCTGTAAAACCGGCAGAGTCGCCTTATGGAAACACAAAACAGATCAATGAGGAAATAATCAAGGATTTTGTACGCTCAGGCGCAGATATCAAAAGCATCATCCTGCGCTACTTCAATCCTATAGGCGCACATCCTTCTGCCGAAATAGGCGAATTGCCGAACGGAGTTCCGCAAAACCTGGTTCCTTATATCACACAGACGGCAATCGGTGTACGGGAGCAACTGAGTGTATTCGGCGACGATTACAATACTCCTGACGGCTCTTGTATCCGCGACTTTATCAATGTGGTAGACCTTGCCAAAGCGCATGTAATCGCTATCGACCGCATGCTGGAAGACAAATCGGAGGATAAAGTGGAGATTTTCAATCTGGGAACAGGAAGAGGCGTTTCCGTACTGGAGCTTGTCAATGTATTTGAAAAAGTATCGGGAGTCAAACTAAACTATAAAATTGCCGAACGCCGCGAAGGCGATATCGAGAAAATATGGGCCGAACCCAAACATGCCAATACCGTACTTGGATGGACCGCCAGGGAAAATATCGACGATACAATGGCTTCGGCCTGGAAGTGGCAACTGAAATTGAGGGAAAAAGGGATTATGTGATCCCGTTTTTGACTTGTCAGAAATAAAAATTACAGGTTTGCAAAACAAAAATATGAATAAATTATCGAGATGAGGCTGTCTTGAAAGGCAGTCTCTTTCTGTTTATTCTTGGGCGACAAATTTGAAGCGTCGATCCGAAAAACACTTTTCTTATCCTGAAAAATTGTAAATTCAATCATCGTTATAAATTGTTTGTTTCTCATACCTAAACATCTTTTCCGGGAACCGATGTCGCGTTTTTATTTACATAAATAAAAACATCTTCATCCGGATATTTTTATTACTTTCGTATCAATAAAAGATCATGATAGACCAAGGTACAATAGACCGCATAATGGACGCTGCCCAGATCGTTGATGTAGTGTCACAGTTTGTTACCCTTAAACGAAGGGGAATAAATTATGTGGGTTTATGTCCTTTCCATACGGACAAGACGCCATCGTTTTATGTTTCCCCGACTAAAAATATATGTAAATGCTTTGCTTGCGGGGAAGGAGGTACGACGGTTCATTTCATTATGAAACATGAACAGCTGTCGTATTTTGAAGCGTTGAAATTTCTTGCAAAGAAATACAATATCGAAGTACAGGAGCGCGAATTCACCGATGAGCAGAAGCAAGCGTACAACGAGCGCGAAAGCCTTTTTATCCTCAACGACTATGCGCGCGATTACTTTGCGAATACGTTGCATGATCATATCGAAGGTAAATCCGTTGGGCTGAGCTATTTCAAAGAACGCGGATTCAGAGAAGACATTATAGCGAAGTTCCAGCTAGGCTATAGCCTCGAACAAAGAGATGCATTCACACGGGAAGCCCTGAAGAACGGCTACAGGGAAGATTATCTTGTAAAAACAGGATTAACCATAAAAAGCGAAAACAGCAACAACCTGACAGACCGTTTCCGTGGCCGGGTTATGTTTCCCGTACACACACTGTCGGGAAAAGTAATCGCTTTTGGCGGACGTATACTCAAAAAAGCCGAAAATACCGGTAAATATATCAACTCGCCCGAAAGTGAGATATATCACAAAGGGAATGAACTTTATGGCGTCTTCTTTGCCAGGCAGGCCATAACCAAAGCCGACTGCTGTTATCTGGTGGAAGGATATACCGATGTAATTTCCATGCATCAGGCCGGGATAGAGAATGTTGTCGCATCTTCGGGCACAGCGCTCACACATGGGCAGATACGGCTGATCCACCGGTTTACGACTAATGTCACGATAATTTATGACGGCGACGCCGCCGGAATAAAGGCGGCATTGCGGGGAATAGACCTGTTGCTCGAAGACGGCATGAATATCAAGATCATACTGCTCCCCAATGGTGAAGACCCTGATTCGTTTGCCAGGAAACAGAACGCGGAATCGCTGACCAACTATATCAAAACCAACGAGGTCGACTTTATACGCTTTAAAACAAAGCTATTGTTGGACGAAGCCGGTAATGACCCTATTAAGCGCGCCACGCTCATTTCCGATATAGTGAACAGTATTTCCGTAATACCCGACAATATTATCAGGACAGTATATATCAAGGATTGCAGCATATTACTTAATGTAGACGAGCGTATTCTGGCACAGGAAGTAACCAGAAAGCGCCTGGCCTATTCGGGGAAAACAGCTCCGCAAAAGATGGAAGCGGAGACGCAGGCAATCAATAAAGGCCTGCCGCAATCCATAATTCAGAACAGTGAAGGCTTGGTAAAGAAAACGCCGATAGATAAATTTGAACTGGCTATTCTTTATTATATAGTTCGTTTCGGCATGGAAATAATACTGAAAGGCGGAGAAGGAAACAGTGTCACAGGAGATATGCCTGTCACAGTAATAGATTGGGTGAAATTTGATCTGCAACGCGACGGCTTCTGGTTTACCAACCCCTTTTATAAATTGATGCTGGAAGAGGCCATAGAACATTCGTCCGATGAAACGTTTGTTCCTATCCGTTATTTTCTGGCGCATACCGATGCCGAAGTCAGCAAGATAGCTGCTGAACTGGTCAGTGACAGGTATCAGTTAAGCAAAGTACATATCAAGCAGTTCGGAGAAAACGCCAGAAAAGAAGACACCCCCCTTGCCGAAGAAAAGCATTTGGAAAAAGATGTTCCTCGCATAGTCACAGAATTGAAAAATGCTTATATAACCAAACAGATAAGGGAAATAAAAGATGAAATGGCCGTCCGGCAAAAAGAAGGAAACTGGGATTCCATCATGGAACTGATGCAACAGATCAAAGACCTCGAAGAAGTGAAGAAAGTTTTGGCGAAGGCTTTAGGGGAACGAATTATACTAAAATGGTGATTGCCTGAATAATAAGTATCATCCCGTTTCCGGGAACAAGATACCCCCTCATTTCCACCTAATTATTCCGACAAAACAACCTCATTGCCTTCATTAAAAATAAAGTATGCAAAAGTAGAATATATTGAAAACCAGAAAGAACGCCATGCCACAAAAGAAATGTACTTGCAAGAATACGAAAGGTACGTTAAATTTTACCGGCAAATAATTAATAACAAAAGAGTTGAGAATAATTAGGTAATGAGTCCCCTATCATTTTTCATGCAGCACGCATAATAGTAACACGGGGAGTGCGGTATTTCAATTGAGGCAGGTATGAAAAAAAGATGTATTTTTGCGAAAAAAGATTTCGTGCC